>JBNKJW010000112.1:0-22913 GCA_050291445.1 Bacteroidales bacterium | reverse complement strand
GTTTCTGATTCCGAATTTTCGATTAGATTAATTCTTGCATAAATCACACCAATTTTTCTAGAACTATCCCGATAGTCCTTCAAAAATTTGTTGCAATTTCTGCTAAAAATTAATTCAAACTGTGTGAATATTTTTAATCGAGCTCAGGTTATTAAAAAAATAGGTTCAACATTAAAAGCCGCAGAGCTCCTTCTCCGTAATACTGATTTTATTTTCAAGTAGCATCGGCATTTACCATTGCAATTTATATAACATACTGTTTTAAGTTTTGATGGTGGTAAACAACCGCCTAAGCAATAAAAATTTAGAAAAAAAATTTGAAAGTTGAAAAGTTGGCTTTATATAATTATAAAACCAACTTTTTAGTTCAGAAGTTTAGCTTGTAATCGTACTACTAATAAAAAAATATTTGTAATCATTTGATTAACAAGGTGTTTTTTCAATATTGGTCGGGGTGAGAAGATTCGAACTTCCGGCCTCATCGTCCCGAACGACGCGCGCTGCCAACTGCGCCACACCCCGATGAAAGGAATTCAAAAGTAAAAAAATTATGCAAAATAGCTGGCTAAAAAGGCCTTGAAATGCTTAATAGTGCTAAAAAATTGCCAAACAACTAAGATTTTTGTTAAATTTGAAAAACAAAATGATAAAAGTATGATAAAAATAGTCATTGAAAATATACAAAATTGACTATTTTAGTCATACCGTTCCAGACAAAACAAAATTGTCGGAAAACAAATAAATGAACTTGAACTTAACCATATGTTTTTATCAGTTAAAGAAGCAGCAGAATTGACCGGAAAAAGTGCAACAACTATTTACAGGTTGTGCAATAAAAGAATCAATACAGAATATGTTCGCAAGGAAGATAATAAGTTTTTGATTAGCAGGGAGTTTCTTTTGGCTAAATATCCTACAGAAGAAGCCGAAGAACCAGAGGAAATTATAAATTCGACAGAAGAAGGGCCCGAGATGAGATTTGAAAATGTTATTGATGCTAATTCAAAAACAAGTGCTGATGAAAAACCAGTTTCGTTGGAGAAAACGGAAACTACTGAAAATAATGAAAGTAACAAAAATGCAGAGGACGAGCTTGAATCGGGGAGTGTCATAGAATTTGAAGAGAAGGCCGAGAAACCATATTATCAGCAGTTTCTTACCAAAGAGGTATTGATTGGTCTGGCAGCAAGTTTAGGTGCAATTTCAATTTTTATTTATTTGCTTTTTAAACTTTCAAATTAACCTATTTGTTGCCTCCTTATGAAAATTATTGATTTAACCCACTTGTTAAATGCTGAGGTTACAGTATATCCTGGAACAGAAAAACCTGTTTTTGTGGAGGCAAACACTGTGGAGAAGGATGGTTTTGCTGAGCAAAAGATAACAATATATACTCACACTGGCACCCATATAGATGCCCCTGCACACATGCTTAAAAATGGAAAATCGCTTGATCAGTTAAATCCTGAATTTTTTTATGGTAAGGCGATTTGTATTAATTGCTCAAATGCAACAGGAAAATATATTGAACGAAAGGATTTAGAACCTTATTCGAAAAGAATAAAGGAGGTCGATTTTGTACTTTTAAAAACCGGATGGTCAAAAAAATGGAAATCAAAGGATTATTTTAATGATTTTCCTGTATTGAGTAAAGAAGCTTGTGTTTGGCTGACTAATTTTGATCTGAAAGGAATTGGCCTGGATACAATTTCAATTGATCCGATTGATGATTTATATGAATTGGTTAATCATCATGTAATTTTTGAGAAAGAGATGATAATAATTGAGAACCTGACCAACCTAAATTTATTGGATGATGCTATTTTTACATTTTCGTGCCTTCCTCTAAAAATTGAAAATGCAGACGGCTCTCCGGTTAGAGCTGTGGCTATTACAAAATAAAAAAAACAACGCCAAGTTTTTTTCTAAGCTGATTTTTTCAGATTGGGCGTAAAAATTCTTCTCAGGCAACTGGCCTGATATTTAGAATTTGATGTATTTTTTTCTCAATTAAGTCTAAGTCAAGCGGCTTTTCAATAAAATCATTTACCTTAAATTTCTTGGCTTCCTTTTTTGCTTCAGAATCCAATCTTGCACTTACAATCATTACAGGTATTTTACCCATAAAACTATCCTTTTTCATCTCACCCAGTATCTGAAAACCATCAATATTGGGCATCATTAAATCCAGCAATATTAAATCGGGATTATTTTTACGAACAGTTTTTAACGCTCTGGTGCTGTTGCTTTCAACAGCAACTTCAATCTCTGGATCATCTTCAAATATTGAATTTATCAATAGGAGATTCGCCTCTGAGTCATCTATTACAAGTATTCTTTTCATCACCTATTATTCAAATTAATGTTTATAATACTGTCTAGCGATCTAAGATATAAAATTATTATTCAAAATTATTATTCAAAATTTATTTTCTACAATAAACCGCCTAAAACTAATGTGCTTACCGTCAATATACCTTGCCTATATTTATAAGTGGATAGGTGATTGAAAAGTAAAACTGATGGCATTTATTATTTTAAATATATTGTTGCTCAAAGTAATGATAAACAGGTTCTGGTGTAATTATTGTTTTTCTTTCTTTCTCAATAAATTCAACCTTTTCAATTTCTGGTTCAATACTTTCAGTTTTAGTAAATAGTTCAAAGTTTCTTTTATTTTCAACATATTCTTTCCCTTTATTGCTTAGTTGCACCAAAAGGGTTCTGTTGTTAATTACCTGAATGTATTCTTTTTGTTCGAGCAATTCAATTATATCAAATACCGATTCTTTTGTCGCTTTGATAGCATTTCCGTTAAGGATTCGCTGAATTGGATAATACTTCGGGTTATATAAATGATACAATTTATCAATTATAAGGTCAATTACTTCCCTTCTTGTATAAGATGCCCTTATTTCAGTGTCAATAAATCCGGGTTGGATTATTGCATCTGAAACACTTAGTAATTCAAGATAGTACTCAAGGGTTTTCTTTTTCGTATTTAGCTCATCCAGTAAACTGTTTAATTTAGCAGTACTGTTTTCGCTCGATTTTAGGTAACTGCTGTAAGGTTTTGCAGATTGAAAGCCAATAACAAACTCGTTATTTGCATCGTTAAAGCTTGTTTTTAATGTTTTTTCACTTTTAACAATCCATTTGGCGATCATTTTTTCCAGGCTTTCTGCACCAATTTTGCTTAATGATTCTCTTTCGATATACAAAAGATCATTTGCTTCGTTAATTGCTTCTTCAATAGTATTTTTGAACGTTTTCCATTTAATTACAAGTTCCATTTTAGCAGGTTTTAATAGTTATATAAATGATTACGAATTGCTTAATTTCCATTTTTTACAAAGAGATTATTTGGTGCTGAAAATCTCTTTTTTTGCATGGTGTAAAGGTATTGCATTAGTAAACTAGTTAGGTTGTTTTTTTATAAGTGATTTGACAAGACTTGTATAGGTAATTTTACTATTGTTGATTGGTATAAATACTGGTTTTTTATATTGATTATATGCGTTCTGCAAAGATTGGAGTTGTAACATATTGAAAATAAAATAAATAAATTATTAATATCATGCTGGTAATCAAAGCAGTTTTTCTTATATTTGAGCAATTAAGGAAAAATTTGCATCAATAAAATGATTGTTAATTATCTTGAAGAAGCAGATTGTGCAAAATGTGCCCATAAATGTTTATTAAAATATATCAAAGAAGATGATTTGCCTATTTTGAACAATGGAAAGGCAGAACTTGAATATCAACCTAACGATATAGTTATTAAACAAGGTTCGCATGTTGCACAAATTCTGTATGTGAAAGAGGGGTTGGTAAAAACTGTTATTGAAGAAAAAAATAAAAGAAACACAATCCTTAAGTTTGTCCCACCAGGAAACTTTATTGCTTTGCCTGTTTTGGGTAAACAAAAAAAGTATCCTATATCCGTAGTATCCATGACCCAATCGGTTTTGTGCCTGATAAGTAAAGAAGAGGTAAAACTGTTAATGGATAATAACTCAAGCTTGCTGGATGTGTTAATTGATTGGTATTCAGTTGACTATATGTATCTTTATTCGAAGATTTCTAACTTGAGTACACGCAACAGTCACGGTAAGCTAGCCACCGCATTACTATACCTTGCTGATGAGCAATTTATAGGCACCAACATTTTTGAATTGGTTTCAAGAAAAGATCTTGCCGATTTGGCATCCATATCGCTTGAAAGCACTAATAAAATACTTCAAGAGCTAAAAAACGAACGGATAATTGAAATTGAGAATAGAAACATTCAGATAATGAAACCAAAGTTGCTGAATACACTAAGTATGATAGGTTAAGAAATTGCATACTAGTTTGGGTTAGCGCTGAATTCCTCATCCCCTTTAATCAATAATTTAGATAAAATTTGTTTTAATTTTACTATCTTCGGTTCAAATAATTTGGTGGTGTCAAAAGTAAAACGTTTTACACAAAGATATAAAGAAGGTGACATTCCCTGGGATTTAGGCCATGCTGATTACAACCTTACCGAAATGGTTGTAAACTGGCCCATTATGCCTTGTAAAGCACTTGAGTTGGGTTGCGGTACAGGAGATAATGCAATTTGGATGGCCGAACATAAATTTGATGTTACCGCGTTTGATTTAATAAAAGTGGCTGTTGACATGGCCAAAGCTAAAGCTTTTGATGTAAAGGTGAACATCGATTTTCATGTTGCTGATATCCTTAAAGATAAAATTCCTAACGAACCATTTGATTTTGTTTTTGATCGTGGCGTTTTTCATACTTTTAATGAAGAGCCAGAACGATTGCTATTTGCTAAAAACGTTGCCAGGCACATGTCCGAAGATGGATTATGGTTAAGCCTGATTGGTAGTAGTGACCAATTTAGAGAGGGTGGAGGTCCTCCCCAAAGGTCGGCTAATGATATTGTAAAAGCAGTTGAACCTTTCTTTGAAATTTTACTTCTTAAAGTTGGCCATTTTGACTCAAATGATGAGCAACCTGCTAAAATATGGGTTTGCCTGATGAAAAAAAGGACTAATCAGTAAAACTCCTCTTTATTATTATTTTTTCCTCCAGCTTTTCGTTTAATTGAGTAAATAGTTGCTCTAAATTTGCATATTCACTGTTTGGGAAACTTATTAGTTTTATTTTAACTGTAATGTGTAGTTCAACCCTATTCCCATCTTTTTTTGTTTGGTATGAAAATGATGCATGGCTTCCAAAAGTTGAATAGTTGTCGCTTTCAGGAAGCTCACAGGTAAATCCTTCTGGTAAATTTATCGCTAAATTGTAACTGTTTTCATACGGAAAATCAAATTCTACCGGATACATTCTAATGTATTCAGTAAAATCTTCACGCGAAAATTTGGGCTTAAACCTTGGGGTAATGACTAACTCGTTACCTTGTAATTGCCGGTTTTTTTCGGCTTCAAAAATCAGTGGCAATTGTTCATTGTTTAGGTTTCTTACTTTTTTAATGTTTTGTAATTCAGTTGTTTGCTGTAGTTTGTCTTTAGCAGATTCTAATCCACCGTTTTTTATTTTTCTCCTCAATTCGAGGGCATCATAACCTGTGCTTTTTATTGTATAACCTTGCTTAATGTTAAAACTATTGTCAATTGTTATTTCTTCATCGATTTGGGTACTTGTTTTTTCAATGTTATTTGTTTCCAACCAGCTAAATTCATCCCTTTTTACTAGGAAAGCAGCTTTTGTTAAGTGGTTTTTACCCAAAATTTTGAAAGACCTCAAAGAATCTGTTGCATCTAAAAGAAATTCTTCATCACCAATTTTTGCAAGTGCTAAAACATGGTTAAATTGTTTAGGATCAGGTATGTTTATATCCAATTGTTCATTATCTCGTGTGCTGATTAAAACAGGGTGGGCTTCAATTTGAGCTTTGTTTAGTAATGATATTAATATAAAGTTTATCTCACTACTTGTTCCTTCTTTAGCTTCAAAAGGTCGTTTTAGGCTTTTCTCCTTAATTAATTTTTTGGTTACTCTGGTGTAAAGCTTTGAAAGGCCTGGACTGAATACTGATCGGACATAGATATCATATTCCCCATTCCATTTAATGTTTTTTCTAATGTAATCATAAATTGCCAGCATTTTTTCATAATCCGTTGTTTTACCTTTTATTATACTGTCCAGGTGGGGCTGATATTCCCAGTGCTTTATTAATGGCAAGCCAAAACGGTCGCTTTTTAGCAATTTTTCGACCACATTTTCCCAGTCATGCATATTGTATAAAATGTACCCTGCGGGGTATAAGATGGAACTCTTTTGAATGGGATCGTAATTTTCATAGCCTTCCACAGTGGTTGTAAATAACCTATGGGTAATGTATTGCCATGCATACCCTAAATGTTCGTTGGTGGCTTTTACCAGGTGGATATTTAGCTTTTGAACATGCCTTTCGGGGTTGTATAAAAAATTGGCATTGGGTAAAGCTTCATTATTAACTCTTACAAATTGCAATTGTTTTCCAGACATATCAAAATTGAAGGTTCTAACATATCGATAGTATCTTAACCTGGTTGTAAACAGTAATGTTCTGGAATAGTTGGTTTCTTCAACAATATCGAAATTCTCAAAGTTCACCGGAGAAAACATGTATTGAAAATACCTAGGAACTTGCATGCGCAATTCGCTATGACGCACAGGAATTTCTTTTTGAAAATACCAACTTTTTGGTTGTGCAAAATCAAGGGTCGGTTTTTCATAATAAAAGTCAATAACGGAACCAACCTTTACATCTTTTAATTCAAATTCTGCAATTCTTTGGCAGTTAATTGTATCAATATATTGAATGTTTTTTCTTTTTAACCTTGTTGTTTTAATCTCTCCATTTGCTAGTAAATTGTAAGTCATTCCTTTAATAACAATTGAATTTTCTGAAGGGAGTTTTTCACATGTCATATCTATAAATGGAATACTCATTTTCGCATACTTCAGCCCTTCTTTTTTCAGGATTTTTATTCTGATAAGTCTTTTATTAAACAAAAAAAGATTTCGACCATTGGGGTTTAAATCAAAATAATATTGCCCATAATCGTATAGAACAACTGCCGAAGCAGCAGTATCTAATGGATAACTGGTCATTTGTAAATCTTCCATTGCTACCTCTTTCCATTTTACCGGAGGTTTTTGCGCAAATGCTCCTATAGCAAGCTGAAAGAAAATTAGAATGAATAAAATCTTTTTCATAGTGATATTATTTTGTACTAAAATACTTTAAAATTTTGTTTTAAAAATTTATCTGCTTACTATTTTTACTACTAAAATTCCGTTCATTTTTGCGAAAAAACAAAATAAGTTTGTTGAATAATTATCAAAAGATATCTTTGCCCTTAAACTTAAACTCTGAAAAAAAATAATTATGAAAAAAAACTTATTTCTATTTTTAGTTTTAACGTTGGTTGTTGCTTGTAATCAGCAAGATACCAATGAACAAGAAGGCTTTGTAATTGATGGAACTGTTGCAGCCTTTGATTCTGGTTATGTTTATCTTAAAAAGGTTGTTGATGGTGAACTAAACGACATTGACTCAGCATTATGCGTACAGGGGAAATTTAATTTAGAAGGGTCAGTTGATTTTGCTGAAATGTTTTATCTTGTTTTTGGGGATAACAAAAACATGACAAATATTTTCCTGGATAATTCTAAAATCACAATAACCGCAAATTTAGATAGTCTTGACAAAATTGATGTTACTGGTTCAAAAGCTCATGACGAGTTTAAACAATACCAGGATGAGATGAAACCTTTTGAAAACAAAGAAAAGGATTTGTATTCGCAATATTCCGAGGCAAGGAAAGCGGGTAACGAAGAGCTTTTAAAACAACTTGAAGATACCTGGGAAACATTAAGTGCTGATAAAGATAACTTTATTAAAAGCTATATTGGAACCAATAACAAATCGGTAGTTTCACCCTATATTTTAAAAAGAAGTAATTTTTTCTATACCTCGCCTGTAAAAGAACTCGATTCATTGGTTAGTTTATTGGATTCGAGCCTTAGCAATTCTGTTTATTATAAAGACCTGAAGGAGAAAGTTGAAGTTTTATATAGTGTTGATATTGGTAAAACTGCGCCAGATTTCACCTTGAATGATACAATAGGAACACCTATAACTATGTCATCTTTTAAAGGTAAGTATCTTTTGCTTGATTTTTGGGCTTCATGGTGTGGGCCTTGCAGGCAAGAAAATCCGAATAATGTGGCCCTTTACAACGACTATAAAGACAAAGGGTTTGAAATTCTTGGTGTTTCGCTTGATGATGAAAAAGAAAAATGGATGAAAGGTATTGTTGATGATGGGCTTACCTGGCCACAGGTTTCGGACCTTAAAGGCTGGAATGCGGAAGCTGGTAAACTATATGGAGTTAGCTCTATACCTCATACGGTTCTTATTGATAAAGAAGGGGTAATTATTGCTAAAAACCTTCGTGGCGAAGAGTTGAGGACAAAAATCGCTGAATTGCTTGATTAGTCTGGTTGCTGGATGCTGGTTGCTGGTTGCTGGTCTCTGGTCTCTGGTCTCTGGTACAATATCCGTCAAGCCGCTATTATTCATTGATCTAAAGCGGCTTGACGGATTTCGATCAGAAGCATTTTATTTCATACCTTCAAAAACCAACTTTCCTTCCTTTACATCCACCAAAATAGTACTTGATTTAGCAACTGTACCTGCCAGTAACTGCTTCGATAACTCATTCAATACTTGCTTTTGAAACACCCTTTTTACAGGTCGTGCACCATATTGGGGGTTGTAGCCTTTTTTTGCAATCCAGTTAACAGCTTCATCAGTTATATCTAGTTGAAAGCCATTTTCTGCCAGTAATTTATTGATTCCATTTAGCTGAATACGAACTATTTGTGATATATCCGACTCACTTAACGGAGTAAACATCACAATGTCATCAATTCTATTTAAAAACTCAGGCCTGATTGATTGTTTCAGTAGTTCAAACACCTTATTTTTAGTGTCTTCCAATACTTCATTCTTGTTGCTTTCACTTACATTATTAAAGCTTTCCTGAATAATATGGGAGCCAATATTTGAAGTCATGATAATGATGGAATTTTTAAAGTTGACTACTCTTCCTTTATTGTCAGTAAGTCTTCCATCATCAAGCACTTGAAGCAGAATGTTAAATACATCAGGGTGCGCTTTTTCAATTTCATCAAGTAAAACAACTGAGTAAGGTTTTCTGCGAACTGCTTCAGTCAACTGGCCACCTTCATCGTAACCCACATATCCCGGAGGGGCGCCAATTAGCCTCGAAACTGAATGTCTTTCCTGGTACTCCGACATATCAATTCGGGTCATCATGTTTTCATCACTAAAAAGAAACTCAGCGAGAGCCTTTGCTAACTCAGTTTTACCAACACCTGTGGTCCCCAAAAAAATGAATGAACCAATTGGTCTTTTTGGATCCTGCATACCCGAACGGCTTCTTCGCACGGCATCGGCAACAGCTTCAATGGCTTCTTCCTGGCCAACAACTCGTTGATGAATATGTTCTTCGAGTTTCAATAGTCTTTCCCGGTCAGATTGGAGCATTTTTGATACCGGAATGCCTGTCCAGCGGGCAACAACCTCGGCAATATCTTCTGTATCTACTTCTTCTTTAATTAGTTGCGAATTCTGTTGTAATTCTTGCAGTTCTTGCTTGTATTTTTCAATATTGCTCTCTGCTTCTTTGATTTTACCATATCGTAATTCAGCTACTTTTCCAAAGTCACCCTCTCTTTCTGCCCGTTCTGCTTCAAGATTGTAATTTTCTTTATCTTGTTTCGCTTTTTGAATTTTTTCAATAATTTCTTTTTCCGACTTCCATTTGGCCAGTTGTTCATTAAGCCCTTCCTGTAAATTAGCAATTTCCTTGTTTAATTCATCCAGGCGTTTCTTGTTCTTTTCTCGTTTAATAGCTTCCCGCTCAATTTCCAGGTGTTTGATTTTTCTTTGAAATTCATCAATTTCTTCTGGAACTGAGTTCATTTCTAAACGAAGTTTAGCCGCTGCTTCGTCAATTAAATCAATGGCTTTGTCGGGCAAAAACCGATCTGAAATATACCTTTGCGAAAGTTCTACCGCACTAATAATAGCATCATCTTTAATTCGCACTTTATGGTGATTCTCGTAGCGTTCTTTTAAGCCACGTAAAATAGCTACTGCACTTAATTTATCCGGTTCATCCACCATAATGGTCTGGAAACGGCGTTCTAAGGCCTTGTCTTTTTCAAAATATTTTTGATATTCGTTCAAGGTAGTAGCACCAATGGCTCTTAAATCTCCTCTTGCTAGCGCTGGTTTTAGAATGTTGGCAGCATCCATAGCTCCCTCACTTTTACCAGCCCCAACCAGCGTATGTATTTCGTCGATAAAAAGGATGATTTCTCCATCCGAAGCCAAAACATCTTTTACCACGCCTTTTAAACGCTCTTCAAATTCACCTTTGTATTTTGCCCCGGCAATTAAGGAACCCATATCCAGCGAATAAATCAATTTTGTTTTCAGGTTTTCAGGAACGTCTCCGTTAATTACACGGTGTGCCAGTCCTTCAGCAATAGCAGTCTTTCCCACACCAGGTTCACCAATCAAAATTGGGTTGTTTTTGGTTCTTCGTGATAATATTTGCAATATTCTACGTATCTCATCATCCCTGCCTATTACGGGATCAAGTTTCCCTGTTCTTGCACGTTCATTTAAATTGATGGCATAGCGCTCTAGCGAATTGTAGGTTTCTTCGGCAGACTGGCTATTTACTTTTGAACCTTTCCTGAGTTCCTGAATAGCAGCCAGTAAATGTTTTTCTGTAACCCCCTGGTCTTTTAGCATTTGTGCTACCTGATCACCAGCTTTTAATACACCTGCGATAATGTGTTCAATGGAAACAAATTGGTCACCAAACTCTTTTGATGATTGAATAGCACTTTGCAAAGCTTTCTGTCCGTCTTTTGAAAGGTAAACTTCTCCACCCGATACTTTTGGATAAGAATGTACAATACTATCAAGAATCTGATGTAAATTTTGTAAATCAATGTTTAACTTACTGAAAATGAAAGAGCTGATGTTTTCATCTGTTGAAAAAACAGCTTTTAGCAAGTGCCCTGTTTCAATGGCCTGATGATTCATTGAATGAGCAATTTCGGAAGCTTTTTGGATGGCTTCCTGCGATTTTATGGTAAAGTTATTTAAGTTCATGCTTTAGGATTTTGTTTGAAATTTAATCAAATCGATCAATTTTATTGCCATTGGGGAAATTATTACAAATTGAGTCAAAATGTCTGTATTTGATTGAAGATTAGCGACATAGTGACTTGTTCTATGTGGGCGTAAAAGTCATTTTGGCAGTTTAGTGGAATTTATACCGAACCGCTGTTAGTAATTGGTTTGCTTCACAAGCTTGCAAACCAAAACTTCCAGTCGATCGGCATATACAAAGCTATTTTTAAATTTCAATTTACAATATTTCAAACTGGCCTAGTATAAATTGAAAGAATAATTTATTCACTTATGCTATAAGGAAGGACTATTTTTGCGGGATTCAGGAGATTTGATATGGCAAACATGAAATCCATTGCTGAGGATATAAGAAATGAATTTCCTGAAACAAAAGTTATTATAGATAGCACACCCGTTACTGAAGATTTTAACAATGAAATTGGTGCTGATAGCTATGCCTTAGATCCGCAAGGAGCAGTTGCTTATACCGAATGGTAATCATGTAACGGAAATTAAAATTCCTGAGGGACATGAGGATCCCTATACAAATGAGCTTATCCTTATCTACGAAAAAGAACTGAAAGAGAATATTGCACCAAAAATCTCTTACATCCTTTATGAAAAGCCTGGTTCTGAAATAGCAGAAAGTCTGGCCATATTAGTTTATGGGTGGAAATAACTTATTGATAGACAGCTGGTTATTGGTTGTTGTTCGTTTTATCCCTGGATATTGCAACTGGTTGCTTTCAGACCAACAAAAATTGTTTGAGTTAATTGGGGGAAATAATTGTGGAGTAAAACTAACCGAAAGTTCTTTAATGATTCTAATTAAATCAGTTAGTGGGGTTATTGGGGTGGGAGCAGAGGTGAAAAAAGACCCTATGCTTGTTCAAAATGTGATATTGGGTATTGTATTTATAGAGATAAAAGTCATTAGTCAATTATCAACACCGTAAAAACTAAAAATTTCTTTATAACTTGCAATAAAGAAATTTAATGTTTTGGTTTGAAAACGATATTCGCGAATTAGAGGAAAAAGCAAAAGCTGGTAATTTTATGCCAGGTTCTGTCTTTGTAGGTAGTTCATCTATTCAGATGTGGAGTACATTAGCACAAGACTTTCCAATGACAAATGTATTGAATCTGGGGCTCAGGGGAGCAACTTTAGCCGCTTGTACATGGTTTTTCGAACGTTTGGTACTGCCTTTTAATCCAAAATCACTTATTCTTTATGGTGGCGATAATGACTTAGGTCAGGAGCGGCATCCTGAAGAGGTTTTTATTTACTTTCAGCAGTTTGTTTCATTGGTGCGTAAATATCTTGGAAATACTCCGCTTGCATTTATCTCTATTAAACCAAGCCTTGCCAGATGGAATGTGAATGAAAGGATACAATTTACCAATGAATTGATTAAAAAGGAAACTGAGAAAGAGAATAGGGGATTATACTTTATTGATATTTATCAAAGCATGCTTAATGAGCATAATTTTCCGCGCTCAGAATTATATCTTGAAAATGGTTTGCACATAAATAAAATGGGGTATAAGCTTTGGTGCGAAGAAATATTGAAATACTCAAGTTTTTTATTCAAGTAACCATTTTATGGCCGCCTCTTCGGTAGAGAATATTTTAATTTCAAAATCAGTTAGATCTTTAAACTTATCTATAACGAGTACTGAAATAGCTGTGTAAACAGGTACATCAACAACAACTGCTCCTTTTTTACCCTTTAAAAGTTTTCTGATGGTGTAAATATATTCATCTAATAAGTTTGTTTCGTCTAATGAAAATTTAAATTCAGCATCACAATAATTGGAAAGGGTATTGTAACCAAGCTCATAAAACTCTCTCATTTTAACAATTTCCCCCCATGCCTTGCCCATATTCGATTTGTCAAGCACCCCAGTAGACTTGTATTTTATGATTTTGTGGTCTTTGTCTAAAGTAATTGTAAAACTCATGGTTTATTTTAACTGTTTTGTATTTACTATTAGGTTGTTGTTATTTTAGGATTGCAAGTTACTAAATATATTTATTTTGAACGATGTAGCTTATTGTTTTTTATTGATTAGTCGCTTATTTACCTTTAAAGTCAGTTACTTATTGTTTTATAATTGCTTAGCAGGTTTAAAGTTGGAAAAGAGAAGTAGGAGGAAATGATAATGTCAGATCATTTTTCTTCCAGCTCTCATCGGTCGCCATAGGCTTGCCGAAGGCGATGCGTGCTTTTTGCTTCGTGCCTTTTAAAGCAACACAAACTTTGCGGTAAACCAGCGCAAAATCAAATTTTTATCAATCAAACAACTAATTGAAAAGGTTTAATTCTTTTATTACATTCGTTGAAATAATTTTGTTAGAAATTTGTGAAACTATGAAATTAATGCTTTTTGCTTTTGTACTCATAAGCTGCTCTTTTAGTTCTTTTGCACAGCAAATTAAACCAGATTTAAATGAAATTGATGTTTTAAAGTATTCTTTAAACATTAGGTTGAATGATACTACCAATATTGTTGAAGGGAATGCTTTGATTAGGGCCAGGTTATCAGATTCCATTGGCATTATTAACTTCAATTTTGTTAAGCAGGATGCCTTGGGTGGTATGCATGTTACAAAGGTTGAATGCAATGGAAAAGAGGCTGAGTTTGTTCATCAAAACAACCTTTTACAAATTAAACCTGATGAAAATATAACTGCTGGGGTTTATAATTTAAGTATAACTTACCAGGGAAACCCAAAAGATGGGTTAGTT
This sequence comes from Bacteroidales bacterium, assembly GCA_050291445.1. Classification (GTDB taxonomy): domain Bacteria; phylum Bacteroidota; class Bacteroidia; order Bacteroidales; family NBLH01; genus NBLH01. Next base: position 8,924 of record JBNKJW010000112.1, on the reverse strand, counting down.
ATTGGTAACAATATGTATGGCGACAGGACTTTTTTTTGCGACAACTGGCCTAACAGGGCCCAAAACTGGTTTCCATGTATTGATCATCCTTTAGATAAGGCTAAGGTGGAATTTAAAATACAGCTTCCTAAAAAATACCAGGTTATTGCAAATGGTGTGCTAAAAAGTGTAAAAGAAATCAATGAACAAACAAATCTATATGAATTTGAAACGGAAGAACCACTGCCTACAAAAGTAATGGTATTTGGTGCTGCTAAATTTACTGTTGGCGGACTTGATACTATAAATACTATTCCTTTATCAAGTTGGGTATATCCGCAAAGCAAAGAACGTGGAATTGCTAAGTTTAAAGAAACTGCTAATGCTTTAGCCTTTTTTATCGATAAAATTGGGGATTATCCTTTCCAAAAACTGGCCAGCGTGCAATCATCAACCATTTTTGGTGGAATGGAAAATGCCGGGGCCATTTTTTACCCCGAAAGACGAGTGGCAGGCTATCAAAGTATTGATGAAACGGTGGTGCATGAAGTGGCTCATCAATGGTTTGGTAATTCCGCTTCGGAGACTGATTTTGCCCATTTATGGCTAAGCGAAGGATTTGCAACCTATTTAACCAATTTGTATTACGAGCAAAAATATGGTACAGAATACATGAAGAAAATGCTGAAAGGGCAAAAAGAACGTGTATTGCTTTACTATCAACAAAGTAAGAGTCCTGTTGTTGACAGCCTTAATCATAACTACATGAGCATGCTGAACCCCAATTCATACCAGAAAGGAGGCTGGATACTACACATGCTTCGAAAGCAAGTGGGAGATGAACTGTTTTGGCAAATTTTAAAAGAATATTACAATAAATACAAATACAGTAACGCTTCAACAAACGATTTTAAGGAAGTTGCTGAAAAGGTAAGCGGAAAAAAATTGAACGATTTCTTTAATCAGTGGCTTTATCATTCTGGCCATCCTATTGTTAATTTTAACTGGCAACAAGAAGGAAAAGAGCTAATGATTCATATGACTCAAAATCAAATGAATACTGTTGTTTTTAAGTTTCCTTTGGAATTGCAGGTTGTCTATGACGATAAGTCTTCGGAAATAATTACTATTGAGGTGGATGAAAAAGATATTCTAAAAAAAGTCAATATAACTAATAATAAAAAAGTGAAAAATGTGAAAGTTGACCCAAATAGCTGGCTTTTATATGAATTAAATTAAAAAATGAAAACAATGAACAAATTTGATGAAGAACGATTAAAAAGGGCGTTTCAACAAAGAGACTGGCACGATATAAAAACAGAAGACTCCTGGCACATACTAAAAGTAGTTTCGGAACTGGTAGAAGGCTTTGATAAAATGGCTAAAATAGGGCCTTGCGTAAGTATATTTGGCTCGGCAAGATCTAAGCCTGAAGATGCTGATTATCAATTGGCTGAAGAAATTGCTTTTAAGATATCGCAATTAGGCTTTGGGGTAATTTCGGGTGGTGGCCCAGGCATTATGGAAGCTGCTAACAAAGGTGCCCAGCGTGCAAAAGGAAAATCTGTGGGTTTAACCATAAAACTACCTTTTGAGGGAGGCAGCAATCCTTATGTTGATCCGGATAAAGACCTGCTTTTCAATTTCTTTTTTGTGCGAAAACTAATGTTTATTAAATATGCGCAAGGTTTTATTGTAATGCCAGGCGGGGTAGGTACCTGCGATGAATTGTTTGAAGCTTTAACGCTCATTCAAACTGGCAAGATTGGAAAATTCCCTATTGTACTTGTTGACAAAGAGTTTTGGGGAGGAATGTTGGAATGGATAAAGAAAACGATGCTGAAAGAACACCAAAACATCAGCCCTGAGGATTTGGATTTGTTTGTTTTAACCGATACTGCCGATGAAGCCGTAGATGCCATCGATAATTATTACAAAAAGCATAATATTAGTCCGAATTTATAGTGATTCAACTTAGGGGCTGTATCAACGGCGAAGCCCTCACCGTAGGTAAAAGTTGCTTATTTGGTGGACATTGAGCACTTCGACAAGTGGCATGCTGAGCTAGTCGAAGTACTCAGTGTGCCACCTGTCGAAATGTATAAGTCGTTGATAATCAGTACACGCTTTGACAGGCTCAGCGTCCAAAATCTAGTTACAGCCCCAAGCTTTAAAGTGCCTCGTCCTATACAATTTTTATGGAAAAAAACCTGGCAAGTCAGAAAAGACTTGCCAGGTTATAAATTTTTCTTCATATACGCCTGTGTCCACGGACAAAAAACCAAACACTCAATACAGGTCGTGCATTTGTATACATTAACTATTTCGTCCCTTGAGCCATTTATATTCCAATGATTGCCTTTGATGGCATTGGTTGGGCAAACCTTTTGGCAAATGCTGCAAGCACCACATTTAGATGTTTCTAGCTTGTGAATGGTAGTTTCCAGCGGAGCATTGGTTAATACAGTGCACATACTAATGGCACTTCCATACTCTTTTGTAACCAATAAGTTGTGCTTACCTATCCATCCCAGACCAGCCAATCCGGCAATTACTTTATGGGGCAGGGGAGTACTTTTTGTTTTTTCGTTATAAAAGCCGGTTGCATAAATGTTATTTTCTGATTGCGAATACGCCAAAAAACCTTTTTTGGTGAGATAATTGGCTGTACTATCAGCCAGTTCGTCTGTTTTGAGCTCTTTTAGGTGAAACTCATCCTCGTTTACCTGTTTATTTTTGACCATATTTTTTACATAGTCCACTGTATTGCTTATTTTGTGAAGATATTTTGGCGACAACACAATTCCAATCAAAATAGCATTTTTAAATTGTTTATTTTGTTCTTTTGGCAACTGCGAAATGTCAACAAAGTGAACAAAATCAGCACCTTGCTCTTTTAATTTTAGTGAGAGTTTGTTGTTTAGGGGCATCTACTTTTGTTTTAGCTATCAGCAAATTTATATAATTGGATGGATATACTATTAATATCATTGATTTATCGGTCATGTGCCAGTAGATTTAAAAATTAGCTAAAAGACAGGGCAGGAAGCTAGTGTTAAGTCAAATTTGATATTTCTGGCGCACTTGTCAGGTATAAAAACCGCTAAGCGGGTCTGGTTATAAAATGCTAAGCATTAAAATAAGCTAATTATACAACTTAAGAACCCGCTAAGCGGATAATTGCGACCGTCATTTAAGATGCGACTTAACACTAGGTTTGATTTTTATTTATGATAACAGTTACAAGAAGTTTTTTTAAAATAATCTCTGAAATGACTGAAATAAACTTCGTCACTATATTTTCCATTTCCCAAGTACGATTGAGCAAATACTATTTCCCTTTCAGAGCAACTTCCATCAGGATATTTTAGGAAAGCGTATGCAGCAATTTTTCTAGATACAATTTGCCCAGTAACTGAGTTTTTTACAGTCCACCAATTAGGTTCAGCTACAACCACTTTTGTGTAAGTTTCGTCCCAGTTGTTTGTTATTGAATGGTTTTGTGCTACTATCTTCATTTTATTTTCAAGTTCAATATCTTTAGAAATATATTTGCTTACGTTTTCGTTTTTTAACCAGTCTTTAACATCATTAACGATTACAGTTATTCCTCCTTCGCTTAATACTTCCAAAGGTTTGTTTTGTTTTTTATCATAAAGTTCTATACTTAATTTAAGCTTAAAACTCCCTTTTTTAAATGTAGTCTCTGCTCCATTTCTTAGAGCATATAGTATTATGGTTTCAATAGTATATTGAGGCTTAGTTTCAACCAGTAATGGGGAATTAATGGTCGTCATAACTTTTAATAGTTCTCTTCCTTTTTTTAGTTTAGCTAATGTTTCGCTTGCATTAAATGCTGATACTTTAGGAGTGTAGCCCCCAAGATCTGAATATACCAACTTATCATTAATAAAGAAGTTGTATTTGAGATCAATAGTACCTAGTTTTGCTTTTTGAATCAGCTTTGCTTGTTTGTTTGCCGGACTTTCATCAAAATATGCTCTCATATAAAGAGTCTCACCTGCTTTGTATTCTGTTATAAAGGCATTTTCATCTTCATTACTCAGTTGTATCTTATTGTTAGCAAAAACAATTTTTCCTTTCAACTTTTTGTGAATCTCACTAGTAAAACCATCATCTTTGTATTTTTGTCCGAAAGAATAATTAATAAAAAGGAGTAATAAAGTAATTAAACTTAAATTTTTCATAATTAGTGTATTAAATGTGTAATAAAATAATTGAATGTAAACATCTTGTAATCAGTGTGTTGAATGTATGATGGGTTGTGAACTGATGCAGAGTTTTAACCCGGAAGATTCATGAATTTTTCAACGATTAAGTAATACTAACAATTTTGTGCATTTCCAATAGCCCAAATTTGAGTATTACTAAATCGTGGTTTCCCACATTGTATTCCTTTAACAGGGATACTTTTATACAATGCACTATGTTTTTGTATGAATAATGTGGGTTAAGTGTCCGAAAGTAAAGCTTAGTATTCAAGAATGATTTGTTTTTATGATAAGCCAGCACTCTGTTTCATTGACTCATTATAATCATGTTTTAACAATTATAATTATCGACTAATTACAATCGCCCCATTCTTGTGAACAATTGGAACTTCTTTTAAATGTTTTGCTATATGACAAACCATTGTAGTCTTATTTGAAGTAAAAAACTTACAAATACACTTTTCATTTTTCTCATCGTTTTTTTTTATTTTAATTATATAATTATTTACTATAGCAAATGTGCGCTAAATTCACACCAACTAGAGTTTTTTTATTTTCGGTATTGTTTAAGACTAGATATTTCTCTGCAAAAGAAAACATAATTAATGACATTGACTGTCATTTGTTGTGTAATGAACACTTTATGTAATGAAATGTTCGTTTTGTGTAGTAAAGTGTTTATTTTAGTAATATGTTTTAAATGGAACTGTCAATTAATTGGGGCAATATTTATGATTTCTATGAACTTGTTATTTATTACAGTATAATTGCCATTTATTAATTTGATATTTGTACTATAGCAAAAGTTCTTAATTAGCTAATTTTCATGTAATTGACTGTTTTAAAAGTGTTTAATGATTAGAGTTTTATTTCTTTTTTGTTTGTTTGTAATTTCACTACAGTATTTATCAGGTCAAGCCTATTCTTATAGGTGTTTTACCCCAGAGGATGGCCTTCCCAGCTCTGAGGTTTATCATGCATTTCAAGATTCGAAAGGCTACATCTGGTTTGCTACTGACAATGGTGTTTGCAGATATGATGGTTACGAGTTTAAAAATTATTCAGCTAATGAAGGCTTACCCGACAACACTATATTTGAGATTTATGAAGATTGGAAAGGACGAATATGGTTTATCTCTTTTTCTGCCAGACTATCTTACTTTTATAATGATTCAATACAGTGTTATCAATTTAATGATTCAATAGCTAAAAAGCTTAGCCACTATCCTGTTTCTTATAAAAAATCGTTTTATGTTGACAGAAATAACACAGTATATTTTAACGATAGATACAATGGGATTATCAAAATTGATGATAGTGGGAAAGCATCACTATTAGATAATCGATATTTTATATATGTGTTGGATAACACCCCATTGTTGAACAAATTAGAAGTAAGCGCTAATGATAGCTTAATTTATTATTTTAAGAACAAAGAATGGAGAAATAAAATAGAAATACCATTGCGTAGTGTTTTTAAAACAGCCGTTATATCAAACAGCTTTTTATATTTCTCTATCTACACCAATTTATACAAGGTTGATAAAGGTCGATTAGTTCAAAATCGCACTTTCAAAAATAAAATTATCTGGACTTCATCATATAATAACCAATTATGGGTTGGAACTACCTGTGGTGTTTATTGTTTTGAAAATGGGAACCTAAATTCTGTTCCTAAATATCATTTACTACACAACTATTCAGTTTCGTCTGTTTTAATAGATAAAGAAGGAGGTATTTGGTTTACTACTCTTGAAGGTGGGGTTTTTTACCTGCCTGAATTGAGCATTAAATCATTTAAACCTAAAAACGTTGCGATTGCCAATCAAAAAATCATGTGCTTACATGAGTTTAATAATAAAATTTGGTATGGAACACTAGGTGGTAAAATAGGCTTTTTAAAAGAAGATGTTTTAAATCAAGTTTTCGAAATACAAAATACTAAACCTTGCTCTTCCATTATTGATATTATTAATAATGAAAAAGGGCAACTTATTGCAATGTCTTTCTGTAAATCTTATTTGTTTTCTGAAAACGTGCATGGTAAAGAACAGTCTTTAAACAAATTAGATTTATTATGTGCTTCTGGTGGGCACAAAATAGAATATTGTGGTAATTCTGAGTATTGGGTAGCTTCTCGTTTCTCTGTTTATAAAGTAGCTGAAAACTCAAGATCAATAACAATCCAAATAAAGGTATCAAGGGATATCACTATTCATTCTTTATTAATGCTTGATCAGGATACTTTTTTAATTGGGGCAAGTAATGGTTTGTGGAAGTATATTACTTCAACCAAGCAATTTACGCACCTTGACCAAATTCATCCTAAGCTGAACGACAGGATTTTATGCATAGAAAAAGGGAATGGAAATTATATCTGGATTGGGACAAAAAAGAATGGAATTATTGCGCTTAAGAATGATAAAGTAGTAAACATTTTAAATAAGAATGTTACTAGCAGTAATTTCATAAGCTGTATTTATCCGTACAAAAATTCGGTTTGGTTTGGAACTAAAGGTGGCGGAGCTTATAGTCTAACTTTTAAGGACAGTTCGCTTGTAGATTTTGTGATAAAAAAGTGGTCTGTTGCAGAAGGTTTGCTATCTAATGAGATTAATGATATTGGAGTTAATGATACTGCGGCTTTTTTAGCAACAAATCAAGGGTTGAATGTTGTTTGTTATTCTGATTATAAGGAGAGTAGTGTGACTCCGCCTATATACATTGAGCAAGTTAAAATAAATAACAAGGACACCATATTACTTGATAATTATATTCTAAATTACAAGCAAAATTCTATTGATATCAGGCTTACTGGTATTGCTTTTAAACAAGCAGGTGTACAGTATAAATATAGACTCATTGAGAAAGCAAATAAAGGTGAATGGATAATGACAAACAGCCGTGAAGTTCGATTGGCTTATTTACATTATGGTGAATATATGTTTCAGGCAAAGGCTGTTATTGGAAGTATTGAAAGTGATAAATCCGTCAGTTTTAGTATTGTAATAAAACCGCCCTTTTGGCGAACATGGTGGTTCATAACCATATCATTTATTAGCGTATTTAGCCTTATTATATTTTATCTAAGAAAAAGGCTCAAAGAAATTAAAGTTAGAAACGAACTGGAAAAAGAATTTCTTATAAATAAAAACAAGCTTCAGAAGGAAATTGAAAAGTATAGACAGCAAGCTCTCACGCAACAAATGAATCCACATTTCATTTTTAATTCCTTAAACTCAATACAGTTATTTGTATATAAAGAGGATAAAAAGCTTTCAAGCAAATATTTATCAAAATTTTCAGGATTAATTAGGATAATCCTTGATAACTCGCAACATCAGGCAATATCTTTTCAGAAAGAGTTTGAAGCATTGGTTCTTTATTTGGAATTGGAGGAAATGAGATTACAAGGGAAAATGAGTTTTGCTGTGCAAATTGATAAAAAGATTAACACCAATTATTTTACTGTTCCACCATTGCTAATTCAACCCTTTGTTGAAAATTCAATTTGGCATGGTATTGTACATAAGCAGGGGAATGGACATGTAAAAGTGTTGCTCGAGGAGTGTGAAGACTGCTTTTTATGTGTAATTGAAGATGATGGAGTGGGACGTAAAAGAGCTAAAGAGATACTGGATAAAAAAAGAAGTGCGCATAAATCTTTAGGGACTCAAATTACCGAAAAAAGATTAGAGTTGCTAAATAACCATTATGGAAAAAAAATGAATATTACTTATATTGATTTATATGATAAGTCAATTGCCATAGGTACTAGAGTTGAAATAGAAATTCCTAAAGTTAACAATAAGAACTTAAATTAAATGAATATGCTAGATGTTATAATTATAGATGATGAAATGAATTCAATTGAGCTGATAGGGGCTATTTTAACAGATAATTTTCCACAGGCAAACATTTTAGGAACAACTCAATCCCCATTGCAAGGCATAAAAATGATTAATCAACTACAGCCTGATTTAGTTTTTCTTGATGTTGAAATGCCTGAGGCAACTGGTTTTGATATTCTTGAGGCCATACCCAAACGAAAATTTGAAACTATTTTTATAACAGCTTACAATAAATATGCAATTAAAGCATTTAAATACAGTGCAATAGATTATATTTTAAAACCTATTGATATTGATGAGTTTACTGGTGCTGTTAACAGGGTTTTGGAAAAGAAAAATTCAGAGGATATTAATTTGAGTAAGTTTAATGTACTTCTTGAAAATTTAAAGGCGCAGCAACCATTTAAAATCTCAATTCCAAGTAATAAAGGGTATGAATATGTAAACATTAATGAAATAATCCGGATTGAAGCTGATGGCAGGTACTCTGTAATATTTATGAAGGGTTCGAAGCCAATGACTGTTACAAAATTGTTAAACGAACTAATTGATATCATAGACAGTCCATTTTTTTTCAGACCCCATAAATCACATTACATTAATTTAAACTATGTAAAAATGCTTGTAAAAGCTTATGGCAATTATATTGAAATGAAAGATGGGGCACAAGTTGCAATTTCGAGAGGTAGAAGGGAAGAGTTTATAGAAAAAATGAATTCATTCTTGTAATTAAGGCGAAAAAACTTGTATATCTGATATAAAAAGTTTGTTCTCCAAAACAAGGTATTTTTAGTTGGGAAAGGAGGATAAAACTCGTCCTTATACCCTCTGATTACTTTTCGATCCATAGTGTATGAGTTTA
>JBNKJW010000111.1:0-17558 GCA_050291445.1 Bacteroidales bacterium | reverse complement strand
GACATTAAGATGGGTGCATATTGCAATTAGTAACGCTAAAAGGAATTTCCTTGGAGTTTATCATAAGATCAAAAGAAAATATTTACAAAATTACTTAAACGAATTCGTATACAAACTTAATAGAAGGTACTTTAAATCTATCTTTGAAAGACTTGTTATAGCATGTCTACTTATTTAGGTGTAAACTACCGTCCAAACAAATTATTTAATATTTAAGGCTATAGTTCAAAATGGTAATGATTTATTTATATAGATTCTATCAGCTTAATACTAAGGTCATTTGTCATTTGTCATTAGTCAAATTGTCGAAATGACTATTGACTTATATCTCATTTCAAGGATTTTATCCTAATAAATCATTACAAAATTAAACCAGAGCCATATTTAACTATCGGGTGTATTACATTAAAAATTCCTTTTTTGGGAAAACAAACATACATCTTTTTTTTCAAAAATTAAATACTTGCCTGCATAAGGCATTCGGGTTTAAAAATAACCATGACTAAACATCGGATATTTTTAAAATATCCAATGTTTTTCTTTACAAATGAACGATAAATGTATTATTTGTTCATCGAAAAAAGTTATACCAATTGTATTTATATTTTAGTCCAAAAGCAAAATATAAATTGCAATGGTAAATGCCTATGCTACTTGAAAATAATCGAATGAGGTTTTGCTGAAATTGGACTATTTTGAAAGTGAAATCGGTATAAAAGTTTCTGATCTTTAAGTCTCTGGAATTTTGTAAGGCTGTCTTTTTGAGAGTCTTACACATTTAAATGAATCGGACCATTGCTAAATCGGGGTTTCCCACATCGTATTCCTTTAACAGGAATACTTTCATACAATAGTAAAGACCCACAGGAGCGTTCAACTTTATTTGAATACCCGTGGGTCTTGATTTCTAGAGTGAAGACTATTGTTTAGCTATTAAAATTATTTGATTTTTATTATCCTGATGTTATCAACTGCTGCTTTTAATCCAGTAGCAGATGGGGCATCGGAAATATTCATTGTTTGTATTGCAATAGCTGAGTTTCCAGTAGGACCATCCAAAAGGCCTGTAAAATTAGCAGGAGCGGCACCTCTACCCCAATCATTGGCAAATAATGACAGCGGAAGGGTTATTGTTTGCCAACCGTCTGTAGTAAAAGAGAAAGTATTGCCAACTGCATCCTTCCAAGGTTCGAAAAGAATTCTATAATCATTATGCTCACTAGAAACAAAAAGCGAATTGCCGTTCCAAGCTTTTGGCACATTGAGCTCAAATTTAACCGCCCAAGTATCAAGAGAGTCATTAATGTTTTCAGCTGGTAACCATTGTACTGGATCAAGAATAATAATACGTCCTCCATCCCAGGCCGCCCAGTCCCATGGATTAACAACGTCATTTTGAAGAACGGCATATTTACCAACATTACCAGGGAATTCGGTCTCACTGTCCGATACTTTTGCACCAGATCCACTCCAACCAATAGGGCTTATGTCATCAAAATTACATAACATTCCAGTTGAAAAATCATTAACGTTGAAAATTGTAGAATCAGCACCTGCTACAGTTCTAATTACCAAAGGTCCACTTTGAGTTAGTTCAGGGGCAATAAAACGGAGCATTGTACCATCACTGGCCAATTGATAATCTGTAATTAAATTACCTCCAAAACTTAAACTTTCAATTTGAAATAAATTTACCCCTAAAATAGTAACAGGTGCGCCGGTAGCAGGATTTTCGTTTGAAATACCTGATATAGATGGTGGACCAGGAATAATATCAAGATCAAATGTTGTTTCTCCTGATGACGTAACATACCTGATCTTATTCATATCTCCCTCTGCAACCAATGGAAATGGTATTGCGTCAGGAACTCTTACAACAGCACTATTGTTTGAAAGTAAAGCTGTATTAAATTTGGCAGGTACTCCATTGAAAGTTATCATAATAGCTTCTTGTAAATTTGCACCTTCGATCGCTGCAAACTGACCAGGTACCAGCCTGTCAACAAGGGTGTCGTTAGGAGCAACAGTGTAATTCTTTACACTTGTTATTACAGGTGCTCCAGTTTCCTGTTTACATGCAGGCATTAAAAATAGAGCTACTGCCATGCATGCAAAAAGTATACGATAAATATGTTTATTATAAATTATCTTTTTCATAGTTGTATTTTACATTTTAAAATGAATAGGGAACCGCAGGCTCTAATAAATATGGATTAGCAGTAATCTCAACCGACGGTATTGGAAACTTAAATGAGTTAATTGTGGCAGGTGTAATTACCCCAACAGGAATTCCAGGTTTAGCCACTCCATCATCATCAAATTCAATGGGAACACGTTCACCCCCATTAAGCAGCGCAATAGCTTTTGAAGGATTGTAATACGAAAGCCTCACAAGATCAAACCAATATTCGCTTTCAGCAGCCAACTCAATTCTCCTTTCTTTTAACAGCATATCTGCATCAATGGAGCTCACAGGATCTAGACCAGCCCTTGTACGAACTTTGTTAAAGTATAAAAGCGCATCGGCATCAGATGTTGTGCTGTTATTACCAAGAATGGCTTCTGCATACAGTAAATAAATATCTGCAAGTCTTAATAAAATAGTATGTTCCGGCGAGGAAGTATTAGTTAAAAGCGGTAAATTAAGATCTATTTCATTACCTATAATGTGCTTCTTCAGGCCACTAATTCTATCAAATTCAAGACCTCCCTTGTTAGTATTTAACTCAGGGTAAGTGTCACCTTTAAACATAAAAGTAGGTTTTCGCCTTAAGTCACTTTCCGAATATTGAAGGTACATGTCGTAAGTAACTTCAATACCCATAAACCCTCCCGCACCATTTATCTCTAATACGTTATTATAAACCTGGAGCATATTGCCAGAAAGCCAGGGTGCACCATCGGCTGTCCATTGAAGGGCAAACAGAGATTCCTGGTTATCGCTGTTTTCAAACCTGAAAACATCTGCATAATTGTCTAGCAAAGATAAACCACTTTGCGTACAAACATTGCCTGCATAAAGCCTGGCACTGTCAAGTAGCGCCTGATCCCTGGTGCCGCTTTGATCCAAACCTGCCCAGGTTAAATATACTTTAGCTAACAAGCCTTGAGCCGACCATGTAGTTACCCTGCCAGTTTCCCAATTACCACCAGTTACAGGCAAATTTTCAGAGGCATAAGTCAAATCATTTACTACAAATTGATAAACATCATTCAATAAATTTTTGTAAACCAATGGATTATCAAACAATTTGCTGTTGTCTTCAATAATAGGTACATCACCCCAAAGCCTGGCCAAAGTAAAATAGGCATAGGCACGAATAAACTTTGCCTCAGCAATTGCAGCATTAACATCTTTTTCAGGAATATCGCCGGAAGCTAATTCCTCAATTGAATGAATAGTTGTATTACTGTGCGCAATTAGATTGTACATTGTTCTCCATTCTGCAACTATATTCTCATTTAAACCATTAACGGAAAAGTTATTTAATTCTACGGGACCAGCATGATAGTTAAGTACCATATTGCCGCTCGGAACTTCACCTATTGGGATATAACATAGGTAAGTCCATTGACCCCATGGTTTGCCACCATACAATGCCGCGGTAGCTTTTTTTAAATCATCGCTACTTTTATAAAAATTGTTGCTCATTACCTCTGACAAAGCGGGTCGATCGAGAAACGAATCTTTGCACGATGCAAAAAAGACAGAGACAAAAAGCACTATATAAATTATTTTTGATCTTATTTTCATTGTTTTTCTTTTTTATAGTGATATGTTTACACCAAATGTAACTACTCTTGGTTGAGGATAATAGCCATCATCAATACCTGCAAGAAGTGGATTCCAGGCCCCAATTTCAGGATCCATGCCTGAATAATTAGTAAAAGTATACAGGTTTGTAGCAGTAGCATAAATTCTTAAAGAACTCACATGTACTTTTTGCAGTAAATCTTTAGAGAAAGTATAGCCCAAAGTCACGCTTTTACACTTTATAAAGGAACCATCCTCCACGTATTGGTCAGTTATCCGATCGTTTCCATTTGTGTGGTCATTCCTTAATCCAAAAAGCTTAGTATCGGCGTTGATTACATATACATCATTGATATTTGAAGCTGACCCATTGGGTTTAACCCCAAGTTTTGCATAATCATTTACTCCCTCAAAATAGGCATAATTCCCTTGTGGACTTTCATGTCTTTTACGTGTTGCGTTATATATTTTGTTACCATAGCTGGAATTAAAAAAGATACTTAAATCGAAATTTTTGTAGGTAAAGGTGTTACTTAGTCCCAACTGAATTTGAGGAATTGGTGATCCCAGATATTCCTGATCTCTTTCATCAATAATTCCATCCCCATTAACATCTTTAAACTTTAAATCACCGTACCAAATACTACCGCCAGCATTTGCAACAGGAAGTGGTTCACCGTTCTTTACAGGTCTTGCGTGCGGAGCAATACCATTCTCCGCATCGCCTAAAAAGTCCGCAGGAGTTGCATAAACACCTTCTACAACATAACCATAAAATTCCCCTAATGATCTACCTGCAACTGTTTTGCTGTACGTCTCGACAATTGAGGCTCCTTCGGCATTTAATTTAATCACCTTATTCTCGTTGTGCGACACAGTTAGGTCTGTTTTCCATGTAAATTGATCATTCCTAATGTTAGTAGAACTTATTCTAAAGTCGAACCCTTTGTTCTCCATAGAACCAATATTTACATAAGGTGCTATTAATGAACCTGGAGGATAGGCACCAACCGCTGTTCCCGAGTACATTGGCAATGAAATTTGCATAGCAAGGTCATCAGTTCTACGAAGATAAAAATCTACCGAAAAACTGAATCGCCAGTTTAAAAAGGCCCCATCAAGCCCAATATTACTGTAATTTGTTTGTTCCCATTTTAAATTAGGGTTCCCTACTTGATTATTCAACATCGCCACGCCATCAAAACCTGTTGAGGCTGCAGTAAGTGTACTTGCATAGGCGTATGGCCTTCCGCCTTCCCTGTTGGTTAAGCCGTAGCCCAGCCGCAGTTTCAATTCACTAATAAATTTTGCATTTTTCAAAAATTCTTCGTTGTTTATTTTCCATGCTAATGCTCCTGAATAGCTCAATATCCAACGATTGGCTTCAGAATACATTGAACTTCCATCATAGCGTGCATTACCTGTAAGCAGGTATTTATCGTCAAAAGCAAAATTCACCCGTCCAAAATACGATTCCAATGCTCTTTGCTTTTTCTCTCCGTCGTTCTTTGCCGTTGCCGGATCACCTGCCCCAATTGTTTGAACAGCATCTGTAGGAAACCCCCTGCGCTCAGCACTTGCCTTGGTTTCCAGCGTTAATTGCGATTCATGCCCAATCATTGCACTTAAATTGTACTTTTCTGCAAATAATTTGGTATAGGTAAGGTAGTTACTCACTTCAGTATGGTTATTTCCCGCGAATTCAAATCTAGCATCATTATAATCCTTTACCAGGTAACCCATTTCATAGGTTGGGTTAAACTTTCCCCTGCTATATATAGTAAAGTTCCCCCCTACAGTATTTTTTAATACCAAACCTTTGGCAAAAGTGATTTCAGCATAGGCATTTACATAAGCCTGCTTCCGGTTAACCTCATCTTTATTAAGCAAAGCCAGGGCCAAAGGATTTTCTACCATAGGAACCCAATCATTCGTAGTGTGTGCCCCACCCCAGGAACCATCAACATTCCTTACTGCAATATCGGGAGTCATTTGAAGGGCCTTTGTAATCACATTGCTATTTGTAGCGTTTACCGTTTCATCTATATTTACCAATTGAATACTGGTACCTATTTTCAACCAGTCAGTTGTTTTATTATCTATGTTTAAGCGGAAAGACAACCTCTTAAAATCAGATCCCAAAGCAATTCCCTCTGTATGAGTATAAGTTCCCGATAAAAAGTACTGGGTCCTTTCATTACCACCACTTACAGAAAGTGAATGTTCGCTCTGGGGTGCATTTCTAAACAGCTCTTTCTGCCAGTCGGTCCCCTCTCCTAAATAGTCAGGATTTGCAAACTCCTCCCTGGCATCCCAATTCCACGATGGCTCAGCTGCCCTGGCATTTAAGAATGCTGCATGTTCGCGTAGGTTTAACACAGGTAGTTTGGTTGCCAGCTGCTGAAAACCCGTAGTAAACTGGTAGGAAATTTTTGGAGCTGCATTCTTTCCCCTTTTGGTGGTAATTAAAATAACACCGTTTGTTGCCTCAGAACCATAAATTGCTGTTGCAGAAGCATCCTTCAACACATCAATAGATTCAATTTCTGAAGGATTGATACCTGCCAAAGGGTTCATCCCATCCTGTGTGGAACTTGCCACCTTAATCCTTACACCATCTATTACATACAGAGGTTGTCCTCCGTCAAAGGCAGTGATACCACGTACCTGTACGCTAATACCGCCACCAGGTTGTCCGGATGTTTGCTGTATCACCATGCCTGCTACTTTTCCCTGCAAGGCTTGTTCAACGGTAACAGGCTGAGTTTTTAATAAATCTTCTCCTTTAACAGAAGATACGGAACCGGTAACATCTTCCCTTTTTACTGCACCGTAGCCTATCACCACTACCTCCTCCAGGTTAGAGACATCTTCTTCAAGTTTAACATTTATTGAAGACATACCGGCAACTGCAATTTCTTGTACAATATATCCGATAAACGATATTTCCAGAATATCGTTGTCATCCACATCTACCGAGAAATCCCCATTTAAATCGGTAATGGTTCCAGAACTGGTACCTTTAATTTTAATATTCGCACCTGGTAAAGGAGTATCGTCGGTAGCTGAAATAACGGTACCTATGATCTTGTGTCTACCTGTTTCCTGGGCCAGTAGGTCAGGAGGTGTAATCAATTGCACAATAAGTGCAAGTCCAATAAGCATCGCCCAAAACCTCAGGGCAACATTTTCCCTGAGTAAAGACTGCTTAACATCCTCTAATTTAGTTTTTCCCATGATAGTTAATAATTGTTTAATTAATTAATAAATCCAAAAATCATTATATAAACGAGGTGATTATTGTTATAAATTGTGGTTTTAGTATGGAATATTTGAATTTGCGAAAAGGCCTTGACCATCTTAAATCATTCAAACTTCTAATATTGATTTTACTCAGTTTGCACAACAAACGAGTTCTTTCATATTTTTCTTTAGGGAAGGACAAACTTGTATCTTATTATTATTTATTTGAAACGAAAAAAAATTATCTTGCCCGCTCATAAAACCATTTTCAGCCCGACATACTTTTGTTTTCTCGGTGCTGTTGAAGAGTGATGATTTAATAAGCTTTGAGTATAATTTATGAATATAATTCTGATTAATTATGGAACAATCTACTCTCCCCGCCAGCCATTTCAATGTGTTATTTTTTCTCATAACTAAAATATAACTATTTAAGCCTTACACTGATTTTATTCTAAGTGAGATGCAAATCTATTCCGCATTACCGCAATGCGTTATAATCATAATCTCAATATTGTAATTAGTATCTCATAAAGCTTTAGTATCCGATTGATGTTTGTCTCATTTCTCCACTTTAAATTTATGAGATTAGGTTAAAATCAATTCAGTATACTTAGTAACACATTTATTATAAGTAAGGTGGCTTGTAATTAATCATGATAATCCAATTAAGAATTTTTTGGTTACAACAATGATTATTAAAATTGGATTAAAAGAATAGCCTGAGTGTATAATTTATACTAAGCCAGTTTGAAATATTGTAAATTGAAATTTTACACCGAATGGTTATCATGTAACAGAAAATAAATTTTCTTAACATGCTAATTCTTCGGCATTATTCACTGCATTCATGAGATAGCTCTCTATAATTCGCTTAGTTATACCAAAGTCTTTTTTTGTTATCTTAATAGCGGTTTGGTATAAAAAAATATTCAGGGCTTTGTTATAAAATTAAAGAATTTTGAGACAAACCTCTTATTTTTATTGACTTGAAATTTCTAAATCAACACTTCGATAACTTAATAAATTTAGAAATAAACAAAATTCCGGATATTTCTTTTTTTTCATTATGATATTTGAAACTATAATTAAAATAATGAGAAAATACTCATAACGTATATTCCTATTGATATTTACATTTGTATTAATTTTTTTGTATAGAAATCTCCCATTCATTTCTATTGATAAATGAATTAAATCATTTAAAGTAATTCTTGATTAATTATAGATGGGTTAGCTAATTACTTTAAAATGAGCATTATTTGATTGAGTGAGAATTGGCAGTTATACTTTAGTGCGATTCCACTAGTGCTTGATTTTATATTTCTAATACAACTCTGATTGAAATTGAAAATGACAGCTTGCCAATAAGTAAAAGGTTATGGTCAACTGCATTAATTATAATATGTACTTTGTTACAAAAATAACATTCAACAATCAAATGAAAATTTTGTATCTTTAGTTAATTTTTTTGATATTACTAACATTTGATTATCAACTTTATCGCATATAATATAAAAGCAGCCCTCCATAAAATTAATAAAAGAGAAATGAAAATAGGTCTTTTCTTAATCGCATCATTAATTATCTTTGATAGTTCCATTGCCCAGACAGGGAAGATAACCTTTAAAAATCTTACTCCTGAAATGGGTTTATCTCACGGAGACGTTAATTGTTTTTGTCAGGATCATGGAGGATATATGTGGATTGGTACTACTGATGGATTAAACAAGTATGATGGTTTGAAATTTACCGTATACAAGTACGATCAGAAGGATTCGACTTCGTTACCCAATAGCTATATTACTTGTATTTACGAAGATAAAAAGAACAATCTCTGGATAGGTACCGCGACATCCGATGGTTTGTGCAGGTATAACCGCGAAACCTGTAATTTTGAAAGAATCCTCTATACTGATGAGCAGAATGGGAAACTTGAGATCATAATTACTGCCATATTTGAAGATGATACCGGCAAATTTTGGGTATGCACCAGTAACGGCGTATTTTGGTTCGATACGGAAAAAAACATCTTCCATCCTTGCTTTACTGAAACTTATGGGAAGGATATTTTAGTCAATTTTAATGAAATACAACAGGATAAAAGCGGGATACTTTGGTTTATATCTGAAGATCAGGTACAAGGTGGAATAATAAAATACAACCCGATAACCAAAGAAACTGAGCGCTACAATACCCAGCACCCCATTTTCAAACTGAAAGAGAACGCTGTTTATGGTTTCTTAATTGATAAACAGGAGAATATCTGGGTAGGTGGGTATTCAACTGGTTTGTCTATGATTAACCAGCATTCAAAAACGATTACTAATTATCAGAAAGAAGCTGGCGATGACAATTCTTTAAGCAATAATTTAGTTTCTAGATTGGCTGAAACTGACGATGGTAAAATTTTAATAGGCACGGAAAGTGGGTTAAATGTGTTCGACCCTGAAACTAAGATATTTGATCATTATACAAAAACCGAAGCGGAAGGGTCTATATTAAGTAACTCGATTAAAGATATATATATCGGACAAGAGGGGACTATTTGGATTGCTTGCTGGGGTGGAGGTGTAAGCGTATATGATAAACATTATAAGAAGTTTACCCAGTACAAAAAGGATGAACAAACCGGATACTCGTTTAATTTAGTTACCAGTTTTACCGAGGATATTAAAGGAAATATCTGGATTGCGACTGATGGAAAAGGGATTACCTGGTTTAATCCCATTGAAAATAAATTTGTAAGGTATCTGAGTGATAAAAATGATCCCCAAACTTTAACCAATAACAAGGTGTTGGCTGTTGAAACAGACAATAATGGAGGTTTGTGGGCAGGGATGTGGCAAGGAGGACTTAATTATTTTCAAATAAAAGGCAACAAACTCATTTTAAAAAAGAAGTATCCTATTGTTGATGAAAATGACCCAAAGAGTAATTCAGTTTTTAGGATATACCGAAATCGCGCCGGAGAAATTTGGGTCGGAAATTTCGAAACAGGGGCTTATCTGTTTGACCCTAAAACGGAACGGTTTAAACTCATGTTTTCACTTAAGGATATAGCCGGAGAATTAAAAGCAAACAGCGCTATCATTGATATTTTATCCGATTCTCAGGGCAATGTTTGGTTTGCCACCTTAGGCAGAGGATTGATTAGGTTAAACCGGGAAACCGGAGAATATGAACATTTCACCCATGAAGAGAAAGATAGCTTAAGTATTAGCAGCAATACAATTAATGTTGTATTTGAAGATAGTGAAAATCGTTTATGGGTTGGTTCTTCCGGGTTAGATCTTTTTAACAGGCAAACCAATACCTTTACCCACTTTACAACAGACCAGGGTTTGCCCGATAATACCATTGTTGGGATATTGGAAGACAACCAACAAAACCTCTGGATAAGCACGAATAACGGTGTTTCGAAGGCAACAATTGGTTCAAAAAACGAAAAATTAGAAATTACATTTAGGAATTATTCAACACAGGATGGGTTACAAGACAAGGTTTTCAGTAAATGGGCCTTTTTTAAGAGCAGAAGAGGAGAGTTGTATTTTGGCGGCATTAGTGGATTCAATGCGTTCTGCCCAGATAGCATAAAGAATAACCCTTATCTTCCACCTGTTCATATAACTGATTTTTGGTTGTTTAATAAACCGGTACCTATTGGGGCAAAGAATTCCCCCTTGAAAAAACATATTTCGCAAACAAAGGAATTGGTGCTAAAGCATGAACAATCCGTATTTACTTTCAGGTTTGTTGCACTGAATTATATATACAGTGAAAAAAACCAGTATGCTTATATGATGGAAGGTTTTGATAAAGACTGGAATTATGTAGGCAATAAAAGAGAGGCTACTTATACTAATCTCGATCCGGGCGAATATACTTTTAGGGTAAAAGCATCAAACAATGATGGTATCTGGAGTGAGAAAGGTACATCACTTAAAATAATAATCTTACCGCCCTGGTGGCAAACCTGGTGGTTCAGAATCTTAGTAACACTTGTGGTATTAAGTACTATATTTAGTTATATCAATTTCCGTATCCATCGGTTAAGAAGACAAAAGATACTGCTTGCCAAACAGGTGAAAGAACGTACCATTCAGCTAGAAGATGCAAATACTACCCTTGAAGAAAACCAGGAAGAAATATTCCATCAAAATGAAGAACTTCGAGCCCAAAAAGAAACCTTACAGGAAATTAACAGTACCCTTAAGGAGCAGAAAGAAGAAATTGAAAGTCAAAAGAACGAATTGAACCAACACCGAAATCATCTGGAGCATTTAGTAGAGGAACGTACTGCAGAATTGGTAACTGCTCTAAAAAAAGCTGAAGAAAGCGACAGGTTGAAAAGTGCATTTCTGGCCAATATAAGTCATGAGATACGCACCCCCATGAATGCTATTCTTGGCTTTTCCGAACTGCTTACCTACCCTGATATACCCACTGCTGATATAGAAACATTTTACTCAAATATTAGAAAAAGCAGTGAAGCGCTTCTTTTGTTGATTAATAATATTTTAGACATTTCACAAATGCAGGCCAGCAATTTAATTATACAAAATCATCCGGTTAATATAATAGAAATTCTGAAAGAGCTATCTGTATCGTTCCAGTCGCAGGCCAAATCAAAAGAGATAGAACTCATTATAGGAACAAGTACATTTGGCGAAAACTTAATTTGTTCAACCGATTCCAATCGTTTAAAACAAGTACTGTCAAATTTAATTAGTAATGCCCTGAAATTTACTGAAAAAGGATTTGTTGAATTTGGCGTAATCGATCAAAGCCAAAATCTTATAACTTTTTTTGTTAAGGATACTGGTATAGGAATTTCAAAAGAAGTTGGAAATACAATTTTTGAATATTTCTTCAAAGTTGAACCAATAAAGACAAAATTGTATAGAGGGGCTGGCCTTGGCCTTGCTATTTGTCACACCCTTGTCAAAGCTTTGGGTGGTGAAATTTGGTATGAGTCTGATACGGGACAGGGTACTACCTTTTATTTCACAATACTTTGTCGTAACGAAAAAGGTATTGCAAATCCTGAAATCAAAAACAAAAAGGACAGCACCATAATACCCGACTTAAGCGGTAAACAAATACTTATTGTCGAAGATGATAAATCCAATTATCAGCTATTGGCATTTTTTCTTGCTGAGACAAAAGCCAAATTAATTTGGGCAGAAAATGGCAGGGTAGGTGTAGAAAACATTAAAAACAATAACGCTATCGATTTGGTTTTGATGGACTTGAGAATGCCCATAATGGATGGTCTTGAAGCCACTAGACTAATCAGACAACTAAAACCAAAACAGTTAATTGTTGCGCAGACGGCTTTTGCTTATCAAAAAGAAAAAGTTGAAATTTTAAAATACGGATTTAATGGCTTTATAGAAAAGCCAATCTTTAGGGAGAAATTAATTAATATCATCAATGATGTTTTTACGGAACCCAATATATTTTCCCATGACTAATAATTGAATGTATGAGGTAAACATATGATTTCAAATAGGCACAATTATCTTTTTGGTTTTAAAATAGAAGGTATTTGATTGAATTTTAATGTGTTAATGAAAATCATCGCTTATATTGAGAGGGTGTAACTCCAAAATATTCTTTAAAACTTTTGGTAAAATAGGCAAATGAATTAAATCCCACCTTTTCGGCTATATCAGAGATCTGGAAACCAGGTTCTAATAATAAATCTGCTGCTTTTTTCAGTCTTACTATTCTTACAAATTCATTTACCGACTGGTCAGAAACTCCTTTAATTTTTCTATATAACTGGGCCCTGCTCATTCCTAGTTCAGATGAAAACAATTGCACATCAAAATTGGGCTCCGATAGGTACTTTTCCACTATTTCGTATGCTTTTTTCAAGAATCTCTCATCAGAAGATGAGGGTGAAATTTCTTTAACTGTCGCTTCTGGTTCATTTTTGAATTTATTACGTAAAAGTAGTCTTGATTGGTACAAATTTCTTACACGTGTTTTTAATATCGTATTGTTGAATGGCTTTGAAATATAGTCATCGGCTCCCTGTTCAAGTCCTTCTATTGTACTTTCGTCAGTATTTTTAGCAGTAAGCAATACAAAGGGTATGTGACTTGTTCGTTCATCATTTTTTATCCTTCGGCAAAGTTCAACACCGTCTAATCCGGGCATCATAATATCACTAATTATTATATCGGGGATTTCCTTAAATGCCTTTTCGTAAGCTGTATTCCCATCATAGGCAGCTATTACCCTGTATTGTGTTTTAAATTGAGCTGAAATATAACTGTTCATTTCCTGATTATCTTCCGCAATTAGCATTAATGGTAATTGCTCTCTGTTTTGACCCTCCTCATCATTTTTATTTAACGTATTTTTTATGATTGAAGCTTTATTTATATTCTTAAAAATAGAGCTATCAGTTGAATCTTTCTTGGAAGTTTCAATTTGTGATGGATTTTCGCCAAACTCTTTTTTAAAGCATACTGTAAAATAATTGGGGTCGCTAAAACCCGATTGATAAGCTGCTTCTGAAACTCTGAAACCTTTTTCTTTGATAAGGTGGTAGGCCTTCTTTAGCCGAATTGATTTAATGAGGTTATTAGGAGTTGTTCCTGTTAGCGCTTTTATTTTTCTATGAAGCTGGGCAAGGCTTACTGCAAAATGTGTAGCCAATAATTCAACACTCATTTCTGAATTCATCAAATTTTTTTCAATATAAAGTTTCAATTCGAGAATAAAATCAATGTCTTTTTTTGGTAAGTTTCTTTCAAGATTTTCTGCCAGGTCGATTCCTTGAAACTTATTTCTCAGTTTTTTTCTGTTTTCTAATGATGTATGTATTTGTATATCAAGTAATTGGATGTCGAATGGCTTGGTTAAATAAGCATCAGCTCCTGTTGAAAGACCTTCAATTTGGTGTTCAATTGCACTATTGGCAGTAAGCATTATTACCGGTATATGCGAGGTGTCAAAATTTAGCCTGATTTCTTGGCAAAATTCATAACCATTCATATTTGGCATTTGTATATCGGTTAAAATAATATCGGGATTAAATTCCTTTGCTAATTTTAAACCTTCTAAACCATCTTCGGCAATGTATACCTTGTATTTTTTTGCAAAATGATCTTTCAAATAATCCCTTAACTCTGCATTGTCTTCAACTATTAAAATTCCTGGTAGATTATATTGTTTTTGGATGAACTGGGTCGAGTCCGATTCTAAATTTTCAACATTTTCAATTCCTGGTTTCAGGTAATTTGTATTTTCATGTTCAACTATTTCATTGTCCGAGAAGCAATCTCTGTCGCATGGAACAATAACTGTAAATGTTGTTCCTATTCCAACAGTTGATTCCAACTTAATATTACCATGGTGTATTTCAACTAGTTCCTTAACTACAGAAAGGCCTATTCCTGTACCTTCCTGATTTTTGATAGCTGAATTATTAGCTTTGTAAAAATGATCAAATATTTTGTTTTTCTCATTCTCAGGAATTCCTATGCCATTGTCGTTGACTTCAAGTCTTAATTTCCTGTGTCCATCTATTGTCAGTTCATTGACATTCAGTAATATACTGCCACCCTTATTAGTGAATTTTAGCGCATTTGACAAAAGGTTCCAGAGTATCTTTTCAATTTTTTTTACATCTACAAAACCAATAATATTGTTACTCACTGTACATTTTAAATTAATCGTTTTGCTCTTGCACTCTTCCGTAAATGCTTCACTTATATCTATGATAATATCCGAAATCACTGCTTCTTTTACTTTCAAAACCATGTGCTTTTGAGTAATTTTTCTGAATTCGAGCAAATCTGTTATTAATTTATAGAGTCTTTTGGAACTTCGACTAATAATTGAAAGTTTCTTAACCTGTTCAGGACTAAGGTTTTTTGATCTTAACAGATCGCTTACCGGAGCATCAATAAGTGTTAAAGGTGTTTTTAAATCGTGTGAAACATTAGTGAAAAATGCCAGTTTTTTTTCAGTTAGTTCATGTTCCTTTTGTATTTTAAACTCACTCATTTCTTTTTCTTTTCTCAACTCAAACCTTTTTTGATAAGAATAGGCTGAAAGATATATAATGGTAAATAAAATGATAGCATAAGCAGTATAAGCATACCAGCTTAAATACCAGGGTGCCTGAATGTGAATAGTAAGCCTGGTTGGTTTGCCTCCTTTGGTTTTGTCAGCACTTTTTACTTCAAAGATATATGTACCAGGAGACAAATTGGTGTAATTGGCAAAGTTCGTTTCACTAATATAGTTCACATGTTTTTCAAGGCCAATCAACCTGTAGGAATAGTTGTGGTATTTAATATAATTTTTCGATTTTGCGAAAAAATGAATAGAAAATGAATTTTTGTTATAGGGCAACCAAAGCTCTTTAGTTTCTTCAAGTGGCTGTTTTAGCATGAGCTTTTGTTCCGGGGCTCTTATACTTTGGTTCTGAAAGGTGATATCTGAAATTATTACTTCAGTTTTTACAGTATCTGAATTTACTTTTGAAGGATCAATAATAGTAAAGCCTGCCATTGAACCAAAAATTAATCTTCCATCATTTGTTTTTGCCGACGACCTTTCCAAAAATTCATTTGCCGGAAGGCCATCACTATGATTAAAATTCATTACTTCACCGGTTTCTTTATCAAATCTACAAATGCCTGATATTGAACTAATCCAGAGGTAGTGGTCATCTATGGACTCAATTCTGATAAGTGTATTTGAGGGAAGTCCCTCCGTGACAGTGTATTTCTTATAACCTTTACCATCTTCAGATATTCGCAATAAACCATCAGAGGAAGTTGTAATCCAATAAAAACCTTTTTTATCCTGATAATAATCGTTAATATAACTTGTAAGTTGTTTATTCATTTTAGGCAATTTGTTTTCCAGTACATTGTCTTTCAGGTTCACATGAAACAAGCCCTGACCGGAAATTACGGCTAATAATTCACCCCTTTGGTTTTTCCGAATTGCTCCTAATGTACAATAAGTTATCTTACTCCCTTTGAAATATAATTCAAATACGCTGGTTGTTTCAGTTTGTGTATCGAAATTCATCAATATCCTGCTTGGAAATTGGGTCTGAATCAACATATTGGAATTGCCCACATTATATAAAAAAATTATTTGCTGCATTGCACCAGTCTCGACAGTACTTGGATGGTAAGCTTTTAAGAGATTAAAATTCGGATTATATTTGCCTAAAAGTCCGTCATAGGTTCCAACCCAGATATTATTCTCTTCACCTTTCGTTATTGCCGTTACCTTGGTGCCAAGTAATTCACTCTTAAATTTTTCGCTTGACAGATTTGTAAAATTCTGAGTATTTTTGTTCCATACAGACATTCCGTAGTTAGTGCCAAAGAAAAAATAATTGTCTTTAACAAAAACTGAAGTTGCTTCGTTGGCTACCAATGAGTTATGGTTCCCCCTTTCAGGAAGCAGGTTCTGAAACAAAAGATTATCCGGAAGAATACACGTAAGCCCTACACCATATGTTGCAAGCCATATTTCTCCACACTGACTATAATAAATATCATAAATACTATTACTGTTAATTGAAGCATTTGAATTTGGGTTTCTTTTTAACGACCTTAAATAAAGAAGGTTATTGTCCAGAATAATAATTCCATTGCCATCTGTTGCCAACCAATACTCCTGGTTAATCTTAACAATTTCTTTTAAAAAATAATGATTATCAATTTTTATTTGTTCTAATTCTCCTTTGGTATTTATAGAATAAATCTGGCCATTATATATTCCTACAAAGAGTTTGTCATTAATTTTATTGAGTGATGTCACCGATT
Organism: Bacteroidales bacterium; assembly: GCA_050291445.1. Classification (GTDB taxonomy): domain Bacteria; phylum Bacteroidota; class Bacteroidia; order Bacteroidales; family NBLH01; genus NBLH01. The sequence continues at coordinate 749 of JBNKJW010000111.1, read as the reverse complement.
TATTTTTAAGAAACGTAGCTTCAACTTTTTTATAACCACTTTCTCTTGTTAAAAGCTTGACCCCATTAGAACTGTTACCAAGCCAAAGCCCTCTCTCTGTAAAACAAAAATCAGAGATATCCTTTCCACTGTATATATTTTTAATTGTATTGCCACTAACTTTAAATATATTAGATGTCATTAGATAATAGATTTCCCCTTGGTCTTCGTTTATCTTTGTAATATATCCCTTAACGATTAATTCGAAAAAATTGGTCAGTCGGTTTAATTTATAAAGGCCTTTATAAGTGGCAGCCCAAATATTATTTAGGGAATCATTCAACAGGCTGATAACACTAATTCCTGATAATTCCTTAAAAGTATAGAAATTTTTACCATCATAACGTGCTACTCCGTTTGTTGTACCTATCCATATATATCCATACCGATCCTGTTCAATGCATGTAGTAATGTTTCGAGGAATGCCATCAACTTCAGTAAAATGCAAATATTTTTCCTGACCAATTGAAATGACTGGAGGAAAAAAAAATAGTAATCCTAAAAAAACAACAAACCTTTTATATGAAAATAGCAACTTCATTAAATAGATATTAAATTGGATTTAATTTTATTTGTTTGGGCGGTAGTTTACACCTAAATAAGTAGACATGCTATAACAAGTCTTTCAAAGATAGATTTAAAGTACCTTCTATTAAGTTTGTATACGAATTCGTTTAAGTAATTTTGTAAATATTTTCTTTTGATCTTAT
>JBNKJW010000110.1:0-25972 GCA_050291445.1 Bacteroidales bacterium | reverse complement strand
TATGAGAATAATCAATTATTTAAATGTGTAAAATTCTATATTTTTACAACTTTATAAGAAATAACTAAGAATTTTAAAAGAACTATTGAAATTAATACTGCAATGAGTATAATAAACTTAACACCAATACATTATATTGGCTTGCTTTATCTTTCGTTTGCACACAGAACTGATGGTATATTTAGTAAGGATGAACAAACTTCTATTTGGAAAAGTTTGAAAAAATGGATGCCGGATTACTCTGACAATAGCAGTTTTTCGAAAACAATGGATGAAATAACTCATTGGTATAAGCAATTGCAGCTAGAAGATAACCTTGAAGAAAACCTGAAAGAAATAGCAAGCAGGATGAATGACTATGAATGGTTTACTGATGAAAAAAAAGAAGAAAGCTTAAAAGACTTAAGAAATATAGCTTTAGCAGACAAGCAATTTTTAGATGCAGAAAAAAAATGGATGCGGGATATTGCTAAATTATGGGATATTGATAAAAATGTGATTAGAAAGTTTATAAAATAAGGTTTATAAATGATTTTTCTGATTTTAAGTATACTATCCAGTTGTTTAATTTTCTTTCTGTTTAAATTGCTTAGAAGGTTCAAAGTTGCAATTTTTCCAGTAATTATCACTAACTATATAGTGGCCTCATTTATAGGTTTTTTAATTAAAAGGGATGATTTTGTCGTTGATGAAATTATAGGTGCAGATTGGTTTTACATTTCAATTGTGATTGGCATTATGTTTATAATAATGTTTTACCTAATAGGACTTTCAACCCAAAAGGCAGGGATAACAGTTACCAGCATATGCACCAAAATGTCAGTAGTATTTCCAATGCTTTTCTCCATTCTGTATTACCACGAAAATATTTATGCAATAAAAGTGGCCGGAATGATACTTGCCCTGGCATCAATTTTATTATCAACTATTAAGGACACAAAACATACATCGAAATCTAAACACCTGCTGTTTCCGTTGATTCTGTTTTTGGGCATGGGATTAGTTGACTCCGTAGTTAAATACAACCAGGAAGAATATTTACTAAACACTGGTGCAATTGAGTCAACCACTGTCATATTTACTGTTTCGGCAACTATTGGCCTAATCATTCAATTTGTATTCAATTTCAAAAAAATCAAAAAAGTAAAATTGGCAACTTTGCCGCTAGGAGTTGCCTTGGGACTTTCAAACTTTGGTTCGCTTTATTTTTTAATTTTGGCATTAAATTCGAAGTTTATCGATAGTTCAATTATATTTGCTGTAAATAATACAGCTATTATAATTCTATCTGTTTTAATAGGGTGGCTATTCTTTGAAGAAAAGCTTAATAGGCTGAACAAGCTTGGGGTTGCTGTCGCAATATTCGCCATCCTGTCATTATCTATATAACGCTAAATGATAGATACTTACAAGACTATAAAAGACAAGTCAGAAGGAGTTTTCAAAGATCGTGGAAGTAAGTTTTTTGCATTTGCCTTTCCTGTTAATAGTGAAGATGATGTCAATGAACGAAGAGCTGAGCTTAAAAAAAAATATCACGATGCCCGGCATCATGTTTATGCTTTTAACATAGGATTTGTAAACCCAATGTTCAGGGCCAGTGATGATGGTGAGCCTTCCAACTCATCAGGCCCACCCGTTTTAGGTCAAATTCGTTCCTTTGAATTAACAAATATTTTAATAGTAGTAGTTAGGTATTTTGGAGGAACAAAACTAGGCGTGCCGGGTTTAATAAATGCCTATAAATCAGCAGCAACCGATGCCATTGAAAACGCCAAAATAATAGAGAAAATAATTGAAAAAAGACTTGTTATTGAATTTGAATATCCACATATGAATGATGCCATGCGCTTAACAAAAGGTGAAGGCATTCGTATTGACAGCCAGAATTTTGAGATTTCATGCAGAATGGAATTGATGATAAAGATAAGCCTGTATGATTCAGTTTATGAAAGTTTTGCAAATAACCATCATTTAAAAATTATTGAGCAGAAAAATTAAACCGGGATTAGGCATTAGGAACAAAGTGGGCTTAGTGATTGAACCAACGTGGTTTGAAATGTTTCTATATATTTTTTGACAAATCAGTTAGTTGCTCTTTGTCGAATTATGCAATTGCACAATGAGGGTTAAACAGGCTGCAAGAAAATAATTCTACTAAAGTTTTTAGTGTCTGATTTCTTTTGAAGACAACCAACTTTGCATGAAAACGTAATAACCTGAGTTCGACATAAAATATTCAACACAGAAATTCGGAATTATACCAGATATGTGCTAAAAATGCAGAAAGAATAGCGGGCTATTTTGAGTAATTTTTAGTGCAGAGATGGTGTGATTACCTCCGGTGAGTGCTTTGCAGTTCCGAATTTTCGATTAGATTTGATTAATTTTTGCATAAATCACACCAATTTTTCTAGAACTATCCCAATAGTCCTTCAAAAATTTGTTGCAATTTCTGCTAAAATTTAATTCAAACTGTGTGAATATTTTTAATCGAACTCAGGTTAATAGTAGATACAGAAAATTTAAGTTACCCCATGTACACTCATGGTGGAATATTTCACTTTCATTGGATTTATGCACATCACAGGTATTTTCGATTTATTAGCAATTACTTTTTGCTCATCAGCACCTAATACATAATCCTGAATATTAATGTTTTTAGTTGTTAATACAATTATCATATCGGGTTTGTATTCAGCAGCATATTTTAATGTGGCATCACTAAAATTATCCGTACCTGAAACTTTGTGAACTTCGAATTCAATACTATGTTGTTTAAAATAGCTTTTTACAAATGCCAAATTTTGCTTAAAGTTTTTATTGGCCAATTCACCGGTGACTTTCTCTGGTATTGTTAAGGTATACTTTACCTTATAATACCTGGCTAATAAATTTGCTTGTTTCAGCTTTTGCTTACTTTCTTTTCTGTTGTCAATAGGAAATACAATATTCCTAATTGTTTCATTTACAGGTGGTTCCTGCACAACAATAAAGGGGGTATTGGTACCTGCAATAACCTTTAAAGCAAGACTACCAGTGAATTTTTGCATGCCTTTAATCCCATGGGTTCCCATTATTACAAACTTTGCATTATTATCATTGGCAATTTGCGTAATGGTTTTGAAAATATTTCCGGTTTGTACCATTACTTTAGGCTTTATTTTAGATTTTGCAAAGGTTTCCTTCGCAATTTTTTCCATGTCTTTTTGTGCCTTGCTTATTTCTTTGTCACTTTTGGTAATATGCAATAAAAATATTTGTTCCTTAGTGGTTTTCGCAAACATAACTGCATGTTCCAGGGCATAACCAGCCACCTGTGAAAAATCCCAGGGAACAATTATTGGACGGTGCCTAGCGGCAGTTTCATCAATTTGCTCATCATCAGAATCGTCATCTTCTATTACTTCAGCCTCATCATTACTTTCTAATTTGACTTCCTCCTTTGATTTAGCAACATTACTTTCGCTCTTTTCACCCAGCAGGTTTTTTTTGTAAAAATTCTCAACGTTTTCAATTTTAGCTAATAAATCATCAAGAAGGGCAGTATTTTCATTTAGCGCAATTTCAACCCATGTTTCAAGTTTTCCCTCGGCTTTTAAATCAAGCGGATTTTTTTGAAAATCAAGAAAGGTTTTGGTTGAAAAATCATTTTTTTGAATAAACCTCAGCTTTACAAAGTCTATAAAAACATTTAAAGCAATTTTATTCGCCTTTATTGTAGTATTGTTCTTCCAGCGAATAGCATTTTTTAAGGTATTTATAATTGACTCAGCAGTTAATTGGTTTCGCATGTTTAAGTAATTTTGAAGGTTTATACAAAGATAGCATATTTTTATTTTGTAACATCTTTCAAAACAATAGTTTTATGAAATTTGAAGTTAATATTACATTTTTAATAGAAAAAATTGATTCGTTGGTCATATGCCAGTAGCTTTTAAAATTGGCTAAACGATATGGCTGGAAGCAAGAAGTTCGAAGTCAGAAAAAAGGAGAAAGAAGTTTTCAATTCTTCGGACTTCGGTTTCCTGACTTCAAATCTGAAAACTTATAAACAAATAATTTTAGATTAGTGGTAAACGAACGTACAATCGTTTAAGAAAAACGTTGTTGAAATTTTTTGTATTACTGATCAACGGCACATTCTTTAGAAAAATATTTCTTTTGAAATTTTAATGCCACATTTACAAGTGCTATCAAAACTGGTACCTCTACTAATGGACCAATAACTGCTGCAAATGCTTCACCAGAATTAATCCCGAATACAGCAACTGCAACAGCTATGGCTAATTCAAAGTTATTGCTTGCTGCTGTAAATGAAATAGTTGCAGTTTTTGAATAACCAGCTCCAATTTTTTTGCCCATAAAAAAGGAAATGAGGAACATTACCACAAAATAAATTACTAAAGGCACTGCAATTCGCAATACATCCAGTGGTATTTTTACAATGTATTCACCTTTTAATGAGAACATTACAATTATTGTAAAAAGTAATGCAATTAAAGTTAGCGGACTGATAACCGGAATGAATTTTTTATGGTACCATTCTTTATCTTTTATCTTGATCAATACAAATCTTGTTAAAAATCCGGCAATAAACGGAATTCCAAGATAAATAAATACACTTTGAGCAATCTGACCAATGGTAATGTCAACTTCAAATGACTGAATACCCAACCATTCAGGTAAAATGGTAAGAAAAACCCATGCATAAATTGAGAAAAAGAGAACCTGAAAAATGGAATTAAAGGCCACCAATCCAGCTGCATATTCTGTATCGCCTTTTGCCAGTTCGTTCCAAACTATTACCATTGCAATGCACCTTGCCAGACCAATTAGAATCAGACCTGCCATATAATTTGGATAATCCTGTAAAAATAAAATGGCCAGACTAAACATCAATATAGGGCCAATTAACCAGTTCTGAATCAATGATATACTAAGTATTTTGAAATTTCGAAAAACATCTTTCAGTTCTTCATATTTTACCTTTGCCAATGGTGGGTACATCATCACAATAAGACCTATTGCAATTGGGATATTGGTGGTACCGGAACTCATTGAATCCCAGAAAACTGCTACTGATGGAAAAAAATACCCCGAAAACACACCGATTAGCATGGCTGAAAAAATCCAAAGCGTAAGGTATTTATCTAAAAACGATAGTTTTTTCATATTCTCTTTTCGCAAAATTATGGTTAATTTAAGGCTGGTTGAATTTCCTTGATATAAAGTTGATAAAAAGCTGCCTTTATTTCATCGCGTACTCGGTGAAATTCGCTCATTATAAACTCATCAGTTCCAGTTGCATGCGAAGGATCGTCAAACCCAATGTGCAATCTGTTTTTTACACTTCCAATAAATGCCGGACAAGTTTCATTGGCACCTCCGCAAACGGTAATTACATAATCCCATGGTTCATCAAGATATTTCTCAACCGAATCGGATGTATGTTGACTAATATCAATACCTATTTCAGCCATTACTTCAACTGCCTTTTTATTTAGTTGGCCCGAGGCTTCAGTACCAGCAGATTGAACATCCAGTTTTTTACTAAACGATTTTAGAAACCCATGAGCCATTTGGCTACGGCAACTGTTACCAGTGCACAGAATTAAAATTTTCATTCCTTTGTTATTGTTAGTTTTAAATGATTTAATTTATTTTAGGTTATATAGCCTCAACCACTTTTTGATAAATTTCATTTACTGTGCTTTTTTCAGCAGGAGTTTTCCCTTTTTCGTAACCAAAGTCAGTTAACCTTACATAATTATAATCTTCAATTCCTTTTTGTTCCATTATTTTTTTGCCACAATCAAGCTGGCAACCATCAATTACTGTAATTTCTTTTGATTTAAAGTTCTCAATTTGTTGGTCGCTACAGCTTGCAAACAAAGCAAGGCAGCTCATTTTACTAACACTTTCTAATGACATCCTGCGCGCAACCTGATCAGCAATGTAGCCCAAGTCGGCAGCACCAGAACATGTTATAACAACTTTGTTATGAGAACTTCCACATGTACATGATTTTTTTTCCATGATTTTTGTTTTAGATGTTAGTATTAAGAATTTTGATATTAGATTTAATGTTGATTCATTAGCGATTATGTTTCTATTTATGGTCATTAGTCATTCAATGTCATTTAGTTAAGCATTATAGTCAGGGCTGTCATTGCGAGCGAAGTGTGGCAATCTTTAAAGGATTGCTTCACTGCGTTCGCAATGCCCCCCCTTAACTACACAACATTGATTGGTTATAAGTCATTAAGCCAAGAGTCTAATAATTTGTTTCTCTGTAAAAAAATCTTAACTAGCCCAAAAAACCTATGATTAAATAAACATCAAATAATTAAAAGTAAAGCCAACAATGATTATTCCCATTGTAACTATTCCTACAAAAAAGGCAATTAACTGCCATTTTAATATTTTTTTCAGAATGATAATTTCGGGCAATGAAAGTGCAATTACAGACATCATAAAAGCAAGTGCTGTACCCAGTGAAACACCTTTTTCTATTAAAACACTCACTATTGGAATAATACCTGCCGCATTGGAATACATGGGGATGCCCAACAAAATAGCTAGTGGAACCCCAAACCAATTACCCTGACCTAACAAAGAACCCAACAAATCTTCCGGCACATAGCCGTGAGCACCTGCTCCAACAGCAATTCCAATAATAATGTAAATCCATATTTTACCTACAATTTCTTTAACAGCTTCATAGCCACTATTAACCCGTTGATTGATAGTGGGTTTGGCTTCTTCAAGCTGCTCGTGTTTTGCTTTTACTTTGTAAACCCATTCAGCCACGTACTTTTCAAGTTTTAATTTACCAATTAGCCAACCCGATAAAATGGCAATTACTAAACCTGTTACAACATAAATTAGCGCAACTTTCCAACCAAACAAGCCTACCAGTAAAACCAGGGCTACTTCGTTTATCATAGGTGCTGCTATTAAAAACGAGAAAGTAATACCCAGCGGAACGCCAGCCTCCACAAAACCTAAAAACAAAGGAATTGCCGAGCAGGAACAAAACGGCGTAACAATACCAAAAAGCGATGCCTGAATATTACCCATAAACAATGATCTTATTCCTAAGATTTTTCTGATTTTTTCAGGTGTAAACCAAGTCCGAATAAACCCAACCACAAAAATAATCAGCACTAATAGAAGCATCACTTTGGGTACCTCAAAAATGAAAAACCGTATGGTTTCAGTAAGATGTTTTCCAGGAGTAAGAGAAAATACCTTTTCTGTAATAAAATCAGATAATGGCTGTAATTTAATGTAAGCCAATACCCAGGCAGGCAAAAGCAGCAAGGGCAGCAGCCAGTTATTTGGTATTTTTCGCAATATCAGCACTTTTTCTTTCATCAATGTTCTATTTGTTCGTAAAAAAACGAACGATATATCTAAAAAAATAGAGATTCTCTACATGAAAACAGCATTTACATAATATATTCCAACCCCAATAAACAAAATTGCGATAATACGCCTAAACCAAAAATCAAAAGTTTTGAGGTGGTCGTAAAACTTTCCAACACCAGAAACCATGTAAGCCAGCAACCAGGCAATAATTATTACCGGAATGGCAGTTGCAACTGCAAAAACCGGAGGCAACATTAGCCCTTCGGCACTTTTTATTGTTAGCGGAATTAAAATCCCAAAATAAAGCACCCCGCTATAAGGGCAAAAGGCAAGAGCAAATAAAACTCCCAAAAGGAAAATGTCAATGTATCTGAAGCCAGGTTTATTCTTAAAGCCTTCGGACAACTTATTAAAGCCCGGAAAATTTATTTTTAATACCCCGAGCATTAAAACCCCAATTAAAATTAATGCAGGTCCAATTATTTTTTCACCATAATCCTGAAACCACCCTTTTAATTCAAACTGATCGGCTCCTAAATAAATAATTAATGCCAGTGTTGTATAGGCAATTACTTTTCCTAGAGAATAAATCAGCCCATTAAAAAACACCTTGTTTTTGCTTTTAATATCTCGGCTAATGAACCCAATGGCTGTTATATTGGTAGCCATCGGGCATGGACTAATTGCCGTCATCAGCCCCAAAACTAAGGCTGAAACTATTGGTACTGAGCTATTAGAGTATAGATTATTTAAAAACTCCTCCATTTATAATAATACGGCATCAAGTTTTTCTTTTAGAATAGCCTTAAACTTATCAGGGTTTGATCTGGCATTTAAAAAAGCTTCCTCTGTAAGGTCAATTTTATTTTCACCATAAACCAAATAATAAGTTTGTCCATCAGCATCCATTTTTTTGCCCATTTCTTCACCTTCTTCTTCATCTAAATTGTATTCGGTGTAATCAGCTTTATCATAAGTGCTTGCTATTTCTTCGGATACACTTTTTATGGCATTGCAGGTAGCGCATCTTTTAGTAAAATGAAAATAAACCAGACTGGCTTTTTCAACTTTTACAATGTCCTCAGTTGTTTCAGAACTGGTCTCTTCAATAAGCTCCTTTTCCGATTCTTTGTTTTGCTCATTGTTTGCGCAAGAACTTACAAAGGCAAATAATCCAATTAGGATTACAAAATAACTTAGTTTTTTCATGTGTTTTAATTTAAGTTAGTTGCATAAATTTAATCATGTCCTTTTTTAGAGCGATTAGCTTTTTATTAATCCCTCTGCGTCTCCGCTAAAGCTTCAGCGGCACGCGGAATGAAGGTTTCATGTGTTTATTGATTTTTAGTTAATAATTCTTTTAATTCATTGGGTTTTGGAACACGGCCAGATAGTACAACTTTGTTGTTTATAACTAAACCGGGAGTGCTCATTATCCCATATTCCATAATTTGCTGAATATCTTCAACCTTTTCAATAACTGCATCTAAATTTAGTTCTTCTACAACACTTTTTGTGCGCGATTCAAGCGTTTTGCAGTTTTTGCAACCTGTACCTAAAATTTTTATTTCCATATTTAAATCTTTTCATGTTCGTAAAACAGCGAACAAATATTTTAATTTTTTTTATTTTTTAAACAATTCGGAAAACAACAATTTGGCATCTTCCCAATTTTCTTTGTTAAGACAATATTTTACTTTTGGTGTTTCAATTTCTCCCTGAATTAGGCCTGCCTCTTTTAATTCTTTTAAATGCTGCGACAAGGTGGATTTAGCAATGGGTAAAACCTCTGTTAAATCACCACTATAGCAACAGGATTGTTTTGATAACAATTCAAGCACATACAAACGTATTGGATGCCCCATTGCTTTAGCAAACCGGGCTAGTTTTTGCTGCTTTTCACTAACTATTTCTACCTGCATAAATATTGTTCGTAAAATACCGAACAAAGGTAAGGATAAAATCTCAATAGTAAAAAAATAGTGTGACTAATTTTGTTTTTAGATAGTTATATAGTAGGTTTATAAAAATATGAAGGGCTTGATTATCAACGAACAACATCAAATATGAAAAAACCATTAGTAAATCCCCTAGATAGAAATGCCACAAAAGAAGCCAGTGAAATGGCCGCATTTTATGATGAAACGCTTGGCTTTACGCCTAATAGCTTGTTTACAATGATGCACCGGCCAAGAATTGCCGCAGCCTTTTTAGAGATGAACCAGGCGGTGATGGAAAATAAAGGCTTGGTAACCAGCGCATTAAAAAGGTTAATAGCTTACCTTTCAAGTATGACAACCGGATGCAGGTATTGTCAGGCACATGCAATAAGGGCTGCTGAGCGATATGGTTCCGACGAGGACAAAATGAACAACATATGGGAGTACAAAACTTACCCGGCTTTTACGGATGCTGAAAAAGCAGCTTTTGATTTTGCAATAGCTGCATCGCAAATACCAAATGCTGTTGATGATGAGATTGCTGAAAACCTTCGAAAATACTGGAATGATGGTGAAATTGTTGAAATTACCGGGGTTGTTGCACTTTTTGGTTATTTAAACCGGTGGAACGACAGCATGGGAACCCAACTGGAGGAACCTGCAGCTGAATCAGGGGAAAAGTATCTTTTAAAAAATGGTTGGGAAAGGGGGAAGCACAAATATTAACTAAACCACTATGCATTGAAAATACATAGGTTTTAGTTTCGAATGGAATTCGATAAAATAATTGAGAATTGGCTGGAAGATGGAAGTCAGAAGACGGAAGAAAAAACTCTGTGTGTATTTCTAAACTTCGGACTGTAAGCTTCACTTTTCTGTCTATATTCTGAAGAAAAGAGGATTATAGTAACTAAAGTAACTGCAATAAATTGCAGGGGTTTAACCACTAATGTGACAATAAAGTTGTTACCTGGGTTAAAATTTTCAAAAAAAAAATTGAAGTGCGACCTATAGTCGAACTTCGATTTTTTAATAAATTTCTTATCAAAAAATATATCTTAGTGGTTTATTATCAGTGTATTAACGATTTATTTATTCTGATTTGTATTCATAGGCGCCAATATCATATGTTGAGCCCTGTGGACGTGGCACACTATCAAAATCCATCTTTACAGCTTCTAAACGAAAACCTTTATCAATTGCCGGAGAGCCAGCTTGTAAATGATAATCATTTTCACCATATGCATCAGTGTATTGAACAAACAGTGGGTTTATACCATCGATATCATGCTCTTGCAGGGGCGGTTCCATAGAATGGGTTGAACCATCAGAATTCCAGTGGAGGTTATAATCAACGTTTCCTGTGCCTCCGATTATTTTTCGGTGTTCAGGATGGCAATCAACTGTAAGGTTATTAACATAGGAAAAATTAGTTACTTCCTTAAAATAAACTGAGGTTCCCCATGAATTGTGATTTAGACCAGCCTTAAACACATTATTGTAAACATGAATGTTATAAAAAGTACCTTCATAGGCGCCAATCCCAATATCCCTGAACTCAATAATGTTGTTCCTTATAATAATATCATGACAGGCATTCCCTTTATCAGCTTCCATAAGTAATCCTTTTCCTGTAGAGTGGCTTACGCTTATAAAATTACCTTCAATTATTGTGTTTGTCATAATCGGTGCGCCATTGCTCGAACCATCCCAGGTTTGGATAGCATCAACATGAGGATTATCATTATAAGGGCTGGAAGGATCACCAATTTTAGCTATTCTGTTTCCCCTTATGATATGTCCACTTCCAAATATCCTTAATCCATCAGCATCCTGGCCTACCAAACCTGGTTCTGTACCTCGAGGATGAAACTGAACAACATTGGTAATTTCATTGTTTTCGATTAATGCATTGTTGCCAATTATAGAGATTCCATGCAGTCCATTATCATCAATTTTATTGCCTACAATTTTTGCATATTGGGCACCATCCCTAACCCGGATAGCTCCCGACGGACAGCCATGAATATAACAATAGCGAATATCCACATGATTGCCCCCTTTTATATTTACACCTTTCCAATAAGGTTGCTCGGTTTGTATTTCAAAGCCGTCAATTGTTACAAAGTCAGCCTCAACCCTAAAACCTTCACAACTTGATTTATGGATTTTTTCAGCAAAAATATTTATTCGTAGGCCCTCTGAAGTCCCTCCCTTGGTTATCTTAACATTTTCGTTATAATTGCCCGACTTTACTATTAACAATTTACCAGGTTCCATTTTATTCACAGCATATTGAATAGTTCTCCAGGGCAGGGTGTCGCTTCCATTGTTGTTATCATCTCCATCATTAGAGACATAATAATCACCAATTCTTTTGGTCAGGTTATCTGGTTCTGTTACTTCTTCTTTTTTACATTGAAAAAATAAGGTTGTAACCAAAATCAGTACCATAAATTTACATACTGTATATTTCATTTATCAAGTATTTTTAGTTTCTTATAATAAGTAAACGCTAATTCGTCAAAAATATTCTTTTTTTTTGAATTATTCCTGTGCTTATTTATAGAACAGATTTATTTCCAGTCAATTAGAGGTGAGAAAATTAATTTTCCTGTGGATAATTTTATTTCTTCAACTCCACCACTTCAAAAAAATATAAATAAACTTTATATTTGCATATGTTGAAAAACCAAAACCTGAATGAATTTATTTAATACATCCCAATTAAAATTAGCCTACGAATTTGTTCAATTTACGTATAAAAACATTTTTGTAACGGGCAAGGCCGGAACCGGAAAAACCACTTTTTTGCATAACCTTAAAAAAGTGAGTACTAAAAGAATGATTGTTGTAGCCCCTACTGGTGTTGCTGCAATCAATGCAGGCGGAGTGACCATGCACTCGTTTTTTCAAATGCCCTTTAGCCCTTATATTCCAAAAGATTACATTGAAGGAAGCCAAACGCAAAATATAGACAGCCAACAAGTTATTGATGGGCACTGGAAACTGAGCAAGCAAAAAATTAATATTATAAAAACCCTTGATTTATTGGTAATTGATGAAATCAGTATGGTAAGGGCCGATATTTTAGATCAGGTAGACGCTGTACTTAGGCGCTATAAAAACAGGAATAAGGTATTTGGTGGGGTGCAACTTTTAATGATTGGGGACATTCAACAACTAGCTCCCATTGTTAAAGACGATGAATGGGCAATTTTAAGAAACTACTACGAAAGTATCTTCTTTTTTAGCAGCAAAGCTTTAAAGAAAGTTGGGTTTAAAGGAATTGAGCTCAATCATATTTTCAGGCAACAGGATGAAAAATTTATTAGTGTGCTGAATAAAATCCGTGAAAACAAAATGGATAATGAGGCATATAAATTACTGTCTGAAAGACACATACCTGGATTTAGACCAGCTAAAGACGATGGATATATTACCTTGACCACTCACAATTACCAGGCAAAAGAAATTAATGAAAAAGAACTGAGCGAGTTAGATGGCAAAGAAAGCCGGTTTAAGGCCACTGTTGATGGAAACTTTCCTGAATATTCCTATCCTACTGAAGTAGAGCTTGTTTTAAAACCAGACGCTCAGGTAATGTTTGTTAAAAATGACTCAAATCCAGAAAAACTTTATTACAATGGAAAAATAGGAAAAATTACACGAATAAATGACCATAGTGTTTTTGTTAAATGTCCAGGTGATGAAGAAGAAATTCAGGTAGGGAGAGTAGAATGGCAAAATATGAAATATGCCATTGATGCAGAAACCAAAGAAATTAAAGAAGATGTTGCAGGAATTTTTGTACAATATCCTTTAAAACTTGCCTGGGCCATTACCATTCATAAAAGCCAGGGGCTTACTTTCGAAAGAGCTATTATTGATGCGAATTCTGCTTTTGCGCATGGTCAGGTTTATGTGGCATTAAGTCGTTGCAAAACTTTAGAGGGTATGATTTTGAGTACCCCCTTATCTTCATCAGGCATTATTAGCAATACAAAAGTTTCCGATTTTTCGAACAGGTTAGAAAATAACCAGCCCAGTGAACAGGAACTAATGGCTTCGAAAAAAGATTTTGAATTGGCCCTTGTTCTTGAATTATTTGATTTTGACCTTATTTTAAGGAAACTTTTTAGTGGACGAAAAATGCTTAATGTACTGAATGCAACAGGTACCGAAAAAGTAACTGAAGTTGTTGTTAAAGTAATAGATGTATTTAAATCAGAAATAACCGGAATAGCTGCAAAATTTGAAAGCCAATGCAAACAGCTATTTACAGAACTCCCAGATATAAAAGAAAACAAAACATTGCAAGAACGAATTGCCAAAGCAAGCAATTATTTTAATGAAAAACTTGAAGTTATTATTATTGAGAATCTGTCGAAACTACAAATTGAAACGGATAACAAAACGGCTAAAAAATCAGTTAATAAATTTATTGATGAACTTGAAGCCCTCACCCTATCAAAACAAAACTGCCTTGATATGGGGAAAAATGGTTTTAGTGTGGTGAAATATCTTGAGGTGAGAGCAAAATCATCTATTGCTGAAGAAAAAAATAGAACAAAGCCCAAAAACCGCAAAATTGAAGTCCCAGAAGAAATTGAATACCCCGAGTTATACAACCGCTTAAAAAGCTGGCGGAATAAGATTGCAGAACAAAATGATTTGCAATATTTTATGGTGTTGCAACTTAAATCGATGCATGAACTAACAAACCTTTTGCCCACAGTAAAAGACCAGCTGTTGTTAATAGATGGTTTGGGTAAAAAAAAGGTAGAATTGTATGGCAACGAAATTCTAGAAATTATTCAACAATATATTGATGAAAACAACCTGAAATCAAAGTTTGACACACCGGAATTAATAAAATTTGTTGAAAAAGAAAAAAAGAAGTCAACCAAGGGAGAAAATGCTGAAAAAAAGGATACCAAACTTATCAGTCTGGAACTTTTTAGGGCAGGTAAAAGCATTGATGAAATTGCACAGGAAAGAAACATTAAAGACAGAACCATTGAAAGCCACTTAGCCAAATTGATTGAAATGGGTGAAATTAAAGTAAATGAATTGGTTACAGATGAAAAGATTGCACCCATTGAAAGCTATTTTAACCAGGCTGATAACTTGCTGCTTTCTCCTGCTAAAGAAGAGTTGGGGGATGATTTTTCCTGGGCGGAAATAAAATATGTTTTGAGCCACTTAAAACATACTGGGAAAATTGCATAATATAGGTTAAACAAAGGAGCAAACAAGATTAACACCTTCAATTACTAAATACCAAAGCCAAAATATCCATTAATCCATGTAAAAAACACCACAAAAAGCAGGGCAGGAAGAATATTGAATATTTTAATTTTCTTAATTTCAAGAATATTAATGCCCAGGCCAATCAAAAGAATTCCACCAACAGCAGTCAGTTCATTAATCATAGTTTCGGAAAAAAACTCACCCAGATAACTGGCAAAAATGGTTAAACCACCCTGGTAAATTAACAATGGAATTACCGAAAAACCCACCCCAATTCCCAAAGCAGAAGACAAGGCCATGGCTGCAAAGCCATCCATGACCGATTTAGTAATCAGCAAAGTTGTATCACCCTTCATGCCTTCATCAAAAGCACCTAAAATTGTCATAGAGCCCATACAAAAAAGTAAAAACGCAGTTAGCAAGCCTTCTGAAAAACGCTCACCGCCCATTTTAATTTTCCTTTTCAGTTGCTCGCTAAGTCGTTCCATTCCTTTCTCTAAATCAGCTAACTCGCCAGAAATTGACCCTAAAACAAGACTGAAAACAACAATTAAAAAACTGCTGATTTTCAACGACATAATAACACCCAAAACCAATGTAAACAAGCCAATGGCCTGAAATACCGTTTTTACCAACTTTTTAGGGAGTTTTGATTTCAAAAGCATTCCAAAAGTGGTTCCAACAATAACAGTAGCAATATTTACAAGGGTGCCTATCATAAAAGCAATTAGTTCAAAGCAAATACAAGTATAACAAAAAAGATAAGGATTTAAACTAATAAGTTGAATAATTGAATATATTTGCCCACTTCAAACTAAATTAAATATGCCTGGACTAATTATTGACAAAGAGTTTAGGAATTTGAATTATTCAGATACTGAATTCGAAAAGGGAAACTACGAAAATTGTGTATTCATTAACTGTAACTTTGAAAATGCTGTTTTAAATGATGTTGAGTTTCTGGAATGTGAATTTGAAAGTTGTAACTTAACAATGATTAACACCACCAATACTGCTTTTAAGGATGTGCAGCTAAAAAACTGCAAAATAGTGGGAGTTCATTTCGAAACATGCAATAAATTCCTTTTTTCGATGAGATTGGAAGATTGCCAGCTGGATTTATCCTCATTTTATCAAATGAATCTGAGCAACTGCCATTTTAAAGCTACCAGTTTAAAAGAAGTTGACTTTGCCGAAGCAGATCTTTCAGGAATTTCTTTTGATGATTGCGATTTATCCGGTGCCGTTTTCGAAAACACACAACTTGAAAAAGCGGACTTTAGAAATTCCTTTAATTACATCATAGAGCCGGATATAAATAACTTAACCAATGCAAAATTTTCAATTGAAGGCCTTCCAGGCTTGCTATCGAAACACAATATAATAATTGAATAACCTGATGCGATTAGGATGATGATTTTAGCTGCTGCACAAACAATCCCTAAACAAGGAAATATCGAATACAATCTTGAGGAACACTACAAGTTTATTGAACTTGCAGCAAAAAATAATGCCGACCTGATTACTTTTCCTGAAATGTCAATTACAAGTTATCTAAGAGAGCATGCTGCGAGCCTCTCATTCTCGCCAGATGACAAAAGGCTTGAGCATTTGAGACATTTATCGACTATCCATAATATAATAATTATTGCTGGTGCCCCTATCAAGGTAAGCAACAAGCTGTTTATTGGCTCATTTGTAATTAAACCAAACCAAAATATTGAAATCTACACCAAACAATTCCTTCATGATGGTGAGGAACTGTTCTTTCAACCCTCTTTTGATTACAATCCTCAAATTAGCCTTCAGAATGAGAAAATTTCGTTGGCCATTTGTGCCGATATTGATCATGCAAGCCACCCGGAGAATGCCGCCAAACAAAAAAACACCCTGTATTTGCCGAGTATCTTTTTTAGTAAAACCGGTATTGCTGATGCTTATTCAAAACTTGGTGGTTATGCTAAGTTGCACTCAATGAGTGTTTTGATGTCAAATTTTGGGGGAGCAGTCTGGGGAATTGAGGCAGCCGGTAAAAGTGCATTTTGGAATGGTAAAGGCGAATTAGTAACCTCGCTTAACCATGATAAAGCTGGCCTATTGCTAGTTAAACTTGATAAAGGTAAATGGGATATTTTTCGGGCTTTCTAACAATAATTTCATGTTTGACTTATTCTGAAGGCACTTATTTTATAAATTCGGAAAACGAAAAGTATTTATAATCCACCCTTTCTGCCCTTCATTCTTCCAATTCATTTTTGCAAAAGTCTTCATTCCATTCGTAGACAAAAATCTGCTTTCTGTATACAGAATTGGTCATTTCTTGCAATAAAGCTTTGAGTTGCTTTCTTAAAAGGATATCTTAAGCAGTATTAACCAAAATTGTTATGTTATGAAAAGAATTTTACCTTTAATTTTATGTATTTTACTAATCTCAAGCCTGAAAGCCCAGGAAGTTGATAAATTGTTAGTGGGGCGGAATGGAACGCCTAAGTTTATAAAGTTCGATCCAACTACTACAAAAGCTACAACTTCAAGCTCAGAAACCGTGCTTAGAACCTATGTTTTTACTCAAAACAAAGATGAGCTAAAACAAATTGCCAGCAAGACAGATAAGCATGGCTATACTCATGAGCGGTTTCAGCAGTATTTTAACGGAGTTAAGGTTGAACATGGTAAATATACTGTCAATAAGCACAACGGAAACATCGTTTCGTTGAATGGAGAGTATATTTTACTTAATGAAGGTTTTAGAACCAACCCTGTTATTTCAGAACAGGCTGCTCTAAGCAAAGCATTGAACTATATTGGAGCTCAAAAATACATGTGGCAGAATGCTGATAATGAGAAATTTGCCAAGAAGACCGAAAAATCTGGTACCTATTATCCTAAAGGGGAACTAGTAATTGTGCAGAACTTTTTAAGTAACGAAAAAGCAATCAGGCTTCAGCCAGTTCTAGCATATAAATTTAATATTTATGCCCAGCAACCATTAAGTCGAAATTTTGTTTATGTTGATGCTAAAACTGGTAACATTGTGCATAAAAATGCCATCATTAAACATGCTAATGATGTTAACCATAATCATTCCGCTACAAATCTTTCAAAAGAAAACAAAAAACCTATTTCCATTTTAGCTGATGTAAACGGGACTGCTGCAACAAGGTACAGTGGCAGTAGAACAATCACAGCAGATAGTTATAGTGGTTATTACAGGTTACGAGAAACTGGTACCCGTAATGTTGAAACCTATAATATGAACATGGGTATCAATTACAATAGCGCCACCGATTTTACCGACAATGATAATAACTGGACAGCGGCCGAACACAACAATGCAGACAAAGACAATGCAGCATTAGATGCCCATTGGGGTGCCGAAATGGTCTGGGATTACTGGAATTCCGAGCATGGTCGAAATAGTTTTGATGATGGAGGCGCAACTATAGAAAGTTATGTCCATTTTGACTTGGTTGAATATGGTTACTCTAACCAGGACAATGCTTTTTGGAATGGTTCAGTTATGACTTATGGAGACGGAACCAGCTTTGAGCCACTTACCTGTATCGATATTGTTGCACATGAAATTGGCCATGCCATAACTACTTACACCTGTGATTTAACTTATTCATATGAATCAGGTGCCATGAATGAAGGATTTTCTGATATTTGGGCAGCTTCTATTGAATATTTTGCAGATCCAACTAAAAATGAGTGGGAGCTTGGAGAGGAAATTGGAGGACCAATCCGCTCACTTAGTGACCCAAAAGCTTATGGACAGCCTGACACTTATTTAGGAACAAACTGGTACACTGGTTCAGGAGATAATGGTGGAGTGCACTACAACAGCGGTGTGCTAAACCACTGGTTCTATGTTTTAAGTGTTGGCGAATCAGGTACAAATGATAATGGTGATAGTTACAATGTATCTGGAATTGGAATTAACAAAGCTGCCGCCATTGCTTATCGTATGGAGCTTGTTTATTTAAGTTCAAATGCGCAATATGCAGATGCACGAACTTATGCCATTCAATCAGCAGAAGATTTGTACGGAGCTGGTTCTAACGAAGTTATCCAAACAACCAATGCAATGTACGCAGTTGGAATTGGCTCTGAATATGGTCAAATTTCTTATTGTACTTCACAAGGTAATAATTCCTCTTACGAATGGATAGCCAGTGTTGAGATTGGAAGTTTCACCAATACTTCTGGAGCTGCCGGATATACCAATTTCACCAGTCAAACCATTGAATTAGAGTCAGGACAGTCCTATGGCATTAGTTTAACACCTGGTTTTGCAAGCTCAACTTACAATGAGTACTGGAAAATATGGATTGACCTTAATGCTGATGGCGATTTTTCAGATGCTGGTGAGTTGGTTTTTGACGCAGGTTCAATGAGTAGTAGCGCCGTTACTGGAACGTTAGATGTTCCAAGTGTTGCTGATGTAACAACAAGATTGAGAGTATCAATGAAATACAACGGGGCTCAAACAGCATGTGAAACTTTTAGTTATGGAGAGGTTGAAGATTACACCGTTTCAATTACTTCAGGAGGTGGTGACACAGAGGCACCAACTGCCCCAACCAATCTGTCTTCATCAAATGTTACCCAAACTACTTTTACATTAAGCTGGACAGCATCTACCGACAATGTGGGAGTTGCTGGATATGAGGTATTTATGAATGGAGCATCCTATAGCTCAGTAACTGGAACCACCGCGAATATTACCGGGCTAACCGAATCTACCACTTACTCGTTTTATGTAGTTGCAGAAGATGAAGCAGGAAATGTTTCACCGCAAAGTAGCACATTGAATGTCACCACATTGGATCCTGTAAGTTTTTGTGATGCAACGGTTTCATCATACCCTTATGGTGAAAGTTTTGAAAGTGGTATTGGTCTTTGGCAACAAGATGGTGATGATGATTTGAACTGGACCCGTAATGCAAATGGCACTCCCTCATCCAGCACAGGGCCTTCTTCGGCAAGTGATGGAACTTACTATATGTACATTGAATCTTCATCGAGCGGGGTAGGTTACCCTAACAAAACTGCAGGCTTAACAAGTCCTTGTTTTGATTTAACTGCAGAAACGGCAGCTACGTTCAATTTTGATTACCACATGTATGGAGCAGATATGGGAACATTAGAGTTAATGGCAAAAACTGAAGGTGGAAGCTGGAGCACTATTTGGACTCAATCAGGCGACCAGGGAAACAGCTGGTATACTGCTAATGTTGATTTATCATCGTACACAGGTTCTGTGGTTCAATTAAAATTCTTCGGAACAACCGGTAGCTCGTACAGAAGTGATATCACCGTTGATAATGTTAGCCTGACAAATGGTGGCTCATCTGGTGGATGTACAGATGTGGTTTTAACAATTAATTTTGATAACTATCCTGAAGAAACTAGCTGGAACATAAAAGATAACGCTGGAAGTACTGTGGCATCTGGTGGAACTTATGGAAGCCAGCCTGATGGTTCAACACTTACTGAAACCATTTGCCTTAATGATGGCTGCTATACATTTACCATTTACGATTCTTATGGAGATGGAATTTGCTGTAGCTATGGAAACGGATCATACAGCTTAGCAAATGGGGCAGATGTAATTGCTTCAGGAGGTAGTTTTAGCTCATCTGATGCAACTGATTTTTGTTTAACAAATGGCTTAAAATCATTCTCATATGTTCATCAGAATTTCACAAATAATGAGTTTGATGGATTTAAGTACAAGGAAATCAGATTGTTCCCTAATCCTGTAAACGAAGTTTTAAGAATTGAAGCAGGAAATCTTTCAGAAGTAGATGTTAGAATTACAGATATGAAAGGTGCTGAAAGAATGTTTGTAAAAGGAAGCAAACTAATGGACGGATTGGATGTTACTTCTTTTGAAGCTGGTATGTACATCATTGAATTTATTGATAAAGACAATACCTACAAAGAAAGATTTATTAAGAAATAGATTTTACTATCCGTCGAGGCCACTTTTATTTAATACTAGAGTGGGTCGACGGATAGTATCTTATAAATTTATACTTGGTTACTACCCGTCAGGTTGCTTTAAATAATGACTATTGCTACTTGACGGGTATTTCATTTAATGCACCCGAAATAACCCATTCGATGTATTCATAAGGCTCAATACCAATAGACAGCCTTAAGGTGCCAGGGAATGGGTATTTATCGCCCCAAACTGCATCAATTGGCATAAAAATGGTCTCAACATCGCCTAAAGTTGGTATTAAATCAAAATGCTCAGTAATTTTTGAAATAAACAATTCGCTGTTTTTTCTTTTTAAATCATCGGTTTCTCCAGCCAATTGAAAGGTAATAATTGCACCATAACCGTTTTCTTTTAATAAATCTACTGCAATACTATGCGTAGGGTGCGACTTTAACCCGGGATAGACCACCTTTTCAATTTTATCGTGTTTCTCAAGAAATCTAGCCAAGCTAAAAGCACTCTCAACCTGCTGATTTACACGCAATTCAAAGGTGTGTAATTGAGTGTTTAAGCGATAAGCATCATCTGGGCTAATCATGTGTCCAACCCATTTTCGGTACTCAATAGCGGCCTGCATGTATTCTATGTTATTTCCACAAAGAACACCTGCAGAAATATTTCCGTGCCCTGAGAGGTATTTGGTCGCGCTGTGAACTACAATATCTGCACCATCTTCAAGCGGTTTCCAAAGATAAGGAGTGGCAAAGGTATTATCAACAATACTTATAATTCCACGCTTTTTGGTTTCAGCAAGAATGGCTTTTGCATCAGCAACTATTAACATTGGGTTCGAAATAGCTTCAAAATACACCAGTTTTGGCTGGTGTTCGTCCAGGGTAGCAATAAATTGGTCAAGGTTATACGCATCTCCATCGGGAGCAAAACGCTGAATGTTAATCCCTCTTCTTTTGGTTAAAACCAAATCGATATAACTGTTTGTGCCTCCATAAATCTCGGTAAAAAATAGCCATGGCTTGTTATCATCAGCTTCCTGAAAAATGGAAAGGGCAATATCAATAGCTGCCATACCACTTTGTGTAAGCAAAGCCCAATTAGTGTTTTCAACCTTTGCAATGTTTTTTTCAGTGGCTACTACTGTCGGATTACGATACCTTGAATAAATATAACTTTCTGGTTCATGCAGGTTACTTGCTTCGGCTTGAAATGTTTTCAGGGTATTTTCAGTTGTTGCCAGGTAAAATCCCGAATCTCTATAAATAGGTGTTTTATTTGAGTTTACTTTTTTCATCACTTTTGCCTTTGTGTTGTTTAAAGTTACGAATATAAATAGAATTCTTCTTTAAGGCAGAATGTAAACTATCAATATAAACCTCAGCTCTAAAAGTTCAACAAACTCACTGTATTACCTGTCAAAGGCCAACCTCAGCCTTGATTTCAACTTAAATCACCATCCATCATATTATAATAGAATTTCGACAATTGGATTTGGTGTTTTGTCAATAAATATATGTTGGTTGCAAAGTTTGCTTGATTAT
This sequence comes from Bacteroidales bacterium, assembly GCA_050291445.1. GTDB lineage: Bacteria > Bacteroidota > Bacteroidia > Bacteroidales > NBLH01 > NBLH01. The sequence goes on along the minus strand of JBNKJW010000110.1, from coordinate 3,899 downwards.
TAAAAAAAATCGTCGTAAATTCATTTAACTAAAATTTTAGATAAATGAAGCGGATTTACTTATTGATTTTTGGACTATTGTTTGGAATTGCAATTTCCGGCTTCTTTTGCAGTTCTGTTTCGCAATCTGGAGAAAGTGGGGATATATTTTACACTCACCTAAAAAAAGGTGAATATGAAATGATTATAAACCTGCTTGATAACCAAGCAATTAAGGCACACCCTAAAGAGAAATGGATGGATCTTTTAAAGACCAGGAGCCAATATTGGGGTAAGCTGGTTTCGTATAAGAATACTGGCTTTCATACGGAAACTGTTGATGGACTGACGATTACAAAGTTGAGCTATACCGTTGATAATACTAACGGGAAAGTGTTTGAAAGGATTGATTTTGTAAAACGAGGCAAGAACTATAAGATTCTTGCTTATGAATTTAACCCGGACAAAAAGCAACTGGGTAGTAACTAGGTAAAACAAGGTTAATAATTGAAGAAGGGCTGTCGTTCATAAAGAAAGGCGGCCTTTTTGTTAAGATTACTTAGGCTTAAAGCTGTCTATTACCATTGATGGTTCAAGATGTTCGATTTAGTTTGATAACCTAAATTCCTATGAAACAGCCAATTATTATCTTTAAAAATGATATTCGAAAAGTAAAGGCACACACTTTTTGGCAATTTAGAAAAACAATAATCCGCTGACAGGGCAAAATCGTTTATGTGGCACTGTTGAACTCGATAAAAATGAAAAAGTGATAATAACCTGTGGCCAGGCAAGGAAATCACCCGACCACAGAGTTTTTTTATAAATCTAACCGGTTATCTTCCGGATAAGCATCAGGTGCCCTTTCTGTATCTAGTTCAAGATATTTGATGGAACCTGCCGGCAGTTGTATTTTTATTGATTTCTCTTTATGTTTCCAAATACTTGCAGGCCTTTTGATGATTTTTTCCTCACCACCTTGCATAACCACCTTGAGCCTTACATGTACAGGAAAACCTCCTTTGTTAACTATTTCAATATTTTGTTTTGTTATTTCGCCAAAAGATAAATCAGCATAACCCATTTCAAAAAACCAGGGTTTCCAAAACCATCCTAAATCTTCACCCGCTACTTCGTTAAAAGTGAAAAAGAAATCAAATGGGGTAGGGTGTTTGCTTTCCCATCGCTTTGCAAATTCTTGCAATGACTGATCGAACTTTTCCTGACCAATTAATTCTTGCAGCACATAAAAAGCTGTAGATGAACGTGTATAGGCATGGTATCGGTAAGCTAATCCAGTGTTTGTAGAGCTAACAATTAAGGGGATTTCAGATTCGGTTCCAGCAGACTGGTTATAACCTCTAAAATTACTTTTTGAAACATCAAAGTTCTTGTCATGAGTCAATGCGCCTACTACTCTTTGTGGAATAAAACTGATTAATCCTTCGTCCATCCATGCATATCTTTGTTCGTTTAGCCCGGTGTAAAAAGGAAAATAGGTGTGACCAATTTCATGGGCGGTTAAGTAAAGTGTTCTGTCCCTGTCACTTGCGTCACCATCATTAACCATGCCTGGAAACTCCATGCCTCCGCTGCCATTGAATGCCACCATTTGCGGGTAAGGGTATTGGATACCCGGACTTTTGGTTGAATAATAATTAATAATTTTACTACTAATAGCTGCAACTTCATGAAAATCTTTTGAGTTTTCGTAGTAAACTGCATGCACCAAAACTCTTCTGTTTCCTACTTTAACGCTGGTTGCATCCCATAAATAGCTTTTGCTGACTGCAAATGCAAAATCTGGCATGTTCTGTGCCTTAAATTTATAAGTATGTTTATCAGCATCTTTGGTGATTTTGTTTTCAAGTCGGTCTTCCTTTGTAATTACCTTAATTACTTCGTTGCTTTTTGCAGCCTTGCTAATTTTCTCTAAATATTTCTTGGTATATATTTCATCAGCATTTTGTAACAAACCCGATGACCAAACATTGTAGTCTTTTGGAACTGTAATTTCAACCTCAAAGTTGCCAAATTCATTATAAAATTCACAACTTCCGGTATAGGGGATTGAAGCCCAGCCATGCGTATCATCATAAACAGCCATTTTGGGATACCAGTATGCAACCATATAGCTATTTCCATTGTATGTACCCATCCTTACAGGAACTGTGCCTGGAATAACCAGCTCCCAATCCACCTCAATTTTGGTGGTGCCTGATGGAAGTATTTTTTCAGGAAGTTTAATTTGCATAATCGTTGCCCTTCGTGTTACAGTGTTGGAACTGAGGGATATTTCAGTATTGTTGATTTTTAGCGATTTTACTAGTACTCCATTATGAATATCAACAGGGCCCAAATCCCAGTTTCTAGCACCTCCCTTTTTTAACAAATCCTGGTAAAGCTTAATGTAGATCAGTGATAAGCTATCTTTGCTATTGTTTTCGTAAAGGCTTGTTTCAGAGCCTGTTATGGTTCTTGTTTCAGGGTTGAATTCAGCTTTTATTACATAATCAGTACGGTTTTGAAAATAGTTCTTTCCAGGCTTGCCATCAAAAGTTCTTGTGCCTTTTTCATAGGCTTTTTTAAACTCCTTGGGCATGAATAATTCGCTGGTTTTTTGAGCAGAAGCAAAAATCAGGATTGCTAAACAAACAAATGATAAAATAAATCTTTTCATAAAAATTAGATGTTAAATAATAAGTAAATTGGGTGAGTTTGTTAGTTAATTTATAAAGAAAATCTCGTTTAGTTAACTGTATGTTTTAGTTGGTCGATTACCTTGGTTGATATCCAGTAAATATCAGCATTGCCATTGCCTGGCCCTGAATGTTGGTCAAGTAACATTTTATAAGTTGGTAAAACGTCGTCTTTTTTTCTTATTGTGGATCTTGATGACATGAAGAACAGGTATTTGTCGTCTGGTGATATATAGGCAGACCATTGGCGTCCGTTTTCCGAATTAATTTGCGAGCCCATGTTGATTGGTTCCTGCCAGGTATCATCTTCATTTCTAAAAACAATGTAATAATCTACTCCACCTAAAGTGTTTTCCATACCAGCAGCTGGAACAATCATAAAGCTTTCATCTTTAGATACATAAGCATTGAATCGGTTCGTTCCACAATTCACTTGTTCCGGAAGTTTTTCAGGTTCCTGATAGCGGCCATTGACCAGTTTTGAACGGTAAATGTTATTTTCCTGGCTACCTTTTGTTTGCCTCGTAAAGTATAAGGTTCCATTACTGGTAATTGAAGGAAAAAACTCAGGACTATCAGTGCAAACAGGTTCTCCAAGGTTATAGGGCTCTCCCCATCCATCATTCCTTCGGTCAACTACCCAAATATCCTCATTCTCTTCTGAACTTGAATCTTTTGGCATGTTGGATAAAAAGAACATTTTTTTTCCATCGGAGGCAATGCATGGTTCGTAATACATGTATTTTGGATTTTTTACAAAAGTAGGCAGGGCAGGCTCAGTCCAAACACCATCAACTTCTTTTGTAAAGAAAATGAGGTTGTAACCCGCGGATGAAATGCAAAAATAGATTTCTTTTCTATCTGGTGTCATTGCTATGTCTCTAACATACAATCCTGTGGATATAATTCCCGGGGCAAAAAGTTCGGCAATTGAATCGGGAAATGCCTGACCCATGTATTCGCCCTTTAAAATAGGGAAAACTGTCTTTTCTTTATCTTCAGCCGGGTTTTGATTGCAGGCAAGCAGACACCAGCAAAAGCAGGTGAGAATATAAGTTATCTTTTTCATAATAAATATAGGTCTAGCCTGCATTATTCATAAAAAAAGGGAGTTTGTTCCCTAAAAATGCTAAATTATTAGTATTTTTAGGGTGTACACAACAAAACATCCCTTTAACAATGATAAGAAAAAAAGTTGAAAATACCAATCCTCAATTAGAAC
>JBNKJW010000109.1:0-60039 GCA_050291445.1 Bacteroidales bacterium | reverse complement strand
ATTAGCTACAACTTAGCGAAGCGATATCTTCGACCAAAGGGAGAAAACTTAGCAAAGCGAAGATGTATATGAATACTTCGAGCTGAAGCTAATGAAGTAGATGATGTGCCTCTGGCTAGCATTATAATCATTAGTTTTTTGCTACCTGAAGATAAAGTTAATGCAAGGAAAAATTACTATTTTTTTAAAAACCTTTGCACTTTTTTACAACTTCTTTTATGTAAATGTTTAATTTTAATAGGCTTAGGCGTTTTTCAGTGAGCCCTAAGTATTTCAGAAGGAGGTGTACTACTTACTCTCAATTATCTCAACAATCGGATCCACTGCACTTAACGACATTTTTAATTGCTCCGAAGCAGCCCTGCATCCTCCCATGCATCTTTCATACAAATTGCAATCTGTACAAAAATCGGGTGTTACATCATTCCAAAGCTGTGCTTCTTTGCTGGTGAGCATTTTCTCCAATTTATCGCTGAAAATATTGCCCAAAACAGTGGGTGAGTGGTTGCAAAAACGCAAATTACCGTGAATGTCTATTGTCAATGGTCGTCTGCTTACATCTGCCGAGCAACTTGTAAAACCAATATTTTTAAAATCAGCAGGATTTAATACACACATTGGTGTGCAAACATTGGAGGAAAGAAGCAGGTTTTCTTTTCGACCAGTTTCTGAGGCAACTTTATAAGCTTCATTTATTTCTTGGTGCGATAACCAAAGGTTTTCCTTCTCGGCAATGCCCTGGCCGCCAATATTAAAGCGGTTGAGCATGATTCGGCTGATTCCCAGGTTTTTAATAAAACGTAACGTTTCATCAATCAAATGGTAATTTGCTTTGGTAATCACAATCACGGCCACCACATAAGCATTTAATTCAAGTAATTCTTTAACAGAATTGACCGATTTCTGCCACGAGTCTGGTGTGTTTGTCATAAAATCATGCTCCTTCGCAGCGGGGGAGTGGATGGGTAACTCAAACAAACTAACACCCAAGTCGACCATTTGTTTGTAATCTTTTTTGGTAGCTCCATTTCCATTTGTGATAATAGTTACCGATTTGTTTTTCAGGCGGGTAAAAAGCACCAGCTCATTAAATCGTTCAGCTAAAAAAGGCTCGCCACCTGTAAAGGTTACACTGCTAACATCAGCTATTTTAAACAATCGTTTCAGTGTTTTTTTTGCCTGTTTGTACGAATTAAACTGTTCAAAGCCATTTGCACCCGGAATTTTCCAGATATTGTAGCAGTATCTACATTTTAAATTGCATACCGAAGTAGTTTCGAAAATGATATGTGGTAGCGAATATTTTGACATTGGTGTATTAGACTTTGATATATAAACCTGTTATTTATGTTTAACTATTAATTTAAATTCTCCAGCAATATTTTTTTTGTTTTGTTGTGTTGCTTTCGATTGATGAAAATTTAGAATATATATGCCAGGAAAAAGCTTGTTCAGTTTTATCTTAAAAATTGGTTTTTTAGATAATTTCCCCACGAGAACATTGTTTTTTTGACAAATAATGCCATTCTCATTTAAAATTGCATAAGAGAAATTCTTGAAACTAGATTTTTGCATTTTACATTCAATGAAATCATCCGATGTTTTTATAAACTTTACAGCTTTATTATTAGTCAGTAAAAGCGAAGTGTGATTTTTTGGGTAATTAGCACTTTGAAGTGATGTATCTACTGCAAAAAACTCAATATAATATTTACCTGATGGAAGTTTTGAATTAATTTTTAGTTTAAATTTTGCTATTTTGTCTTCTTTATTTTCATTAAAGGGAACAATATTACTTTTTTGAACTATTTTATTGGCATAATTGTAAATTGCATAAGAGAAATTCTTGGATTTTTTCTGAGTTATTTCACATTCAACTATTGAATCATTAGCCCTGTTTATAATAAGTGTATTTCTTTGGTTTGTCTTAATTTCCACTAAATTGGATGGAGTTCTCGAATAATCAATAATGTAGCAAGATGTTTCTGGTGGAACATTCGAACACGTAATTGAAGTTAATGACAGTAAAAGACCACCAATTTTCATTTTTCGTGCCACCCATTTTTTAGATTTGCCATTGCTTAAAAATACAGCTACACAAATTCCCGCAAATAAAAGGGTTAATCCAGCAACTAAAAACGGAATTAAAATCTCTTTTTTAGTCATCTTTAACAACAAGTTTTACCTGACTAATAATATGTGATGAATCCTGCATTTCAATGCTAGAGGGAAACATGTCTAAAACATAATTGCCTGGGTCAAGGTTTTTGTCTAATTCAATATTGAAAACTTCATCCATCATATCAAATTTACCGTCTTTGGGCTTTAAAACCCCTTTTTGAAAAATTTCGTTGTTTTCGTCAGATACCCTAAAAGAATAGATGGACTCCTGGGCACCTGTTAAATGACCTATAAGCACATTCCCTGTGTCCAGCATTATTTCAATCCCTTTTTCGCCCTGGTTTTCCATCCAAATGTTGTCAACGGCAACAGTTTCGTAACACATCACCTCGCCACCACCACCATTGCATGATGCAGCTGTTAAGGTTAGTAACAGGCCACCAAATTTCATTTTCCGAGATATCCATTTTTTTGATTTGCCGTTGGTCAAAAAAACAGCACAACAAATACCCGCAAATACCAACGTAAGTCCAAGGACAGTTAGGGGGAGGATGATTTCTTTTTTAGTCATTTTCGTATTTTTATAATCTTGGTACCAATTTCTATTTTAAAAGGATCAGGATAGTCAAAGCTTTCCAGGGTATAAAGATTTTTGTAATAGATTTTTAATATATACTTACCTTTTCGAAGCTTTTTAGTTGGACGAATCTCAAATTTCTCATCTGATCCATCAAATTTTCCATCCCTTGGTTCTATAGTCCCATTTAATATAATCTTATTTGATTCGAGGTTCATAACTTCGTAATAAAATTCAGTTGGGCCAGACTTTATTATTTTATCATACGTAATCAGATTCTTGAATACTTTCTGAACCTCTGTAGTATCAAATTCTTCAGATTTCAATTTTTCAAAACCTATAATATCATAGTAAATTGGAAATGCGTTTTCTAATAAACCGATAATTTTATCATTTTTAGCCTTTATTCGCTTAATTTTAGTCTCATCAATTACTGGTATTGGATCAGCAAATTTATAACAAAGTGTATTTCTATGACAACCTGTTTGAACTATTGCTGTCAAACTCAATAATAATCCACCAATTTTCATCTTCCTCGAAACCCATTTTGCCGATTTCCCGTTAGTAAGGAAAACAGCAACACAAATGCAGGCAAATAAAAGAGTTAGACCCAGCACTGTTATAGGAAGAATGATTTCTTTTTTAGTCATTTTCGTATTTTTATAATTTTGGTACCAATTTCTATTTTAAAGGGATCTGGATAGTCTAAGCTTTCCCGAAAATATAGATTTTTATAATATACTTTTACTAAATATTTACCTCTTGGCAATTTATTCTCAAACTCAACTTTAAAACTTTCTTTTTTATCCCCATCAAATTTACTATCAGTTGGAATAAGTGAGCCATCTCTTATAACCTCATTCGTTTTGTAATTTAAAATCTCGCAGATTAGGTCTGAAGGCCCGGTTTCTTTCATTTTTGATATTAAAGGTCTTAACCATCCATTAATATTCGTGCTATCATAACCCTCAGACTTCCAACGCTCATATTCCTTTTTTAAATGATATATTGATTGCGTATTTTTTAATTTTCCTGCAATATGATCTTTTTTCGTGCTAGTTAATTTAAACTCAGCATCGGTTATACTTGGTATTGGATCAGCAAATTTATAACAAAGTGTATTTCTATGACAACCTGTTTGAACTATTGCTGTCAAACTCAATAATAATCCACCAATTTTCATCTTCCTCGAAACCCATTTTGCTGATTTGCCGTTAGTAAGGAAAACAGCAACACAAATGCCGGCAAATAAAAGTGTTAGACCCAGCACTGTTATAGGAAGAATGATTTCTTTTTTAGTCATAGCAAATTAATTTTTTACCGCAAAGTTCGTTAAGTTTTTCGCAAAGAAATTATTGCGGGCTTTGCGCTAACTTTGCGTACTTGGCGGTTAAACATTCTGCTAATTCTCAATGATGCCAACTTGTATTTTTTTCTTGTAATTGTCCTTAGTCTACTCATTAACAGCAACATCGAATAAAAGTAGAAAATATTTCTCGGCTTTTAAATCATTTTTTAATTGTATTTCAACATCTTCTTTCCATTCATCAAACTTGCCGTCGAGAGCAGTTATTTTCCCAGACTGTATTTCTTTGTTTCCTTCATCAACCTGGCAAAACGAATAATTTTCACTAGTTCTGAAATCAATGATGGCTTCAACTACTTTTGGCGATTTACTTTTAAAAATCAGTTCTGTTTGCTCAGTTTTTAAAAGCATCACATTTTCTTCGGCAATATCGTAACACGAAACTTCTATTTCCTGTGCCGTTCCTGGGGTAAATGCATTAAGTGTCAGCAATAAAGCACCCAATTTTATTTTTCTGGCAAGCCACTTTGCCGATTTCCCACCTGAAAGAAATAGTAAAAATGAGACAACTGCAAAAGCAATTGTTAAGGCAAAAATGATGAAAGGAAAGACGATTTCTTTTTTAGTCATGATAAAAGGAGCTAATTGCACCATTAAAATAACTAAAAAAGTTTGAATAATATTGTAGGTAAGGGCTTATTTATAAAGGTTTTAAATATGAATTGGTCATTAGTCATTAGCGAAAACATGTTTCACCTAATTACTTAATGACCAATGACTTAATGATTGCTGATTAATTTCCAAACCATTCCTTCATCAAAAGCAGTTCTTTTCCAACTCTCGGAGCTATTGTACCAATTAATTTCCCGTTTTCATCAATTAGAAACTTCTGGAAATTCCATTGGATTTTTGTGTCCATAACCCCATTTAGCTCTTTTTTTGTCAGCCATTGGTATATTTCATCCGTCTTTACTTTTTTGGCTTTGTTTGGATCTGGCGGGGCCGACTCGTAAATATAATCACAAACCGAAACTTTTGACATCATAGGGAAGGTTACACCATAATTTTTGGTGCAAAATTCTTTTATTTCGTCATTACTGCCAGGTTCTTGCGAAAGAAAGTTGTTGGCCGGAAACCCAATAATTTCAAATTTCGATTTGTCAAGGCTTTCATAAAGCTTTTGCAACACTTCGTATTGAGGGGTTAACCCGCATTTCGAAGCTGTGTTTACCACCAAAACCTTTTTGCCTTTCAGGCTGGCCAAGTCGAACTCTTTGCCGTCGAGGGTTTTTACCTTAAAATCGTGAAAGGTTTTTAGTTTTTTGTTGTTTTTTTGGGCTGATAATGAAAAACACGTTAAAAGAACTATTGCTAGTAATGTGGTGGAAAAATGTAAATATTTTTTCATCGATTGTTCGTTTTAGTTAATTAATAATCGCGAAATTTAAGGATAGATTTTTGAATCTCATAGTCAGAATTTAGAAAGCTTGAAAAGAATATGCTATAACTCCAAAAATTCTTATCTTTAAATGCTTGATTAATTTACTAAAAACCAACTTAAATTTACTAATCCAATGCAACTTAAACTTTACCAGGTAGATGCCTTTTCGAACAAACTTTTTAGTGGCAACCCCGCTGCAGTTTGTATTACAGATAATTGGCTGGATGATAGACTAATGCAGAACATTGCACTTGAAAATAACCTTTCCGAAACCGCTTTTGTTGTACCTAAAGGAAACGGTTTTGAAATACGCTGGTTTACACCAGCCATTGAGGTTGACTTGTGTGGCCATGCAACCCTGGCTGCCGGGCATGTAATATTTAATTATACCAGTTTTTTGGGGGAGGAAATTAATTTTGAAACAAAAAAAAGCGGCTTTTTAAAGGTGAAAAAAGAAGACGATTTTTTAACACTTGATTTTCCTGCTGATGAGGTAAAAAAAGTCAGCCCACCAGAGCAGCTTTTAAAAGCGCTTGAAATTGAGCCAATTGAGTGCTACAAGGGTAAAACTGATTTTATGTTTGTATTTGCCTCAAGACAAGAAGTTGAAAATGTACAGGTAGAATATTCTTCTGCCGACAACATTCGCTTTAGAGGAATTATTGTAACTGCAAAAGGGAATGATGTTGATTTTGTTTCGCGCTTTTTTGCTCCCGGCGCCGGAATTCTGGAAGATCCTGTAACTGGTTCGGCACACACTACTTTAACACCTTACTGGAGTAAAAAATTAGGAAAGAAAGAATTATCTGCCAGGCAATTATCAAAACGAGGAGGTGAGCTAAAATGCAAAATGGCAGGTGACAGGGTGTTAATTAGCGGACAGGCGGTTACTTATATGATAGGAGAGGTGGAGGTGTGATGATTTTTTGGATCCAGTTAATAATTCGAAGTAAGGGGTAGGGAGATTAATTTGGAGGTGGGGCTGTATTAAAAGTTGTTTATTTGATGGACATTGAGCCTGTCGAAATGTGTAAGTTGCTAATAATCAATATACGCTTCGACAGGCTCAGCGTCCGAAATCTAGTTTTATCTACGGTGAGGGCTTCGCCGTTGATACAACCCCCAGCAAAAAAGTATTAGAAGTCTAGCTGATTTTTTGTGCTGCTTTGTGCTTTAGAGCCTTGGTGGCAAGCAAAAACTCTAAAGTTCACACAGATAGTTGATTTAATATGAGAAAAAACATTTTTCAAGGCCCAACATTTCAGGGGCAAATTTCATTTTTAGGACTAGTGATAATAATTGCAGGTGCTTTTTTAGCCATTAAATATAATGTTGCTTTAGGTGTTTTATTGGCTGGTTTAGGTGTTTTTTTCTTTCTGAACATGAAAGGGACTATAATTGACCAAAAGAAAGGCATTGTTAAACCATATTTTATTTTCCTGTTTTTTAAATTAGGCAAACAATATGACTTAATAGATTTCAATAAAATTACAATTGCAACCTGCAAAGATGCTGTAAGAATGAATAGCCGTGGAAGTTCAGGCGAATACAGAACAAAAACCTATGATGTTTCTATAATAAATAGCTCTGATACAAAAATATTGTTGAAACAATTTCCTAAAAAGAAACAAGCTGAAGTTTTTCAGGAGGAGATGAAAAAAATGCTTGAGTTATTATAATGGGTTTTGTGCACTGATTTTTACAGATAAATGTATATTATTAATAGACTTATATGAAACAACATACTACACCAGTAATAATAAAAGGAGAAAAAATTTCAGCTCTAGAGAAAGTTACATTAAAATCAAAATCCTATAATGAAAACTGGATTCAGAAAATCTGTTTTCAAAGTCCCAATTTATTACCATTTGAGGAACTAGAACCCTCTTTTAACGGTATGGTTCCAATTTGCATGGAACTTTCAACAAATTCAGGAGCAATCGATTTGATTTTTGTTAACGAAGATGGCTTTATTACAATTGGTGAATGTAAACTTTGGAGGAACCCCGAAGCGAGAAGAAAAGTTGTTGGTCAGGTTTTAGATTATGCCAAAGATATAGCCAAATGGAACTATTCCAAATTTGAAAATGAGTGTTTGAAAGCAAGAAAAGAATTAAATGGCAATTTATTCAAAATTGTACAAGACTATTATCCAGAATTAGAGGAAGCTAGTTTTATTGACAACTTACAAAGCAATCTAAAAAAAGGACGGTTTTTATTAACCATTATTGGTGATGGTATTAGAGAGAATATGGAAGAGTTGTCAGATTATATTCACAGAAATGGAAACTTAAATTTCACCCTTGGTTTAATTGAATTGCCGGTTTACAAACACCCATTTAGTGAGGAATTGATTATAACTCCAAGAATACTTGCAAAAACTAAAGAAATAGAACGTATTATCTATAATATCACTGGTGATAAAACAATTGAAGATAAAAATATAACAGTTGAAAAAACAGTAAGTAAAACTATTTCAGAAAAGGTGTTTTTTGAAAGGTTGCAAAATGCCATAGGCGAAGGCCCAACCAGAAGTTTTCAAAGCTTTGTTGAATCATTAAAATCAGAATTAAATATTACACCAAAACTTGGCCGAGGAAAAAAACTTTCTTTAAACCTAAAGTCGGCAGATGATACATATAATTTTGCTTCGATACAAGAAGATGGACAGGTTTGGTTTTATGGAATTGTTTCTAAAACAAATGAGCTTGGAGACAAGCAAATCGGTATTGGATATTTAAAAGAACTTGCAAGGGCAGTAAATGGGCAATTTATTGACAGTTATAATGAATGGTTTTGGTGTGTAAAGCAGAACAATGAGTATTTACTTATTGTAGATTATCTAAAAATCCAAGACCAATGGAGAAAAATACTTTCTGAAGCACTTTATAAAATCAACACCGTTGAATTCAATTAATAGTTATTTGCACATATTTAACATTTTGGCTATCAGCGGTTTGTACGGGCAACCCAAACATGGACCTGCTCAATCCCCAACATCAGCAAGAATTTAAAATAAGCACCTCTTTTATTTTTTCTTCCCAGCAAAAAACAACAACAAATACCCAGTAACAGCTGCCACAAACGACGAAACCAAAATAGCCTGCTTGGCAACATCCACCTGTTCTGGTTCAAAAAAGGCCAGGTTGGCAATAAATAAACTCATGGTAAAACCAATCCCAGCCAGTAGACCAACACCTACAATATGAACATTTTTTATTTCTTTAGGCAACTCGCCCAGTTTTAACCATTGCGCTACTTTGGTGAAAAGGAAAACCCCCACTAATTTACCAAAGATTAGCCCGAAAAATATTCCTATAAAAATGGGTTGAGTGGCAATATCAATAAACTTACCTTTTAGCACTACGCCGGCATTGGCCAATGCAAAAACAGGCATAATAAAAAAGTTGACAATGGGGTGCCAGAATTTTTCTTTGTATTGTAATGGGTTGTAGGCACAGAGCACCAGCTCCTTCTGTTTAAGAAGAATTTCCATTTTCTCATCGCTAATTATCCCTTTTTCTTCCTTTTGGTCAGCCTCTTCCATTTTTTTAATCAATATTTTTGTTTTTTCGAGGTAGGCATCAGTGTCTATTTTTGTATCGGAAGGAATGGTGAAAGCAAATAAAATACCTGCAATGGTTGCATGCACACCCGAATACATAAATGAAACCCAAACCACTGCTATTCCAACAATGTAATAGAAATTTCGGTTTCTTATCCCCATATAATTTGAGACAATTAAAACAGCAAGACCAACACCGGCTGTTAAAAGTTCATTTACAGCAATGGTATCGGTATAAAAAATAGCAATAACCAGAACAGCCCCAATATCATCGGCAATAGCCAATGCTGTGAGGAAAATTTTCAAGCTCAAAGGCACACGGGTCCTTAAAAGCGCCAGCACTCCCAACGAAAAGGCAATATCGGTAGCCATTGGCACTCCCCAGCCCGAAATGGAGCTTTGCCCATAATTGATAAAAGCAAAAACTCCTGCTGGTATTATCATGCCACCTATTGCAGCAGAAATGGGCACTATTGCTTTTTTAAAAGTAGAAAGTTCACCAGCCTTAATTTCGCGCTTTATTTCGAGGCCCGTAAGAAAGAAAAATATGGCCATTAAAAAATCATTGACAAAATGGTGAATGGTAATATCATAAAACAACTGGTTGGGTTTACCAACACGAATCATGGTATGCTCCCAAAAATGATGGTACGAATCGTTGGTGCCAAAATTAGCCCAAAGCAGGGCTACAATGGTACTAATAATTAATAAAATCCCCGATGTAGCAGGGTTGTGTACTAAATGGCGAAATTTATTTTTGATTTTTATGGGTATTTCTCTGGTCATTTTTAATTCTGTTAAGCAAACAATTCAAATATAATATTGATTGGTCACACATTGTTAATACACAAATATACCTTAAGATAAATGAACAAACATGAATCAATAATGTTCAGTTTAAATCTCCTTTAATTTCGATAAGTCCCTTACTAAAATACTGTTCCTGTCAAAGTTAATCAGGTTTTCTTCGCGCAGGTCGTTTAATATAGAGGTTGTTTTTTGTCGAGATATGGCATTTAAGTTGGCAATATCCTGATGAGTCAGGCGATGCTTTACTAAAATCTCATCTCCCACTTTTTTGCCTCTTTCTTCAGCCATATCGCAAATAAATTCAATAAGTCGGGTGCGTGCACTTTTCCCAACCAACGACATCACTCTGCGCTCCATTTTTCGCAAACGCAGCCCAATTAGTTTCATTACTTTTATATTTAGCTTGTCATTTGTGCCCATCATTTTCATCATGTCGTTTTTGTCCATGGCACAAATAAGCACATCATCATCCATTGCTTGCGAAAAATCACTTCGTTTTTCTTCATCAATCAGGCCCAGCTCACCAAAAATATCACCGGGCCATAGTATTTTTTTTATGATTTCTTTTCCTTCATCAGAATATCCAAGAATTTTGACCCTGCCCTTTTTTAAAAAAAATACAGATGTTGAAGGAGCATCAGGAAAATAAATAAACTCATCTTTTTTAATGGTTCTCATGGAGGTCATTTTTTCAATTTTTGCTAACTCCTCCATCGGTAACTCCTTAAGAAGGTTAAAGTTTTCGAGGTACCAAAGTTTTGTGTTTGTTGCAGCCATGGTTGGTAGTTTTTAGTTAAGGTTTAAGTGAAAAAGCAGCGCATTAATTGCTGAAATATATAGATATGGTTTGGCTGATGAGCTGAATGGCAATTATATTGTTAGTCAGCAATATACCAAAGCTTTCCTTTTTTCATAAATTCCAGTTTTTTGGGGCCTTTAAAATTCTCATCCATCTTAATTATAGCTAAAATACCTTCCTTTTTGTATTCAATTTCTTTCGTTTGCGCAATTTTTAATGCTGCTAAAAGTCGCTCAGCCTTTTTACCCTTAAATCCTTTTGCCAAATCTTCCATGGTTTGATTTTTTAAGATTTCTTCTTTTGCATCAGGGTAAATGTATTTTGAAAGAAGCTCGGTATACCTTTCCTTCTCCAATAAGTTTATACAATCAACTATCGCCGATTCAATACTTGCCTGAGGGTTTGCCAGGGTCAGTTTTTTTGTTTTACAGGCCGAAAATAGGACTAAAATCAGGATGCTAGAATATAAAATATACTTCATATCTCAATATTTTATTGTTTTTTTTATTCGTGTTATAAGAAAAGGGTGTTTTAAAATGTCATCCAGGCAAAGCGTCAAAATTGCTGTGGTACAACACTAGTGTCATGTCAAAGCTAATTTGTCAGGTGACAACACCTGACAAGTGCGCCAGCCAGGTGTTGTCACCTGGCTAATTACCAGAAATATCAAATTTGACTTAACACTAGTTACTAATATCTTTTAAATTACCTTTTGCATCAAAGTTAATTTTGTAAGTTGTTCCATCTTCTTGGTTTTCAACTGTTGCCTGGGTAATCAAATCATCCATTTTATTAGTCGATGTTCTCTCCTTGCTCATAATCAGGTTGATGCTTTTGCAAATAACCTTTTCAACTTTAAAATCGTTTATCACTTTTTCCTTTGATTTGTTTACAATAGAAAGTAAAAGAGACAGGTCATAATCATCTTTTAATGAGAATAAAAAGTCTGAAACTTTTTTATCATTCAGTTTAATTTTGCTTTCAGCTTCTTTATTCCAGTCTTCATTTATGTAAAACCATTCCTCAATGTTGTTTTCTTCAATGTTTTTCGAAACTTTTACCAGCACAGTGTTTCCCATTCTTTCATCAAACGAAAGCATAATACTTTGATAACCAGCGTCTTTTGAGAATTGGTTATTGAGACTGCTTTGCAATTCCTCAAACTGATCATTGGATTCAAAATAAGCTTCTGATTCAGGCTCATTGTTCCCCGAACCACATGATGAAAACGCAAAAATTGCAATTAAAGTAATGAAAATTGTAAAATACTTCATGGTTAAATAACTCTGGTTTATACTATTGATAGATGTAAAAATATTCACAAAAGTTTATTTTACCAATTAATGTGTGTATTGGCACATTGGAAATTACTAATATACCAATAAAAATGCACACATTATATATTGTCAGCGGCATACCACTCAGCAAATGAAGTTGCTGTTTCGTATAGTTTTATACTAACCAATTCAACATTTTTAGGCAACTTCTCTTTAATCTGCATAGCAAAATCAATAACCATGTTTTCACATGTAGGCTGATAATCAAGCAGGTGTATTCGGTCGAACATGGGGCTTAGATTTTTTAAATGTTCCGAAGGAGCTTTTTTGCTCAACACCACTGAGTGGTCAAATTTATCCACTATCATGGGCTTCACAACACGCTTTAAATCTCCAAAATCAATCACCATCCCTTCTTTTACATCACTTTCATCTGTAATGGGGGTGCCTAATACTGTTACAAATAATTTGTACGAATGCCCATGAACATTTTTACATAAACCATCGTATTCCCATAAAGCATGCGCCATTTCAAAATCGAACTCTTTGGTTACCCTGACTTTCTGATTCATTATATGTGTTTTAATTTATTGATCGAGTAAAATTTCTTAAATTTTAATTTTTGCTACAAAAATGCATTATAGTTTGAAATTTTTGAGGCTATAATTTAGATTTCTCAATACAAAATTAATAATTACTTTTGTTGTTTAGAATTAATCTAAATTATTTGTCAGATAAAATAAAGTCAGAATGTTAAAGCTATTTTAAAAGCTTTGTTATTCTGGCTTTGAGCTCTTAATATAAAAATATGAACAATAATAATACTGCCAGCACATCATTAATAAAGATGCATCTAATTTTTTCTGGCATTTCTTTTTTGCTTTTCAGTGTATTTTTATTACTGGCAAGCAAAGAAATTGGCCTACAATATTTTCAAAATAAGATACTGGCAATCAATCACATGGCCACGCTTTGCTGGCTGACAACTTTCCTTTTTGCCCTGTTCTACCAACATGTTCCTCAAGTATTTTCGCGTAAGTTGTATAGTAACATTTTAGCAAAAATTGGGTTTGGGCTGTTTGTGGTGGGTAGCCTTGTACTTGTGTTTGCTTTTTGGAAAAACAGTCTTGGAGGTATGTTAATTGGTGGTGCTCACCTTTTATCGCTCCCTTTCTTGATTTTGGCAATAAATGTTGCCGTAACAGCTGCAAAATCGCCAAAAAGAAATGTTGAGCAGTGGTATTTTATAACATCTGTTATCTGGTTGCTGGCAACCGTGGTAGTTGGAATTTTATTAGCAATGAATTTTAAGAGCCCTATCTTTAGTGGTTCACATTTAGAGTGGTTAAAACTACATGCAAACATTGGATTCACAGGTTGGTTTTTGCTGTTTATTATTGGGGTAGCAGCTCAATCATTAGACAAAGGTGTAGAACAAAAAAGTAAAAGATTGTTACAAATTGCCTTTTATCTCATTAATGCAGGCCTTGTTCTTTATTTGTTCTATCAGGGAAATATCCAAACTGAATTAATTGATATTCCTTTATTTATTATAGTAGTAGGTATTGTAACCGCACTTGTATACTTATCAAAACTACTAACCAACCAACAACCTGGAGGGTTTGCTAAAATAGTAGTGGCAATGTTCTTTTTAGTTCTTCCGGTAGGTTTGGCGTTTTTTCTGGTATATACATCATCCAACAATACCAACTTAATTATCAGGGCAGGAATAATTTATGGCATTTCTGTTATTTTGGGTTTTGTAGGTCTTTGGACCTTCAGTCAGCTAAATACCTTATTTTCTTTTATAAAGCCCTCATTTAGTGTTGAAAAGGGGACAAAAGATGGTTTGCTGCTCGAACAAAAAACAGATTATTTATCAGTGATGCATTTAGCCAGTTATATTGTAGCGGTATTAGCCTTAATAATTGGTGTGTTAGTAAAAGAAGAACTAATAAACCTGTTTGCATCAATCATATTAATTGTTTCAGCAATTTTATTTAACATCAGGTTGTTTAGGGCTATTTTTATGAAAATCAAAGAGTAAGTTAGATTTAAAGTATTGTAGCATATTTTAATATATTTTAACCATCTCACCCAATTTTCAGGAAGGTTATTGTAGTAACTTTGTAGATGAAAACAAACTGAAGCATTTACAAATTAACCATAAAAACAATGCAACCACTAAAAATTAAAATGGGCAGGGATGAACCTGCAGTTTATGCAAATGGCCAAACAGGCGAAATAACTTTTAAAGGCCGGATACTTACCCGTTTCGAAACACTTATCGATAATTATCTTACTCCGTTTACCAAATGGTTTAAAGAGTTTAGTTTGGGGAATATTAGTGAGGGGTTAACTGTCAATGTCCGGTTTTCGTACTTTAACACCAGTGCCGAAAGGGTATTTATATACCCTGTTTTTCAGTTATTAGAAGAAAATCGGTCAAAATTTAAAAATGTTAAGGTCAACTGGTTTTATCAATCAGATGACGAGATGATGTTGGATACTGGTGAAATATTTCAGTCCATAACTAAGTTGGATTTTAGCTTTATCCCTGTAAAAAAAATATAACAAAGGCATGTGTAATTGTCCTGCAATCCTCTTGTAGTCAAGTGCTTAATTATTTAGTGACTGACTACCTAAGAAGCGTTCAATGTACCTCATAGCATTGAGGTACATTGAAGCAATCTCTTTGAAACTTAGGTGTTTTTGATATTAGAGATTCCTATTTTTGCTTGGAATAAGGCTCTTTAGACACTCTTTGGTAAACATGTTATTCCAATTCTTCAGCTGCTGCGTCAATTCTATCAGTAATTTCTTTGTAACGCTTCATAAATTCTTCATCTTGGGTACATTTTACCTGGTTTTGCCATTGGTTAGCCCAGGTTGCCATTTCGGGGGCAAGTTTTGCATATTCCACAGCTAAGGCTGCATCAGAAGGGTTCTTTTTTACTTTCCCCAACATTTCAATGTACTTATCTGCCCATTTTTCAAAATTGTCAAGGTACTCTTCGCAGGTCAATGATTCTCCGGCTTCTGAGTCTTCTGCCATTTTTTCAAATGCATCCATTACTTGTTTTTCTACATCTTCTTGTTCCGTTTCTTCGTTTGAAGTTTCCTCTTCATCATTACTGCTTCCACAGGCAACCATAAATAGACTAAAGATTAATGCAAGTGTAATAAATTTAAACATTTTCATTTTTTTGGTTTTAAAGTTTTAAATAATTGCCTAAAATACTAAAAAACTCGACTAGTTATTCTTGTAATTTTATGGTTTTCAAAAATTCTTACATAAGCTTATCTGTTGCAGCAA
Organism: Bacteroidales bacterium; assembly: GCA_050291445.1. Taxonomy (GTDB): domain Bacteria; phylum Bacteroidota; class Bacteroidia; order Bacteroidales; family NBLH01; genus NBLH01. The sequence goes on along the minus strand of JBNKJW010000109.1, from coordinate 44,827 downwards.
AATGAAAGGGGGTCGCTATTAAATATGTACACAGCACCTACTATTACCAGATAAAGTGAAACCAGGCTTATTTTTATTTATTTGCGTCGCTTATCTTTTTTGCCGCAGCATCATACCTGGTTTTAAAGCTTTTGTTTTCTTTGCAATTGTGTAAATTCTTCCATTCAACTGCCCAGGGAGGGATCTTAGAGGTGAAATTTCCAATTTTTTCAGCCAATTCAATATTATTGGCAGATTTTTCATGAGATTAGGTTTTTATAAATTATTAATACCATTGCAGCCCTAGTAGAGCAGTAAGGTAATGGACCGCTCTACTAAGACTCACAATTAAATAACTTTCACCTCAACCCGTCTGTTCAACGCCTTGCCTGAAGCTGTTTTATTACTGGCAACTGGGTTAATTTCACCCATCCCAGTAGGTTTTAGATTCGTAGTATTAACTCCTTTGGCTTTTAACTTTGCAATTACCGATTTGGCTCTTCGATAGGATAAATCTTTATTTGAAGCAGCATCTCCATCGGCATCAGTGTGACCGATGATTTCTATTTTCATGCCAGGGTTGCTTTTTAGAAATTTTGCCAGTTCGTTTAAGGTTGGTTCCGAACTTGGTTTGGGTACATCTTTGCCTGAATCGAAATGGATACCATAAAGGTTTACAAAGCCTTTTGCTTTGAGTTCCTCACTTAAGAAACCAACTGATTCGGATGTTTTTTTCTTTAAAACCAGCTTAATGGCTTTATTTTCATCTTTTTTTAGCTCAAAACTTTCGCTGGCAGATGAATAACCACTTTTACCAGCCGAGGCTGTAATAATTCCAATGGGCACATCCTGTAGTGTGAACTTTCCATCAGCAGTACTTACTGTTTCTTTCAAACCATTGGCTGAAACCAATGCATCTTTTATTGATTTCCCTGTTTCGTCCTTGACTGTTCCGGTGATGTTTCCAATGCACTTGTATTCGCCTTTTGGATTAATTAAAAGTTGCACAAAATCAATGGCAAAGCCATCGCCAGCCCCTGTTACAGGATCATCAATTTTAATGCTGATGTTACCAGTTTCAAACAAGTTATTGTCTTCCGGTAACACCCCAACCTGCACTAATTTTCCAATAGGTCCGGTTTGTTTTAGTTCGTTAATTATATCTTCGATATAAGTTAGGCGTTTTCCATTAATATGGAATTGAAATGAGGTACCCCAAACTGGTGCCTGAAAATCGTCAAGCATCATTTGAATAACCACAGAATTGATTGGAATGGTTGGCTTTTTATATTTTATTTTAATTTCTACAGGTTGATTTTCAGGTCTTTTGGTACCAGAGGTGTAACCATCGGCACTTTTTGAGGTATAACTACTCACAACCATTATTTTGTCTGTTCCTGGATGATCATTTTCATCTGTTTTCCATGGATAGTTGTGTACATGTGTATTTTGGCCACAAAATGGGTCAAAACCTGTATCCCAACCAAAGCCAAGATTGTCAACATCTCCTACTCTAACTTCAATTGCAGCATTTCCCGTATTTTCGGCATAATGATATTGATCTGAATTATCAAGTTTACCACCTTCTGCCTTAAAAAGTGCTGAGATTTCTTCCCTGGTCAAAGCATCATCATATATTTTTATATCGTCCATTAGGCCAAAATAAGCTTCGCCATAAGATGGGTTGTTGCCAAAATGAAAATATTCCAATCCTGAGTCGGAAGAACCTTCTCTTTCATAAAATTTACCATCTACAAAGATTAGCACTTTATTTTCGCTTTGATTGAATACAACTGCCACAAACGACCATTTATTTTTGCTAACAATTGCCCCTCCCAGCGGAGCACCACAGAAAGCAGACCATTTCCAGCCTCCGCCAAACCGCTCGTCAATTGCAATGCTTCGGTCGTAGCCACCATCATCATGTGAGAATAAAGTCATTCGTTTGTTGTCAAAATCGGGCTTGGCCCAAAAAGCCACTGTAAGCTTGGCAAGTGTTTCAGGGTTAATGTTTTTGTTTACTTTAATAAAGGATTCCCCACTGAATTTTATAGCAGCTTTTTCTGTTCCATTTCGGTCAGCAACGTATTTAATGTTGTTGAATTCCAGGTTGTTAGCCGCAGTCTCGTTCGCGTTGTTGGCACTATTGCAAGCTATAGTAATGCTTGCTTTTTTTTGTGCAAAAAGTGAAGTTTGAAATAAAAGAATTAGTAATAAAAATTTTAGGATTATTAGTTTTTTCATAAAAATAGAAATTATTAATAGATATTTATAAATCAACTAACTAAAGTATAAAAAACACTATTAGTTATCTTTTCTCTTTTATGATTTATTCAAACTTTTAGATGAAATTCACAGTTTAATAAAGAATTTCACAATCAACCATACATTTCTTTAACTTTTCTATTTCGTTTTCTGGTATTTTGTTGCCTCTAAGATCGAGCTTGCGCAAATATTTTAACTTTTTTAGTGGTTTTGCCACTGTGGTTAGCTTGTTATTTTTCAAATTTAGCACTTCAAGCGAGTGTAGTTTTGAAAAATCTGGCAATTTAGTTAGTTGGTTATTCTCAAGATATAATTCAGAAAGATGCTCCATTTTACTAAGTTCATCTGGTAAATGGCTCAGCTGGTTATTATTAAGGTTTAAAACACCTAATTCTTTTAGTTGAGCAATTTTTCCAGGTAGTTTACTTAAATTATTATCATTAAGATATAATTCAGCTAAATATTCCTGCTTCCAAAGGATGTCTGGCAACCTGGTTAATCCTTTTTCTTTAAATGCCTCGGTAGCATCTACATTGTATTTTGCAACTGAATCGGCTGGCATCAACTTTTTATCCCTGATAAAGGCCATTGCTTTTTCCGAAAGTAGAATGATTGGGTTGCCTGAAAGGTGTAACTTTTTCAATCCTTGCATTTGCAATAAAATAGGTTCGGGGAATTCCAAAAATTGGTTATTTGATAAATCTAATGTTTCTAAAGAGTTGAACATGAGAATTTTTTCAGGAACCTCAGTAAATCTCATTCCCGACCAATTAAGCGTCTTGCTTTTTAAAAATTCTTCATGCGCTGCAAGTTCTTCTTCTGTTTTGGGCTCAACGCCACGCAAAAAATCAATTTCGGCCTTTGGGATTTTATAATAGCCATTGTTGTTTAACTGCAATTCAATAAGATTCTTGATTTTAAAAGCATCCGAAGGATTATCAATACTTCTAAATATAACCAGTGTATCAGGATGATCTGTGAAAAAATAATCTTCTACATTGGCCGAAATAATTACTTTTTTTGGGAAATTTTCAAAAGCATCATACATAGAAGTGTTAATATCACCTTCGTTTTGCCACAAATCCAGTTCGGTAAGCTGATGCAAGTTTCCTAACTCTTTTGGGAGCTTATTAAGACTGCAAAATCTTAAGTCCAGTTTTTTTAGGTTAGTTAGCTGTCCAATTTCGGTTGGTAATTTTTCAAGCCGCACAGCTTCTAATGAGCCAGCACTTAAATAGCTTAATTTATTTAAACTCCCAATTTCTTCAGGAAGCTCCTTTATGTTATTACCTGTAATATAAAGGTAGTTTAATTCCTTAAGTTGACTAATTTCTGGAGGAATCTCTTTTAAATCATTCTCACTTAAATCAAGAATAACTAATTTAGTTAACAACGCAATTTCTGATGCAACTTCTTTAACCTCAATAATTCATAAGAACATTGCAAAAAAAGAGTGTAAATTATTAAATTTGAATTAGTTAGAAACAAATTCAACGTTAATCTTTACACCCAATTATGAGCTATACAGATACCATCTTTTTCAAAGGAAACAAAGCTGCTTTTGTTGATTTTCAGGCCGAAGAAATTAGCAGCGAAGGGGGCTTTGGTGTTACTAGGGAAAATTGAGCATAAACATGGGCTAATCAAATATTTCAGCAACAATATTGTAGATACCCGCCATCAAAGCTATGTAAAGCACCCGCTTTATAAACTACTTGTGCAAAGGGTTTTTATGTTGATGCAGGGTTATGGGGATGCCAATGATTCCAACTTATTGAAAAATGACCCGATACTAAATGAAGTTTTGAAAAGGCGAAAAAATGGATGATGGACAATATCAGGTTGTTCCAGTTAAAAATAGGTTGGACAATTAAGAAAACCAAAAGGAGAATAAATCAATGCGGGTTTATATGCCCGCATAAATTAAGCTATTTTGGAGGCTAGGGCACTGCCTAGATTCCACTTTAAACGAATCATTCCATACACCCATCTTCCAATATACAAGCGTCTTTGCTTTTTGAACCAGAATTATTCAAAAATTGAGCCTTAACCAATCTCTGTTGTGGCGGTAAAAAGTGGTTATAATGATTTGCTATTAATTCAAGAATTGATGGTAAGGTTAAAAAAATATTTTCTTCTTCGGCCAATTCCTTTATCATATCTGGTTCACTACCAAATTTGGTGGCAATTTTTCTTTGCAGCACTGGTTCTTCAGCTATCATTTCAAAAAAATGCGGTTTTAGATTAGGATCTTCCATGTTTTTTTAAACTATTAAGCGTTACTAAAAATGAATCTAACAGGCACAACAAGCTATACCAATACGATATCTGTTAATCATATTAATTCAATGCCTTATTATGAAAATCTTTTATTAATGCAATTTTAGTTGGCAGGTTACCTACTTTAAAAAAATATTATCATACACTTTATTGTATTTTTTCCTTTTCGTGATATTGGTTTCTGTAGATTTCATAGGCTTTTTGGCTTTCTTCAAGAATGTTTTTAAGCTTTTTAAGCTCTTCCTGATTTTTATCTATAATACTTTGCTTATTATCGATTCTATCAATAATAAAATCAAGTTGTTCTTTAAGAGTATAAGCCAAGTTTTTTTCCATTACTTTTACTATGTAATCAAATCCTTTTTGTGGGATTCTTTCGGGATTTAGAAAGCGACCCTTCCAGGTAGAACGGCCAGCTTTTGGCTTAATGCAGTTGTCACAAGCATCAAAAAGATTGTTTCTATAACTGTTCCACCTATCACCGATTAAAAGTTGATAGTATTTCCTATCTGCTAATAACTGAGGTAATTTCACACCTATTTTAGATGTACACCATCCATTTTTTTGTTTATATTTGCTCATAAGTACGTAAATTAAGTGTACTAAATGCGCATAAAAGTAAATATTATTTGGCTAAAAAACCAAATTTAATTGGCCGTTTAGCCAATTAAATTTCACATACTGTTTATTCTTTGATTTAAAATATTGATATCTAGCAGAATAGAGGACTTAAGAAATAAGAGTGGACTAAACCAGGTTGATTTTTGTAAAAAAATTGGGCTAACAAAAAATGGCTACAAAGGAGCTCTGGACAGAAATGACTTTAAAGTTTCTACACTTAGGGCAATAGCTGATTTTTTCAAAGTTCCTATTGTTTATTTTTTTGATGAGGAAAACGAAACAATCACCAACCAGGAAAATTTGGTCAATGAACCTTCTGTTAATTATGGACTTCGAAGAGAAAACGATATTCTAAGAGATAGGATAAAAGATTTAGAAAAAATAATTGAGCTATTAGAAAATAAATCAAACCCGATTTAGAAATAGTGACATCTTAAATATTATTCTAAAGGTTGATTTTAGCTCTGCCTGCTTTAAAACATTTGTTTGACTGGCTTTTTATTCCTCCGAAGTTGTGTAACCCTATATATTTATCACATTTGCTCCCTTTTTACCATGGAAATTAATTTTTATATCAGAAAAGAAAGAACTTGATAAACCAATAAAGGTTTCGATTAAAGAGCTTGAATTTATACTAAGCCAGTTTGAAATATTGTAAATTAAAATTTTAAGATGGCTTTATATATGCCGATCGACTGGCAGTTTTGGTTTGCCAACTTGTGAAGCAAACCAATTACTAACAGCGGTTCGGTATAAACACCCATTTAATTGTATCAGTTTCTAATAATTCACAACCAGTACATCCATTATTAGTCACTGCACAAAGTCCAGCAGACCAATCTGAGTTCAATTCAAAATAATAACCCCAACCTGTCATTTCTTGAATTTCTGAAAATTTGATATCATTTACTTCATTCTGGGTCATATTAACTCGAATGTTTTCAGGTGTAATAAAACTCTTATTATTTGTTGAAATATACTTTACAATGCCTACGTTGTTCTATGCAATATCAAATATGTTTCCATTAATTTTAACAGTCGTTGAAGGCCAAAATTGCCCACTAGTGTCATATCAAGGCTAATATTTCTGGTGACAACACCTAGCAAGTGCACCAGCCAGGTGTTGTCACCTGGCTAATTTACCAGAAATATCAAATTTGGCTTAACACTAGCGTCATGTCAATGCTATTTTAACGGTATAAAAACCGTTAAGTGGGTCTGATTATAAAATGCGAAGCATTAAAAATAAGCTAATTACACAACTTAAGAAGCCGCTAAGCGGATAATTGCAACCGTCATTTAAGATTTGACTTAACACTTGTCACTATTTTAGCTAAGCTATTACTTGTTTGCATAATAAAGTCACTTAACCGGTCACCAATTTCTGGCAACTTTTCGAGCTTAATTGTGCCCCAATTTTGACTTGAAATTTGCTCTGTTTTAACCGTATCAGTTTCCTGATAAGAATTGTTTCTATTTGTATTTGAACAACCAAGAACAAAAAGCGATAATAGAATTGTAATATTTCTCATTTCAATTGGTAGCAATATATATTACCTAAATAATGAAATTAAAAATTCAATCAAAAAATCATAGGATTTTATTTGCATAATTATATAAAAGTGACAAGATTTTGCCCAATATTTAAAATTTCATTATCTCATTGAAGGCAAAACAAGACTTTTATTTAAAATAATTCTATATTACTCAAATTTAAACAGAGAATTTTTTCTTTAATAAAAAGAATTTTATTTTTGCATCAATAAAGAAATATTTCTTTATATATTAACAAAGTATACGAATACAGATACAGGAGGGGTTTTTAGAAAGTTGATGGTTTTTACAGGTGAATTTAATAAAGAATTAATTCCACTATAACATGATGGTAACAGATAAAAAATCAAATCAAAAGCCAAAGGGCATTCCGGAACCAACCATCCGCCGGATGCCAAAATACCACGACTATGTAAAACGTAAAAAAGAAGAGGGCGAAGTTTATTTATCTGCCCCAAGGATTGGTCACAGATTAAGGCTTGACCCAACCCAGGTAACAAAGGATTTAGCCTACACAGGAATTACCGGGAAACCAAGAGTTGGTTATAATGTGGATGATTTATTAGCAGCTATTGAGATTTTTTTAGGATTTAACCATTTGGATCATGCTTTTTTGGTTGGTGCCGGCAGCTTGGGCACTGCCCTGGTTAGTTACCCTGGTTTTGACGAATATGGGGTAAAAATTGTTGCTGCCTTTGATAATAATCCTGCAAAGGTCGGAACGGATATCAGAGGGGTTCCTGTGCTACATACAGATAAATTAAGAGATTTGGCCGAAAGAATGCATGTTTCTTTTGGCATTATTACTACACCAGCCGACCAGGCCCAGCAAATTGCAGATTTAATGATTAGCTGGGGAATAAGAGCAATCTGGAATTTTTCGCCCACAAATATAATTGTGCCTGAACACATCATTATTCAGAACACATCAATTTATGCAAACCTGGCGGTAATCATGAATAAATTACATTATAAAATAGAAAATAAGGCAGACTAAAAATCGAGCTAATTACAATTTTATGGAGAATACAACTTTAACAGACGTTTTTATTGAAGCAAATGCCAAAACAAGGCAGTTTGAAAAGGTGATGGAAATTGTGGAAAAGTACAATTTTCAGAAATCAAGATTAATCACCATTCTACAGGAAATTCAGGAAGAATACAGGTACCTTCCACAAGAGGTACTTAGCTATGTAGCCACGGTGCTAAACATGCCTGTAGCCGAAATTTATGGTGTAGCAACTTTTTATGCTCATTTCTCGCTCGAAGCAAAGGGGAAATATGTGGTAAAAGTTTGCAATGGAACAGCTTGCCACGTAAAGGGCTCAATGAAACTAGTTGATGCCTTGCACAAAAAACTGAAATTGAACGACGAAAAAAACACCACAGACGACATGCTTTTTACAGTTGAAACTGTTTCGTGCCTGGGCGCTTGTGGTCTGGCACCGGTTATGGTTGTAAACGATGATGTTTACGGTCAGGTTGGTGATAAAAAGGTAGATGAAATAATTGACGGAATAATTGAAAAAGAGGGGGTTGCAAAATGATAAACACAGCAATTAACCTGCAGCAGGTTGCAGAAGAATACAAAGAAAAGACGAAAAACATCCAAAAACGTATTGTGATATGCGCTGGAACTGGCTGTATTGCAAACGGCTCGATGAAAATATATCAGGAGTTAAAAAAGGAACTCTCAGAGGCAGGTTTGGATGTGGTTTTAGAAGTTAACAAACATGAATGTAACGGCAAAGAGCAGGTTCACATAAGTGGAAGTGGTTGCCAGGGATTTTGTGCTATGGGTCCATTGTTGGAGATTTTCCCCAACGACATTCTTTACAATAAAGTAAAACCCGAAGATGTAAAACAAATTGTTGAGCGAACAATTAAAAATAACGAAGTTATTGAAGAATTGCTTTACGTAAACCCAAGCACAAAAGAAAAACATGTAGCGCAGCACGACATTCCGTTTTACAAGCGCCAAAACCGAATAGTTTTATCCGATTGTGGAACGATAGATCCGGAAGACTTAGCCGAATACATTGCCAAAAATGGTTACAAAGCCGCTGAAAAAGCTTTCACTGAGATGAAAGACCTTGAAGTTTGTGAAACTATTCTTGAATCAGGCCTTCGTGGTCGTGGTGGCGGTGGTTTTCCTACCGGAAAAAAATGGATGCTTACGCAAGTTGAAAAAGACGAGAAAAAATATGTTATCTGTAATGGTGATGAAGGAGATCCTGGAGCCTTTATGGACAGAAGCTTGATGGAAGGCAACCCTCACCGTGTTATTGAAGGAATGATGATTGCTGCCCAGGCAATTGGTGCCAATGAAGGTTATGTTTATGTGCGATTAGAATATCCACTGGCGGTTGAAAGAATGCGTAAAGCCATCGCTGCAGCAGAAGATGCAGGTATTTTGGGCGATGATGTTTTTGGCAGTGGAAAAAGCTTCAACATCCAGGTAATGGAAGGTGCCGGAGCCTTTGTTTGTGGTGAAGAAACTGCACTGATGGCCTCCATTGAAGGAAAACGAGGTATGCCAAACCCAAAACCACCCTTCCCGGCTCAAAAAGGACTTTGGGGACACCCCACTGTGATTAATAACGTTGAAACACTTGCGGCTGTGCCTTTAATTATTAGAAAAGGTGCCGACTGGTTTAAACAACGCGGAACAGAAAGTTCAAAAGGAACCAAAACTTTTGCTTTAACAGGTCATGTTGCTAACACCGGGCTAATTGAAGTACCTTTTGGGACCACACTTCGCGAAATTGTATACAACATTGGTGGTGGAGTAACAACTGATGAGGGCGAAATCACGAATGAAGGCTTTAAAGCAGTTCAAATTGGTGGCCCATCAGGTGGTTGTTTGACCGAAGAGGATTTGGATTTGCCATTAGATTATGATAACCTTATTAAAAAAGGTGCCATGGTTGGTTCTGGCGGATTGGTTGTAATGAACAAGCAATCATGCATGGTCAGTATTGCCCGTTATTTTATGGAATTCACGCAAGAAGAAAGCTGCGGAAAATGTGTGCCTTGCCGCGAAGGAACCAAACAAATGCTAGCCCTTTTGGATGAAATAATTGAAGGTGAAGCAGATATGGACACATTAATGCTTCTAGAAGAAGTAGGTAAAGTGGTAAAAAAAGCTTCGCTTTGCGGATTGGGTAAAACGGCTCCAAGCCCTGTTTTATCAACATTAGAAAAATTTAAAGACGAATATTTACAACACGTTGAACACAAAAACTGCCCGACAAATAATTGTAAAGCCCTTGCAAATATTTCTATCGATTCAGAAAAGTGTATTGGCTGTACTGCTTGTGCAAGAAAATGCCCGGTAAATGCAATTTCGGGAAATAAAAAAGAGGCACATGTAATTGATGCAGAGCTTTGTACCAAGTGCGGAGTGTGTGATGCTACTTGTAAGTTTGATGCAATTTTAGGGTTTTAAAAACCTGAAATTGAGAAATTAGAAATTGGTGTATTAGAACTTAATTTCTTTTAAAGGTATTTCAAAAACCATCTAAGTTCCAGGTTCAAATTTCTAAGTTCCAATAAACAAATTTCCAATATACAAATAACAAAGAAGAAATGAGCGACAAAAAATATATAAACATTGACGGATTAAAGGTTGAAATAGAAGGTGAAAGAAACATCCTCGAATTAATCAGAAAAGCAGATATTGAACTCCCCACTTTTTGCTACCACTCAGAACTAAGTGTTTATGGAGCTTGCAGATTGTGCGTTGCTGATATTGAAGGAATGGGCATTCAAACCACATGCTCTACCCCACCCCGCGAAGGAATGGTGATTAAAACAAATACAGCGGAAGTAAGACAAATTAGAAAAGTGAACCTTGAGCTTTTATTAGCCAATCATGATATTAGCTGCCCTACATGTGCAAGGAGCAATAACTGTAAACTGCAAGACCTGACCAGGAGGTTGGGGGTTACAAAAAGCCGATTCAAAAAAACCACTAAAACAATGCCGGTTGATACTAAATCAAAAAGTATCATTCACGACCCAAATAAATGTGTGCTTTGTGGCGACTGTGTTAGAGTTTGTAAAGAAATTCAGACGGTTGGAGCCATTGACTTTATCCAGCGTGGTTCAAACACCATTGTTGGCCCGGCCTATGGAAAAAGCCTGGCTGATATTGAATGCGTATACTGCGGGCAATGTGTAACTGTTTGCCCGGTAGGTGCATTAACTCCAAGGCCTGAAACAGAAGAGGTCTGGGAAGCGATAAACGATCCGAAGAAAACCGTGGTAGCACAAATAGCTCCGGCTGTTCGTGTGGCAATTGGCGATGAGTTTGGTTTGGAACCAGGGACTGTTGCCACCGGGCAAATGGTTGCTGCATTAAAACGAATGGGTTTCGATCAGGTTTATGATACATCTTTTACTGCAGATTTGACTGTGATTGAGGAAGCTACAGAGTTTATTGAAAGAAAGTTGAAAGGCGAAAAGCTTCCTCAATTTACTTCTTGTTGTCCTGGTTGGGTAAAATTTGCCGAGCAGTATTACCCAGATTTGTTGGAGAATCTTTCAAGTTGCAAATCGCCACAGCAAATGTTTGGTAGTTTGGCAAAAGAAATGCTGCCATCTATTTTAAAAGTAAAAAAAGAAGATTTAGTGGTGGTTTCCATTATGCCTTGTACAGCCAAAAAGTTTGAAGCAAAACGAGACGAGTTTAAAACGGGGGAACTAACTGATGTTGACCACGTTATCACCACTGAAGGCCTCTCAAAAATGATAGCTGAAACAGGCATTCAATTTACTAAAGTAACACCGGAATCGTTTGACTTACCACTTGGTTTTAAAACCGGTGCAGGTGTACTTTTTGGCAACTCAGGCGGGGTAAGCGAAGCCGTTTTACGCTATGCCTATGAAAAACTTACCGGTGAAACTTTAGAAAAAGTGGATTTTAAAATGGTGAGAGGTAAAGAAGGTATTAGAAATGCTGAGCTTCAACTAGGAAAAGTAAACTTAAAGCTAGGCGTTGTTCATAGTTTAAAAAACGCACGTAAAATTTGTCAGGATGTAAAAAGAGGCAAAGCGGATTACGATTTAATCGAAGTAATGGCCTGTCCTGGTGGTTGCATTAATGGAGGTGGCCAACCCGTAAGTTTTGATCCTGACTACAAAGAAAAAAGAACCAAAGGTATTTTTAGTTGCGATAAACAATTGCAATTGCATAAATCGCAAGAAAATCCGTACGTAAAAGAAGTTTACGAAAAAGTACTTGGCGAAGTTGGCGGACACAAAGCACATGAGCTACTGCACACCAGCTATAAGGGAAGGAAAAGAGTAAAAAATCAGACAATTACCATCAGAAATACACCACATCCTAAAATTGAAGTTTGTGTTTGTGTTGGAACCAATTGCTATAACAAAGGGGCGCATCGTATTTTACGAAAAATGATGGGACATGTTTCTAAAAACAAATTAGAAGATATTGTTGGATTTGAAGGTCAGGAAGACATGGTGAATGTAAATGCAACTTTTTGTTTTGAAAGATGTGAAAGAGGTCCGGTTGTAAGAATCAATGATAAGATTATCGAACACGCCACCTATGAAACAGCTAAAGAAGTGCTTTACAAAGAAATAGAAAAGGTAGGAGCTCTATTAGAGAGTTAGTGAGTAAATGAAACAACAGCAAGCAGCTTTTTGGCGCTAAAGTATAGCTTGCTGTTATTTTGATTCGATACCGGGTGTGAATTTTTCGCATCCGGTACTATAAAACACGTGAGAGCTACTTTCTTTTGCAGCCTAGGTATACCTCTTTGATTAAATATGATAGATTCCACAGAAATTAGGTCAATCGTTTACACCAATAAAGCCAAGTGCCGAGATTGTTACCGATGTTTAAGAGTTTGCCCAGTTAATGCAATTAAAATGCAGGATGGACAGGCCATGGTGATTCCTGAAAACTGTATTTCATGCGGGACTTGCATCCCTGAATGTCCACAAAATGCCAAAACTTACAAAAAAAACATTGATGATGTACTTGGTTTCCTTTTGCAGGAAAAACAGGTAATTGTTACTCTTGCTCCTTCGTTTGCTTCGGTTTATAACAAATGGGAACGAAAGCGTTTACCATCAGCACTCCGACAGGCAGGCTTTAGCCTGGTAACCGAAACAGCAATTGGGGCCCATGAAGTGGCTCGCAAAACCAGAGAAATTATTGAGGAAAAAGCAAACACATCTCATATTTGCACAGCATGCCCTGCTGTTGTTAACTATATTGAAAAATACAGTCAACGCGAGGTGAAATTATTAACACCAGTAGTTTCGCCAATGATAGCCCATGCCAGAATGCTAAAAACAGAATTTGGCCCTGATTGTAAAGTTGTTTTTGCCGGGCCTTGTGTGGCAAAAAAAGATGAAGCATTACATCCTAAAAACAAAAACATTATTGATGCAGTTCTCACTTTTGAAGAACTAAATGATATTTTGCTTGAAAAAAAGGTGAACCTAAAGACCTGTGAAGAAAGCAGTTTTGATAGCAAAGCATTCGGAATGTCAAAACTTTTTCCGCTTGAAGATGGGTTACTAAAAACAGCTGAAATTGACTGTGATCCCATCCAAAATAAGCACATTGCGTTAAGTGGTTTTGAAGATATAAAGGATGCGTTGGAGGAAATTAGTAAAAACAACGAGACCTATGTTTTAGAGCCCTTGTTCTGCCGCTCGGGTTGTATTAATGGCCCCGTTTTACGCCAGACCAACCTGTTGCAAAAAAGGCAGGAGTTGGTTAATTATTACCAAGAAACAAAATCGGTTGAAAAAACTATTGATGGCAACGAAAATTTGAATTTTGAATACAAGTATTCAGCAACAATCGGAAACGATCAATTTTCGGAAAAAGAAATAAAAACGGTATTGAGAAAATCCGGTAAAAAGACTGAGGAAGACGAACTTAACTGCGGCGCGTGCGGCTACAATACCTGTAGAGATAAGGCTGTTGCTGTTTTGCAGGGCATTGCTGAAATTGAAATGTGTATGCCTTATATGCGCCGCCTGGCCGAACAGAAAAGTGACCAACTAATTGATGCAGATCCCAACGGAATTGTTATCCTTAACCAACAATTAGAGGTTGTAAACATCAACCCTTCATTTAAAAAAATGTTTATTTGCTCAGATAGTATCATTGGAAAAAAAATCTCTTATTTTATTGATCCAGAGCCTTTTGAACAAGTCACAACCAAAGCAATAAATAAGTATAGTGATGTGGTAAAATACCCGAATTACAAACTAGTTTGTCACCTGGTTTGCTATGCAATTGAAAAAGAAAATCAGTTGGTAGGGATATTTGTTGACATCACCGATACTTATTCGAACAAAGAAAAACTAAAAGATTTAAAGACGGAAACCATTATTCAGGCGCAGGAATTAATGGAACACCAGGTAAACATGGCCCAGGAACTAGCCCGTTTTATTGGCGACCATACTGCACGCGGCGAAATGTTGATGAATAAATTGATTAATGAAATAACCAAATAAATGCTGGTTGCTGGATCCTAGTTTCTGGATTCTGAACTATTGTTGTTGGTTTTATACACAGCTATACCAGCATCAAGAAACCAGTGACCAGAAACTATCAAATAAAAGGAACAAGTTTGATTAAATAATAACATCTGAATAAAGAGTTTAAATAAAAATGCCCTACATCCATACCGACATATTTACCCTTCAGGCAGCAAAAAGGCCAGGTAGCCCATGTGGTGATGTAATAGGTTATCGACATAGCACAGATGCAACCACAATAATACTTGCTGATGGGTTGGGTGCTGGTGTAAAAGCAAACATTACCGCTCAAATGTGTGTTTCGAGGTTTCTTAGCTTGATTGAACACGGTGCCACCCTACGTGAGGCATTTTCAGCCATAGTTACTACAATGAACAGTGCATGGGGACGGCATGATGCCTTTTCGGTATTTTCAGTTGCCCGAATTTTGAACAATGGCAACACAACAGTTTTATCTTACGATAGCCCTTCACCGTTAATTATTTCAAACGGATACGCCAGAATACTTGAAGACAGGGTGTATACACTTGAAAAAGCAGTGATTTGCGAAAATAGTGGCCAATTAAAAGTGGGTGAAAGCCTTTTGTTAATGAGCGATGGCATTACACAGGCAGGCATGGGTAAAGGTTTGCCTAAAGGTTGGGAAAGTAAAGGCGTGGCTGATTTTATTAATAAAACGCTGAAAAATGAGCAGCTAAAGGGTAAAGAATTACTTTCTGAAATTCTTAAACAAGCTAAAATACTGTCAGGAAATAAACACGCTGATGATGCCTCAATGCTGCTTGCCCAAAACCGAAAGGGCATTATTGTTAACCTAATGAGCGGTGCTCCGGTAAATAAAAGTGCTGATTATCAGTTGGTGCATGATTTTATCAATACAAGGGGAATTAAGGTTATTTGTGGTGGAACTACAGCCAACATTGCCGCGCGGGAATTAAAACAAATGCTTGAAGCAAATACTGATTATAAAAGCCTTGTAGCTCCCCAAAGTTACAAATTAAAAGGCATTAACCTGGTTACCGAAGGCATTGTTACCCTTAACCAGGTGTACAACCTCATAGACGAAGAAACAATTGAAGATGAAGAAGACTCACCTGTTTTTGAACTTCTGGAACTTTTGAATAATGCTGATCGCATCAATATTTTTACCGGGAAATCGCCCAATGCTTCTGGTGATAATATCGTTTTCAAACAACAGAGAATACTACCACGTCAATCCATTCTGCAGCTAATAAAAAGGAAATTGATCGAGAAGGGTAAGTTGGTGGTGGATTATGAGTATTAGTGCTATGTCAAGTATAATACTTCAAGTAAGAGTTTGATGCTTAGCATTTTTCAACCTAATTTTGGTCAACCTATTTCAGGGAAGGACTGACTAGTGGCCAACGACTATCAGCTGACAATTAAAGGAGGTCAGATTATTTCCCACAACCAGATTTAATCATTTCAAACGCACAATAAATCAAAAGTATAAAGTATGATTTCAAATAATAAGAATGATTAGTTAATTTTGCAGCCCAAAACCTAGTAAAGAGAAAGTTTAGTGAAGATAGGAAATATAGAACTACCAGAAAAGCCATTGTTTTTAGCTCCCATGGAGGATGTAACAGATCCTTCATTTCGCTTCATGTGCAAGCATTATGGCGCCGATATGATGTATACGGAGTTTGTTGCCTCAGAGGCACTTATCCGTGATATTGCTAAAACATTTAAAAAGCTGGAACTTTCTGAAACAGAACGTCCTATTGGCATCCAGCTATATGGTCATAATATCGATGCTATGGTTGAATCGGCTAAAATTGCCACTGCTGCAAAGCCTGATTTAATTGACATAAATTATGGTTGCCCAGTTAAAAAAATTGCCACCAGGGGTGCCGGTTCAGGAATGCTCCGTGATATCCCAAAACTGGTAAAAATGACCGAAGAAATTGTAAAAGCCACGCACTTGCCTGTTACCGTAAAAACCCGACTTGGCTGGGACTCAGATGACATTGTGATTGTACAACTTGCCAAAATGCTGCAAGATGTTGGTATCAAAGCGTTAACCGTGCATGGTAGAACCAGAGCGCAGATGTATCGTGGTGAAGCTGATTGGGAAACCATTGCTAAAGTAAAAAATAACCCAAGTGTAACCATCCCAATTATTGGAAATGGAGACATTACCTCCCCACAACTCGCCAAAGATGCATTTGAGAAATATGGTGTTGATGGGGTAATGATTGGACGCGCAACTTATGGCAGGCCTTATATGTTTAAAGAAATTCGCCATTTTATAGAAACCGGAGAAGAAATGCAACCATTTTCTGTTAAAGAAAAAGTAGAAATGGCTAAATTGCATTTTGCAAAATCGATTGAGTACAAGGGCAATAAACGTGGAGTTTATGAAATGCGCAGGCATTTAACTTCTTATTTTAAAGGACTACCAAATTTTAAAGAAATGCGCTTTAAATTGGTTACCACCAATGAACCAGAAAAAGTAATAGAACTACTTGATTTAATTGGAACAAATTATGCTGGTTTTGAATTTAATGGGTCGCATACCTCTCCACTTAAATCATGTTAAATTACCGCTGAATATCTAACTAGCATTGAAAAATGTACAGAATGCTTGGCTGATAAATAATTATTTCATACTTTTAGCCAATAAAATACTATATTCATAAAATTAAAAAGTATGAAACAAGTCCCATAAATTGGGGCCGTTCCATTTGACATTGAAAAGTAATTAAAAAATAAACAGATGAAATACATTAGCCTATTTGCAATTATTTTTGCCGCTTTGATGATAACTGCATGCGGAGCAAAAGAAGAAGAAACTCAAGATTTGCCAGAAGATAACGAGATTGTTGAAATCGATTATGATGATACGATCAAGTTTCCTGAGTGGTCGGAAAATGATGAATATAACATGGCTCCAGAGGACACTACTTTTGAAGAAAACAATGTGGTAGAAGAAACCAAAGAGGATTTATCACAGATTGAAGAAAAGAAGGTGGTTGAAGAAAAACCTGTAGTGAAGAAAGAGCCCGTTGTCCACCAAAAACGCTTTTATGTAGTTGTAGGTAGTTTTAAAAAATACAGTAATGCACAAAAATTACACAAATACTTTAAAGATAAAGGGTATTTCCCGCTTATTCTTCCAAAAGTAAACGAATACAACCGTGTGGCAATTTCATCGTATATTGAAGAAGCAAATGCACGAAAAGCAATAAAAAAATTAAGAATAGACCACAACGATTTAACTTTTTGGCTCTACAAGTGGTAAAAAGATTAAGTTTTCTGTTGACAAGAAGCCCCACTTTGGGGCTTTTTTTGTTTTGGGGCTCGCTAGAAATAAAAAATCAGAAAGTAATTTTAAGTATATTAGCTCTCAAAAACTATTATTTGCTACATAGCGTTTTAAAGCTCACAAAGTTTCAAAATGTCTAAAAACTGGGAGAAAACATTCAAAGACAAACCAGGGGGAGAGCTCTACAAAATTTATTTAGGGCAAACCAAACACAGTGATGTTGCGGTTGAATTTGCAAAAAAAGAACTGGAAAACAGAAATATTGACTTTAACAATATTGAAAAACACCTAAAAAAATGGGAGTTAGAAAAACTGATTAAAGAAAATGAGGAAGGCCGATTTTTTTTCAGCAGTATAACCTCATCAAAACACTTTTTGGTAATGGCCATAACCGGGGCATTGGTTGGCGTAATTACTATTTTTGATGTATTTCTTGAGTCTTCAAAACTAGCTGCTAAAAGTGAAAAATACCGTTTGGATGAAATCTTATTGTTTGGTTTTAGCATTGTTTTTATGATATTTGGCGTTGTAATGTTTAAGAAGGAAAAAAAGAGAGAAGAGAGAAGAAATAAAAGGATTAGAGAAATATTAGATGAGTTGTAGGCTTTAAGTCAGAAGAACCAAGCTTTTGTTTTCAGGCTTCATTAGTAAGAAAAACTATTTGTCATTCTATAATGTTAATCCATTAGAACTTTTACATCAATACACCATGGACTCATTTAAACCATTTTTAATACTTGTTGGAGCGTTGATAATTATTATCATTTTTTACAAATGGATTAGTAAACGTAAAAAATGGAAAGATCCTACCGAGTTATTTCCAGTAAAATGGCGAAAAATTTTAATTGAAAAAGTGACCTTTTATAACAACCTTACTGCTAACGAAAAAGATTTATTTGAATACAAAGTGCAGGAGTTTTTAACCAATGTTAGAATTATAGGTATTGAAACCCAAATTGATGAAACAGATAAAGTTTTAGTTGCTGCAAGTGCCATCATTCCTATCTTTGAATTCAGCGAATGGCAATACATAAACCTTGATGAAGTATTGATTTATCCTAATGAATTTAACAACCAGTTTGAAACTGGTGAAAAAACCAGCAAGAATATTTTAGGAATGGTTGGAAGTGGTTACATGAATGGCAAAATGATTTTATCAAAAACAGCCTTACACCATGGCTTTCAGAATGAAACCGACAAAAAAAACACTGCTGTTCATGAGTTTGTTCACCTGATTGATAAGCTTGATGGTTCAGTGGATGGTATCCCCGAATTGTTAATGCAAAAACAATACGCCATTCCCTGGATTGATTTAATCTGCAAAAAAATAGATGAAATAACTGATAATAAGTCAGATATAAACCCTTATGGAGCGACCAACAAAGCCGAATTTTTCGCTGTAATAAGCGAATATTTTTTTGAAAGACCCAAATTATTAAAATCAAAGCATCCAGAACTTTATGCTATGCTCGAAAAAATATTCAACCGCAAAATGGCACTAAAAATAAAAAACAAAAGCAGCAAAATTCGCAGAAACGATCCGTGCCCTTGCGGAAGTGGTGAAAAGTTTAAGAGATGTTGTGGTGTTTAACTCATCAATCAACTATCATCAACTTATTGGTTATTGTACTTTCACCAAACTTCATTTTGCAGAAATAAAGCCCTTTTGAATAATTTGCAGCATTCCAGGTAATAGTATGTTCACCGGCAGCCATTTTTTTGTCTAAAATAGTTTCCAACTTTAATCCGTTCACCGAATAAAGTTCCAAAAGAACATTTTCGGCTTGCTTAATTGTTATTGAAAAATTGGTTTGCTGCGAAAAAGGATTTGGGTAGTTACTAAAAGCTCTTTTCTGTTCACCTGTTAAATCACCAATTGAGGTTGTTCCGGATCCATTTATAGTAAAAGCTTCGCTTATTGCTTCTGGTACAGTTCCGGAATTATCATAAACCACCTTAATTTTAGCAGTTGTTGTAGCCACATCAGGTATGGTCCATTTGTAGTACATAGTACCCGCTTCTATATTCATTTGTAGTTCCGACCATGTTGCACCATCATCTGTTGAAAGATAAAGATCCCAATTGTCAAGGCCTACATCCTGAAAGCTTTCCCAGCTAATATTTGTTACTTCAGTTGGGGTTAATACAATTCCACTGATTGGGCTCAGCATTTTTACATGGTCATAATTACCTGTGGTAATTGAAAATGCTTCACATACATCCTCATAATCCGTACCTGTAGCATTATCCTGAATAATTTTTATTTTAGCATTTGTTGTTGCTATATCTGGTACAGTCCAATTAAGGGATAACTGCGATTTTTCCATATCAACCTGTACCTCGTTCCAAGTAGATCCACCATCTGATGAAAAATATAAATCCCAGGTACAGTCACCATGATCCTGTACTATTTGCCAACTGATGGTCACTGTACCCCCAATTATTGAGGTAACACCATCAACCGGTGCTAACAGCCGAACATGGGCAAATAGGTTGGTGCTTGAAAAAAGGAATAAAGCAGTAATTAGGGTAAAAAAATGTTTCATGGCTATTTTGTTGGTTAATAATCTACTAATAAGTAGCAAGTTACGGTTTTAGTAGGCCACGAAGTTTTTATTTATTAGTAAAGAGTTTAGAATAAGGTAATTAAAACACCACTGTTGAAAATCACAACTTTCTGATTTTAAGCATATTAACTCAACAAAACAATATTCCTTTTAATGAATTTGAATCTCAGATTAATTTAAAAAAAGAACTCAAGCTCCACCAGGCCTATCATCAGACTTTCCTTTGATGGTTGTTTCTGTTTTGTTTTCTTCCTTTTGAGCTTCTTTCTCCATAATTTCGTAAGTAAAACCAGTCTGTTCCTCACACCATCCCCACACCATATTTCTTGCTGATGGTGAATAACTTGCCTGTGAAGAAGGAACTGCCTTTTTCTTAATAAAATATTTTCCATTCGTTTTCTTAACCTCATCCGATGCGGCCAGATAAACAATGGTTTCAGCTGCTTTTTTAGGAGCTACCTGTACAGGTTTAAACACTTTATCAATAAAACCATAGAAACCTGTATAAAATCCGCTTCCAAAATTGCTCTTTACCCATCCGGGATGCATGGCATTTACAGTTAATTGTGTATTTTTTAGTTTTTCGGCAAGCTGATAGGTGAAATGCATCAATCCTAATTTAGACCTGGCGTATGCATTCAGGGCTTTAAATTCAGGTTCATCATTGGTATTTGAAAAATCATTTTTTGCCATTTTGTGAACCATCGATGATACATTAATTATTCTTGACGGGGCGCTTTTCTGCAAAACATCCATCAATAATCCAGTTAATAAGTAGGGGCTAAAAAGGTTTAGAGCAAAAGTCATTTCTATGCCTTGCAGGCTGGTATCAAACTCTTTAAAAATTGCGCCTGCGTTGTTAACTAACACATCAAGCTGTTTGTATTGTTGCTTAAACTCATCCGAGAGTTTTTTCACTTCCTCAAAATCTGATAAATCGGCTAATAGGAAATCAACATTAGGGTTATTACTTTCTGATCGGATTTTTATTACTGAATTAGAGGCTTTTTCCATATCGCGACCGCAAACAACCACAGTTGCTCCCATTTTTGCCAATTCAAGGGCAGTTTCAAATCCAATTCCCGAAGTTGCACCAGTTATCAAGCATACTTTGTCTTTCATGTTTAGTCGTTTTTAGTTCTGCTAAAATTAGAGCTAATCTTTTAAAATTTCAAATTAGTTATTCGCTTTTAATTTGATAGGTTTGTAACTACAAAATTTGAATAAAATGCATAAAAATACCATCCTTTTCGATTTTGACTTTACCCTGGCTGATTCTTCACAAGGTATCTACCAATGTATAAATTATGCCTTGAGCAATATGAACCTCGAAGAGCATGATTTTGAAACCATAAAAAACACCATTGGTCATTCGTTGCCCGAAACTTTTCGAATGCTGACTAAAAGAAGTTCTGAAGATGAAGCCAGTCAATTTGTAAAGCTTTTCGTCAAAAAGGCGGATGAGATAATGAATTTAAACACAAGGGTTTATCCAGAGGTATTTGATTTAATCCCGCAACTTAAAAAACATGGTTTTAAAACTGGTATTATTTCCACCAAATACCGCTACAGAATTCAGGGAGTTTTAGAAAGGGAACATTTAGAAAACTATTTTGATATCATTGTTGGTGGGGAAGATGTTGCAAATCACAAACCAAATCCTGAAGGATTATTATTGGCCATCAAAAAATTAAGAGTTAAAAACGATGAAGTCTGGTATGTTGGAGATTCTTTGGTTGATGCGATAGCAGCCAAACATGCAAGTGTTGACTTTATTGGGGTGCTAACAGGTACTGTAAAAAAAACTGGTTTTATAAAAGAAGAACATCATTCCATTGTTAAAAACCTAAAAGAGCTAAGAAAAGTTGTAATTTAACAATGCCATTGCTCAAAATAATTTAAATTCGTTTTCAGGTATAACCAATTATTTCCTAAATTTAACCTCAATAAAGCATCAATTACTTAAATACTATTAAATGAGAAACGTGTTTCTTTTAGTAGCAGCGCTTTCATTATTCTCGTGTTCGGATGAATTTAGGAACAGGGTAATGATACAGCACATCGACCGTTTATTTGATGAAGGTAAGTACGAAAAAGCAAAAGTGAGTGTGGATAGCTTGCTAAATAAAAACCCAGATCACAAATTAGGATGGACCCTAAAAGGGCATATTGAGGAAAAGTTGGATAACGACTCAGTTGCTGAAGTTGCCTACACAAAAGCCTTGTCGATTGACCCAAAATTAGAACAAGCATTAACAGGTATGGGAATTATACTCCGTAAGCGAAAGGAATATGATCGTGCAGCAGGCTATTATGCAAAAGCAATTGCTGTTAACCCAGAATATGCGCAGGCGTATTCTAGTTTAGTCACCATTGAATTAAAACGGAAAAACTTTTCTAATGCAGTCAGCCTGGGTGAAAAAGCGTATGTATTAGACAGTACAGATCCGGTAATAGCAGCAAATTTATCCATTGCCTATCATTATTTTGGTGATATTGAAAACCGCGACAAGTACTACAGCATTGCTAAAAAGCTAAAATACAAGAACCTGGATGTTTTATTAATGATTTTTAAGGGGAAGGCTACCATTTTTGATGAATAAGCATCGTATTTTGTAACAATTGGGCAAAAAAGTTGACTAATTAATTAGAAATAGTTTCCACAAATTCTAAAAGCATGCCTGATTTTAATTTCATGAAGCCAAAGGCTGAATCCATTAAAGAGAACGCCAGGCCCAAACCACGTATTTTTGAAGAATTTTCTAAAAATATCCGGAGAAAAAACCGCCAGCAGAAAGTAAACAAAAGAAAAATTAATGATGAAGAATTAAAAGCTGTTAAGACCAAAATTCGCAATAAAATTGCCAAAACAAACCAAAGAAAACTGATTTTTCGCCTGGCTTTAGTAACCGCTTTGTTAATCCCTGTTTATTTCATTGGTCAAAATTTCTTTAAATCGGTTGAAGAAGGAAAACAAATCATTGAAAAACAGCGCGAAAAAGAATATGAAAAAAGGCAGGAATATATTATTGAAGGCTACAGACAATTACAATTGAATAACTTTTACGAAGCAAGGCGATATTTTAAAGGAGCAAGGGATATTGACCCTGATGATTACCCACTGCAACTTGGCCTTACAAAAACTTATATAAACTTGTGCAAATATTACAATGAAAACTGTGGCGAAGCTGCCAGAAGCCTTCAGAACTTAAAAACTGAGTATGGCAACCAGCCCGGAATTAAAAAAGTAACCGAAGAGTTTATGCAAATGCAGGACTAATTTTCCCTACCTTTGTGTAAAACATAAAGTAATACAAATGAAACGAACCTATCCTATTCAATTATTTAAGAATTTTTTCTTATTGTTGGCTTTTGTATCAATTCTGGCAAGCTGTAAAAAGGACAATGCACCTGAGAAAGAAAAGAATTTCAACGTTCTGATTGACTGGCAGTTTGTTGATAATGTGAGCACAAGCACCATTCAGCTTATTGCAAATTTTTATCCGGAAGTTTCTGCAATTGTAAGTCAAAAAGAACTGCAAACTGTCAACATCTATAAAATAACCTATAAAACAAAAAACGTTGATGGTTCTGAAATTACAGCTTCGGGAGCAATTTTATTCCCAAGCGGAGGAGCTAATCTTCCCTTAATTTCGTACCAACATGGCACCCTGTTTAACCTAGATGAAGCACCTTCGAATTATACAGGTGATGAAATAAAATACCTGGCACCACTGATTTCTTCAACAGGATATGCAATATCAGTTCCCGACTACATAGGTTATGGGGCTTCGGCAACATATCCACACCCCTACGAACATGCAAAAACACTTGGTTCGGCTTCGTTTGACATGCTTTTGGCAACAAAAGAATTTTTAGATTATCATGATATTACCTTATCGGAAAAACTATTTTTAACAGGATACTCCGAAGGTGGAAGCGCAACCATGGCCCTGCACCAGCATATAGAGCAAGAATCTGATTTGGTGGTTACTATGAGTGCACCGGCTGCTGGCGCTTACAACAAAACTGAATTTGCTAAAGATTTGATGAAACGCGATGAAAGTCTTCAGTTTTTGCCGAGATTTATGTGGGTAATTGACTCATACAATTGGATTTACGATTTAAACCGCCCTTGGAGCGATTTTGTGGTTGAACCTGATGCCAGCACCCTCGAAGCGGTTACCGATCCAATGAAACTGGGTAATGCCAGCATCAGCAACAATCCGCAAACTTTATTCACCACCGAAATTAAAAATGGTGTTTTAAATGAAACAGATACTGAGTTTTTAAC
This sequence comes from Bacteroidales bacterium, assembly GCA_050291445.1. Taxonomy (GTDB): domain Bacteria; phylum Bacteroidota; class Bacteroidia; order Bacteroidales; family NBLH01; genus NBLH01. The sequence continues at coordinate 20,451 of JBNKJW010000109.1, read as the reverse complement.
TGTTTTGGCTGCAAATGACACTTATGACTGGGAGCCCGTTTATCCCGTAACACTCTATTATGGAACCGCCGATGATTACGTTTTTCCGTTAAACTCTGAAACTGCCTACGATGCACTGCTGGCGAATGGTGCAGATGTTACAATAATAGCCTATGATGGCGAAGATCATGGTTCTGCTTTTATGCCTTATTTGCTCGATGTGTTTGAGCTTTTTGAGTCATTAAAGTAAAATAAATGTTAAATTTTAAAAAAAATCGATAAAAGTTGCTGATTATTAATAATTAAACTAACTTTGCATTTTATTTTTAATTACATTATAATGAATACAGGTACAGTAAAATTTTTTAACGAATCTAAAGGATTCGGATTTATTAAAGAAGACGGAACAAACAAAGAACACTTTGTACATGTTTCGGGGCTAATTGACGAAATTAACGAAGGCGACGAAGTTGAATTCGAATTAAAAGAAGGCCGAAAAGGGTTAAATGCAGTAAATGTTAAAGTAATTTAATATACACACATTAACTTACGATTTAAAAGCCTCTCAACTCTGGGAGGCTTTTCTGTTTCTATACACCAGGTAATTTATAGGCTTATCTTTGTTTTTAAGGCAGGTTCTGATTCTGAATGAAGAGCAGAAACACCTGGCTGATTTATTCAATTTTTGATTTGGGTGTCCCAGTGCGGAAGTCAGGAAAAAAAAGGAACTTTCCTATATTAATCATAAAAAGTTACTACCTTTTTCTACTGAAAAAACATCAACCTCCCTCTTCCGCAACTTGCATTGCCCCAAAAACCAAAAATGTAATTGACTTCCAGCATCAACTTTAGGGTAAAAGGACTGGTATTGGCAGTATGTGAACCTTCAGGAATATAAACCCCGTCATTAAGTACATAATAATCAGGATTTTCCTCAGTAAAATTACCCAATGCATAGGAAGCTCTTAATCCAAGGTTAACTTGTAGTCTGTCGCCATTATGAACTGCCATGCCTAAACCTGCTACAACACTTGTAAATTTCTCAGAAAAATTAAGCATGTAATCCTGGGGCAGGTTTTCATCAGTAAAAGAGCCATCAACAGAATTTTCAACAGTGGCCGTTTTAAGGGTTGAAAACTTTGGGCCAGCCTCAAAATAAAACCCATAAGGACTTGTATATCTTAAGGTTGGCAAGATATCGAACGAAGTAAATTTTTGGGTTTTGTCATAACCTTGCTCATTGGGTGGGTTGATACTATAGGTTTGACCAAATCCTGCAGACAATACCTCCACACCTAAACTAACAAAATCGCCATAGCCTATTGCAAAACGTCCTCCAAACTCATACGAAGGACTTAAAAAAGCCTGTGTTACATTTCCATCACTGCTCACATCGCTATTAAACAACATTGTTCCGCCATAACCTGCTTTTGCTGAAATATTTAGCCACTTAATCTCACCGTTCCCTCTATGCCTTTGGGCATAACCAGTGGTAATTAATAAACTGAAAAAAAGTATCAAAACATTTTTCATAACTTTGCAATTTAATTCTCAAACACTAATCTATCATAAATCAATATTAAAACGAATTGCTTCAAAAACAATTGTCTCTATAACAAATATAAGAAATATTTTAAGATCATTTGCAGCCGTATTATTTTTGCATAAAGAAAAAAACAACTATCATTTCACAACCCAAAATATCTGTTATCCTGCCTTTTTTTAATACTGAAAGAACGCTTGAAAGAGCTATTTTGAGCATAGCTAAACAAACCTTTCGCAATTTTGAGTGCATTTTGGTAAACAATAATTCAACTGATGACAGCGAATTAATTGCAAAACATTGGCTAAAAAAGGATGAACGGTTTAAGCTACTGAATGAACAGCAACAAGGAGTGGTTTATGCCTCTAATTTGGCAGCACAACAATCTGGTGGTAAGTATATTGCAAGAATGGATGCCGATGATGAAGCCCATCCTGAAAAGCTAAAATTGCAGGCTGATTTTTTAGACAAAAACCCTGATTTTTCAGCAGTTGCATCGCTAGTTGAGTATGTTAGCCATAACCCCGAAACAACAGGTGGGTTTGAACGCTACGTGGACTGGAACAATTCAATTAGAACTTACGACGAGTTAATTAAAAGTCAGTTTATTGAAATGCCGTTGGTAAATCCTACCTGTATGTGGCGAAAAGCGGCATCGGAAAAATACGGCCTTTACAGGAGCGGCAATTTCCCGGAGGATTACGAAATGTGGTTGCGATGGCTCAATTTAGGTGCTAAAATTTGCAAATTGCCCATTCCATTGTTGAAATGGTATGATTCTGATGATAGGTTAACACGGACGAATGAGATATACAGTGATAAAGCATTTTACAAAATCAAAACAAAATACCTGGCAAAGTGGCTCAAAAAACACAATCCGTTTTTCCCTGAGGTGGTAGTTTGGGGTGCCAGCAAAATTTCACGTCGAAGAGCGCGCTTATTAGAAAAGCACAAAATAAAAATTACTGCCTATATTGACACAAAAAAGGGCCGACAGATTGATAAAAAAATCATTTATTACAAAAATATTGACCCACCAGGCAACTATTTTATTCTCACCTATATTAAACAAATGGATGCTCGGGAGCAAATTGTTGAATATCTTGGCAATAAAGGCTATGTTGAAGGAAAAGATTTTCTTTTGGTTTCATAAATTTGAAATTGGTATATTTGAAATTGGTGGCAATAAATACACCAATACATAAATATACAAATCACAATGTCAAACTCAATTTTACTAAAAAATGCAACCTACATCCATTGGAAAACATTGGAGTTTATCACTACCGATATTTTAGTTGAAAATGGTGTAAATGCTTCAATCAGTTTTATCAACAAGGCAAACAAACATACTGATTATGAGATAATTGACTGTACTGGAAAATTTATCACCAAAGCTTTTGCTGTTGGGCACCATCATGTTTATTCTGCACTTGCAAGAGGGATGCCTGCACCAAAAAAAACACCTTCCAATTTTCATGAAATACTAAAATATATTTGGTGGAACTTAGATAAAGCGCTGGATGCTGAAATGATTGAAGCAAGCGCATTGGCCACAGCTATTGCATGTGCTAAGGCAGGCTCAACTTTTGTTGTTGACCACCATGCTTCGCCAAATGCAATTGAGGGCTCGTTGGATATTATTGCCAGAGCCTTTGAAAAAGTTGGGCTAAGTCATTTGCTATGCTACGAAATTACCAATCGCGATGGTATAGATAAAGCGGAGTTAGGGTTGGCCGAAACAGAAAACTACCTCAAAAAAAAGCAAGCGCTAGTTGGCCTGCATGCCTCGTTTACCGTGAGCAATGCCACCATGCAAAAAGCAGCAGATTTGATTGAAAAATACCAGTCGGGCACCCACATTCATGTAGCCGAGGATTTGTATGACCAAAGGCATTGTATTGAAAATTATCATAAACGAGTTGTAGAACGATTGAATGATTTCAGTTTGCTCAACTCATCAAAAACCATTCTCGGGCACTGCCTTCATTTATCTGATAATGAACGAAATATCATTAAAAACTCGACGGCTTTTGTGGTACAAAACATGGATAGTAACCTAAACAACAAAGTAGGTTATTTTAATTCGGAAGGTTTGGGAAAAAATATTTTTCTGGGAACAGACGGTATGCATAGCGATATGATAAAAAGTGCACAATCTGCTCACTTTATGGGACAGAAGTACGATAAAATGAATTTTGGTGAGGTTTATTTTCGTTTACGAAAAGTGCATGATTATCTTGAGCAAAATAATTTTGAAGGTGATGGAGCTAATAATTTGGTTGTTTTTGATTATCCATCACCTACGCCAATCAATCAAGATAACTTTTTAGGACATTTTTTATTTGGTTTCAGCTCAAATGATATTCAACACGTAATTTCGGATGGAAAACTGATTGTAAAAAACAGGAAAGTACTGACGATTGATGAAAATGAGGTGTTAAAATTTACAAAAGAACAGGCGGTTCGGTTATGGGAAAAACTTGTTTAACCGCAAAGTTTTCGCAAAGTTCGCTAATACTCTTTAGCGTTCCTTGCGTTGTCTTTGCAAACCTTGCGGTCATAAGTTATTCACTACTCTTTTAACCCCATTCTTTATGAGTGTAACGTTAAAATTTATCAACATACCTAACTTGCAATGTGTTAGTTTCAAGTAAGTTAATATTTGAGCCAAATGTACATCATTTAATGTTTCAACTGCCTTAACTTCAATCACCACTTTATTTTCAACAAGAAGATCTAGCCTGTAGCCCACTTCCAGTTTTACATCTTCATAGACAAGAGGCAATGCTTTTTGCTTTTCTACTTTTACTCCCGATTTTTTCAACTCGTAAAATAAACATTCTTCATAAGCACTTTCAAGCAGGCCTGGTCCCAGAGCTCGATGAACTTTTAGTGAAGCATCAAAAATAATTAGAGATTTCATTTTCTGTCATCTTCGTATTTTTAAAACGCAAAGAGCACAAAGTTTTCGCAAAGTTCGTAAATATCCTTTAGCATCCCTTGCGTTGTCTTTGCGAACCTTGCGGTTAGAAAGCTAAATGCAAAACATTTTATTAAATTAATCCGCTTGGTGGATTATTCATCAAAAATAATTAGAGATTTCATTTTCTGTCATCTTCGTATTTTTAAAACGCAAAGAGCACAAAGTTTTCGCAAAGTTCGTAAATATCCTTTAGCGCCCATTGCGCTTTCTTTGCGAACCTTGCGGTTCAATGTTACAATTCATACTCCCCTATCAAATCCCTAATCACCACCGATGCACAAAACATCCCAAAAATGGCCGGCAAATAACTTATCGTTCCAACAATGTTTTTTTTATTCAATTCTTCTACAGGAACCATCAAATTTTTGTCCACTTTCTCAGAAGAAAAAACCACCGGAAATTTTTTACTCACACCTAATTTCCCCAATCGCTTTCGTAATTTTTGGGCCAAGCTGCAATTGAAACTGTTTTCTAAAAGATCAATATGGATTTTGGTAGGATCCATCCGTCCACCAGCACCCATAGAACTCACAATCTTCAACCCTTCCTGTAAACACCTATGAATCAGAAACATCTTAGGAGTCAAGGTATCAATAGCATCAACTACATAATCATAATGTTCGTTAATTAGTTGAGCAATACTCTCCTCTCTAACATACACATCAACTACTTTTAATTCTATATTAGAATTGATGTCTTTTAATCGCCTGGTCATTATTTGTGCCTTCTTTTCGCCGATTGTTGAATTTAAAGCAGGTAATTGCCTGTTAATATTACTAGGATTTACAATGTCACTATCTACAATGGTCATTTTTCCAATGCCAGCACGTGCAATCATCTCAGCAGCAAAAGAGCCAACACCTCCAAGACCAACAACCAGCACATGTTTTTCTTTCAACAATGCCAGCTTTTCACGTCCTAATAATAATTCTGTTCTACTTAACCAATATTCCTCCATGGCTCCTTAAAAACCTTAATAAAATTTGAATGCAATTTTTCTTTTAAATCATCGATGCAAATATCTAATATTTCGGCTGCTTTTTCATAAATCGTTGTTATTTTTTCATCCGAATCATCTGTTTCTAAAAACACAAAATCCAATGCTACATTTTTGAGTACTTCTTGTGTTTTTTTGTGATAAAGAACAGCCTTTCCAAACGACAAAAAACACTGTTTATCAACTAGTTGCAAAGCCTCTTGCTGACTTCCTCTAAACCCATGAAAAATCCAGGGAATTTCACTTTTCTGTCTCTTTTTAATTTGCAATAAATCTGAATTTGACCTTACGCTGTGGATAATCACAGGTAAACTAAATTCATTGGCAAGTTCAAGCTGTTTTATAAAAATTTCTTTTTGAATTTCAAGAGGAGTGTTAATTGCCCGATCGAGACCAATTTCACCAACTGCGATAATCTTTTTTTCCAGGCAAAGTGCTTTTAGTTTTTTAAGTACTTCATTTTCATTCATCTTACCAATTTCCCAAGGGTGAAAACCAAAACTTGCATATTGATGATTAGAGCATACCTCAGACAAGGACATATTGAAAATCGAAATTCCTTCTTTTGATGGTTGGTGGGTATGTATGTTGATAAATTTAGGCATTACACAAATTTAGCTAAAAAGTAATAGCATCACGAGATATTATGTAAGTTTGCTGCCTTAAAATTTAATGCATGGAATCATTCACATCTATCCAAATAATAGGCTACATCGCCTCCATCATCATTGCCATTTCAATGACTATGAGCTCCATTGTAAAATTCAGATGGATTAACCTGCTTGGTGCGGGCACTTTTGCAGTTTACGGGTTTGTTTTTGGAGCCTACCCCGTAGGGATATTAAACGGTTTTATTGTTTTGGTCGATTTGTATTACCTGAAAAAAATATATTTTAAAAAGGATATTTTCGACATTGTAGAGATTAGAAAAGACAATAAATACCTTTTAAAATTTCTGGATTTTCATGATAAAGAGATACAAAAATTTTTCCCAGGGTTTACTTATCAACCTGAAATGAATACCATAAGTTTTTTTGTGCTTCGTAACACGGCTGTGGCTGGTATATTCTTTGCCCACGAAGAAGAAGGGCATAAATTAAAAGTTGGCCTGGATTATTCAGTTCCTCAATATCGCGATTACAAAAGCGGTAAATTTGTTTATGAAAGTGTACTTAGGCCACTAAAAAACAAGGGAATAAACACCATTATTGCCAGTGGTGAAAGCCCCAAACATGCAAAATATTTGAAAAAGTGTGGGTTTGTTGAGACTTACGGTTCTTTATTTTCAAAAGAACTAAGTTAGTGCAATGTCAGATTTAATGTTTCAGGTAATCAGTTAAGTGAAAACACCTAACTGGTGCATGAACCAATGGTTTGATATTTGAGAAAAGCTTACGCTAGTAGCTAAGCATCTTTGAGATGCTAAGCTACTTATTGCATTAGTTTATCGTTATTTTCTGCATTTCATTATTTGCATTAAAACAGGAAAACAGATCAACTCAACCCTCGCTGGGTTCAAGACGTAATCACCTGTTTATCTTGCAATTACATTAATATCAAAAGTATGAGTTCCAACATTTTTGCTTCCTACACATTAGTCTTGCACCTCGCTAAGTAGTTCCCTTACCACTTTGTATTTTAGTTGATAATTGTCTACCAGTTTTAATAATTGCTGAAAATCACTCTCTAATTTTCCTCTGAATATAAATGAAATGAAATAGACTTTTTTGTCTTGGTATAAAACTCCATCCGTTTTTAGTTTTAAATAAATATTTGCTATTTGCATTAGAGATACATACCTGTTCAAACCAACACATTTAAACCTAATCAATCCTAATGCATCAATTTTCCTGGTTTCATCAAAAGCCCTGTAATCTTTTAGTCTACAGAAAAACGCATTTTCTTCGGTATCTTCCCAAATTGGAATATTCAACTCCTTTTTAAGAATATTAAAAATATCCTGACGATTGATGTTATTTCGTAACAAATTATCATGGTTGGGTTTTATTACAATAATAGGTACTTTTTCACCCAATAGCTCAACACTATCAGCTAATTGGCTGGTGATTAAGTCATATTTCAATGCTTCAAGCGAATTAGATTCAATTCTTTGCTCTACAGGAAACACAAAAGTAATTTTCTCATCAGCTTGTCCTTTAAGCAGATCACCCGCCCCAATCAGTGCTAAAATAATAAGTATAAGGCCTTTATTCATAACAACCAACTGTTAGAATTAGCAAAACTAACCAACCCCAGAAAATATAGCTTTGTAATATTGAGATTTTAAGAAAAATTAACAGCTATTAAACTCGGAAGTCTGTTTTTTAATTAATAAAGTAAAATTTTTGTTCCATTTTATTGCGCAGGACCTTAATTAAAAAAAGTAACGATCAGATGTGACAATTTTTTTAATGTTTGTATTTTTCATTATACGTTTAATTGAACATGGTTTAGTATATAATATTAGATAAATTTCTATTATTGCATGAAAGTTACGTAATTTTTAAAAACGAAGAGTGTTTTTTTAACATATAGCCCTAACGCTTAACGCACTTTGGTAAGAAACTCCTATTTCGCAATACGTTTTTGATTTACTGCAATTTACACCACTTATTAATTAATTATTAACAAAGCTGTTTTTTCATTTCAGAAATCCATAATTTTACACACTGGTTATTACACCCTACATATCCAATTAACAACTTCATTATCAAGGAGAAAGAAAAATGAGAGATTTTGTCCATTTACATGTCCATACCCAATACTCAATATTGGATGGCCAGGCTAGTATTCCAAACTTAGTAAAAAAAGCCAAGGAAGATGGAATGAAAGCACTGGCAATTACCGACCACGGAAACATGTTTGGGGCTAAACTTTTTTGGAATGTAGCAAAAAAAGAAGGCATAAAACCAATTATTGGTTGCGAAGCTTATGTGGCAAAAGGAAAATTCAACTCAAAATCCGAGAAAATTGACCGCGAACGTAACCACATGATTATTTTGGCCAAAAACCTAACCGGCTATCACAACCTGGTTAAAATCATATCAAAATCGTGGCTCGAAGGTTATTATTACAAACCCAGAATCGATGAAGATTTACTTTTCGAACATTCTGAAGGTTTGATTATTTCATCTGCTTGTTTGGGAGGTAAAATTCCTGAACAAATTAGAAAAATAGGTGTAGACCAGGCCATTGAGACCATAAAAAAATACAAAGAACATTTTGGGGAAGATTTCTACCTTGAAATGCAACGACATAAAACCGGTGATCCTACTTTTGACAATGACCTTTTGGCAAAGCAGGAAATCGTAAACCAGGAAGTTCAGCGCCTGGGAAAAGAATTTGGAGTAAAATGCATTGCCACTAATGATGTTCACTTTGTGAATGCCGAAGATGCTGAAGCTCACGACATACTTATTTGCCTTAATACTGGCAAAGACCAGGATGATCCGAACAGGATGCGGTATTCGGGCCAGGAATTTTTAAAAACAAAAAAAGAAATGGCCGATCTTTTCCACGACATGCCCGATGTTTTGGAAAATACCATTGAAATTGCTGACAAGGTTGAAGAATACGAGTTGAATTCGGATCCAATTATGCCCGATTTTGACCTTCCGGAGGGTTTCGAAACCGAAGACGATTATCTTAAACACATTGTTTACGAAGGTGCAGAAAAAAGATATGGTGAAGTAGAAGGTGATATTAAAGAACGAGTTGATTTTGAACTAGAAACGATTAAGAAAATGGGCTTCCCAGGCTATTTCTTGATTGTTTGGGATTTTCTGAAAGCTGCTCGTGAGCTGGGAGTTTCTGTTGGGCCAGGAAGGGGTTCTGCAGCTGGTTCGGTAGTAGCTTATTGCCTGTGGATTACCAATATCGACCCCATTAAATACAACCTGCTTTTTGAGCGTTTCCTTAACCCCGACCGTATTTCAATGCCTGATATTGATATTGATTTTGATGAAGATGGTCGTGAAGAAGTTCTGAAATGGGTTACTAACAAATATGGCAAACAAAAAGTGGCTGCCATTATAACCTTTGGCACCATGGCTGCAAAAATGGCTGTGCGAGATGTGGCTAGGGTCTTAAAGCTTCCATTGCCAGATGCCGACCGATTGGCCAAACTAATTCCTGCAAAACCAGGCACCACGCTTGCCAAAGCCTACAAGGAAGTTCATGAGTTGGAAAATGAGCGCAAAAATGGTTCAGAGCTGGTTGTAAAAACACTTAAATTTGCCGGTGACCTTGAAGGCTGTATCCGAAGTACAGGAGTACATGCATGTGGGGTAATTATTGGCAAAGATGATCTGGATAATTATCTTCCGCTAAGTGTTGCCAAAGATTCGCCACTGAATGTAACGCAATACGATGGAAAGCATGTTGAACCCGTAGGCATGCTAAAAATGGACTTCCTGGGTCTGAAAACCTTGTCCATTATTCAGGATGCGGTCGAAAATGTAAAAATTTCGAAAGGAATTGATATAGATATCGATAATATCCACCTTGACGATAAAGAAACTTTTGAACTATTTGCCAGAGGTGAAACCACAGGACTGTTTCAGTTTGAATCTGATGGCATGAAAAAGCACTTAAAAGCCTTAAAACCAAACAGGTATGAGGACTTAATTGCCATGAATGCGCTTTATCGCCCGGGCCCGATGGAATACATCCCATCATTTGTCAACCGAAAGCATGGACGTGAGCCCATCAAATACGATCTTGCTGAAATGGAAGAGCACCTTGAAGAAACCTATGGAATCACGGTGTATCAAGAGCAGGTGATGCTTTTGTCGCAAAAACTGGCAGGGTTTACCAAGGGGCAAGCTGACTCGCTACGAAAGGCTATGGGTAAAAAAATCAAAGCCATGATGGATGAGTTGAAAGGAAAATTCGTTGAAGGTTGCGAAAAAAATGGCCACGATAAAAAAATTGTCGAAAAAATATGGAAAGACTGGGAAGCCTTTGCCCAATACGCCTTTAATAAATCTCACTCAACCTGCTATGCCTATTTGGCCTATCAAACAGGTTACCTAAAAGCACACTATCCGGCAGAATTTATGGCTGCTGTACTTAGCCGAAATTTTTCCAATGTTGATAAAGTTGGCATTTTCATGGATGAGTGCAAACGCATGGGAGCCAACCTTTTAGGCCCTGATGTAAACGAGAGTAGGGCCAAGTTTTCGGTAAACAAGCAGGGGGCTATTCGCTTTGGAATGGCTGCCATAAAAGGAGTTGGCGAAGCTGCTGTTGAACACATCATTAAAGAAAGGGAAGAAAACGGCCCATTTAAAGATATTTTTGATTTTGCTGAACGCGTAAATCTGCGAACTGTTAATAAGAAAAACATTGAAGGCCTTGCTATTTCTGGTGGGTTTGACAGCTTTGAAGGAATGAAACGCAGCCAGTTTTTTGAATCGGTTAATGGAAATGGAATTTTTATTGAAGAATTAATTAAATACGGGCACAAGCTTCAGAACGAAGGAAATGACACCTCGCAACAATCCCTTTTTGGTGGCGAAAACAGTGTTGAAATAAAAAAACCTGAAATTCCTAAATGCGAAGAATGGGACAGAATTGAACGTTTAAACCGCGAAAAAGAATTAATAGGTATTTATTTATCTGCACATCCATTGGATGATTACAAACTGGAAATTAACTCCTATTGCAATTGCAATTTATCTGATTTCCAAAACATGCAAACATTGGTCAATCGCGAACTAAAAATTGCAGGTATTGTAACCATGGTAGAGCACAGGACCACAAAAACAGGTAAACCATTTGGTAGTTTAACTTTAGAGGATTATACAGACTCCTACAAAATGACCTTTTTTGGAAATGATTACCTCAACCTAAAGAAGTATTTTACTACTGGTTATCAACTGGTTATGAAAGGCAAGGTGCAGCACCGTTTTGGTAACCCCGAAGCTGAGTTAGAGTTTAAACCAACCAATATTGACATGCTTTCTGAAATTAAAGATACTGTGTTTAACAGCATTGCCATAAAAATACCAGTAACTGAAATTTCAGACAGCTTAATTACTGAAGTTCAGGAAATTGCAGAATCAAATAAAGGAAACACTTTGCTTAAATTTTTAATTTATGATCCTGGAACCAAAGTTTGGGTGCAAATGTTTTCAAGAACGCATAAGGTAAATATTTCTAAGGACCTGGTGAATTATCTTGAGCAAAAACCAGAGCTCCAATACAAAATATTTTAGTACTAGTTATGGAATTTTAGCGCTTATTTCATCTGATAGTAAAACACATTAAATTTTACTACGATGAAAACACATGACAAGAACACAAGAATTGAAGTGGTCACCAATAAAATAGGTGCTTTAGTAAAAATTGCCATTGCATTTATTTTATTAGCTGCTTTTATGTTTTTTATGGCAGTTAATGAAGCTAATGGGCAGCCAAAAAAAGTTTACAATGAATGCAGATCGCAAAATGCAGTTTTTGAAGATGCCGTTGACAAAGAAACCGGCAAAGTTCATAAGGTAAGAGTAAAAGCCGATCAACATGGAAACGCACAAGGAAATGAATATGATTTAGCAGTAGACGGGGCTTTTGAAGGTGAAACTGTTGCAGTTTTGCATCTTTACACAGGGGAAGGTTTTGATTTTAGCCTGCCAAAAGCAGCATTAAAAGAAAAAGGCTTTTCGGTTTACCGATGGATAAACAACCCACCTCCGGCAGAAGAACTAAGGGAGAAGTTAAAAAATGCCTGCCAACTATGGATTATTTCCACCTCAGAACGAAAACTAAATGATGAACATTTAAAAGTAATCAAAGAATTTTTTGACAGTGGCAAAGGGGTTTATATTTGGGGTGATAATGAACCTTTTTATGCCGATGCTAATGCTGTTGCCGAATACCTTTTTGATGTAAAGATGCTTGGAAATTTGCCAGGCGACAAAGTAGTTGGATTAAACAACAAAGGCAAAAAAGTAGGACTTACACCTAAACATCTAATTACTACAGGATTAGAATATGTTTATGAAGGTGTTACCATTGCCACCATCCAGGAAAATAAATTATTGCAGCCATTGATTTATGGCCACGAAGGCAACCTGGTTACGGCAGTGTATGATCAGGGCGGAAAACGCGCCATTTTAGACGGGGGCTTTACAAGGTTATACATCTCCTGGGATCATGCCGGAACCGGAAGATATGTAAAAAATGCAGCTGCCTGGCTGGTGAATTATGAGCGCTTTGCCGAAGTGGCGAAATAGTAGGCCACAACCATCTAACTGTGTTTTTAACAAAACTTGGGGCTGTATTAAAATCAATTTTTGGTCGCTGCATTTCGGCAGGTGGTACACTGAGTACTTCGGCAAGCTCAGTATACCACCTGCCGAAGTGCTCAATGCCCGAGCTTCGGTTGCCGTACTTCGACAAGCTCAATGCCCCTCACTTCTCCGACTTTTACCTACGGTGAGGGCTTCGCCGTTGATACAGCCCTAAGTTTCTATTCTTTAATCTGATGACTTTACGGCCTTATCCATCACCTCAAATGTATCCTTATCTACATCTGATACAGCTGTATCTTTAGTTTTGCTTTCAATTGAATCAGCGGCAGCAGCAGGGGTATTATCTTTCTTAGAGTCGCTCATAAATATAAGATAACCAACAACAAGTATTAAAATTAAGGTAAAAAAGGACTTGAAAAAGTTTTTATTGGGTCTACGCTTAAATAAAAATGTCTCTCGTTTGGTATGTTTTCTATGAGCAAGTGCAACGGAGTGTTTAATCCCAAGCCTATTTACCCGCTTTGTAACAATTTTTTGCAACGCAACACTACTTGCAAATTCAGCATCTGTTTTCAGTCGTTCTTCAAACTCTTTTTTTTGCTCATCTGTTAAGTTACCAAGCAAATAATCTTCTATGTATTTAATTTCTTCTAATTCTGGTCTCATTTTGCTTCGTTTTTGGTGTTGGTTAGTACTTGGGCTGTCAGGCTACGCGCTTTTTCAAGGCATTTGTACTTTTGCGTTTTGGCCGAGGTTTCGCTTTTAAAACCTAATCGTGAAGCAATCGTTTTCATCGAAAACCTGTCGTAATAGAACATTTTTAGCAGTTCAAGGCACTTTTTACCAGTTTGGATTAAAATTTTATCCAAAGCCTGGTACCTTCGTTCCTCTTCTAAAAATTCATCAATGGATTTATTACCTGGTTCATTTTCAGCGATTTTTGAAGACTCCTTTTGATGCATCCTGCGCTTTTCGCGTGTAAGGTTTTTACAAATACCAAACACATATGTTGAAATTGCAGAACTCAGCACAAAATCAGGGTGACTTACTTTTTCAATAAAAATTACCAGTGCATCCTGAAAAATATCCTCAGCATCTGCAAGGCTTCCACCCGATTCTTTTACATACTTTTTTACCGCAGGGTAAATTTTATACAGCTTATCGAGCGCCTTTGAATGCCTGCCACTTTTTACCAAATCAATGATCCGCTGATCTGTCATTATTTTTGTTTTTATAGTTAATGGTAAAAATATAAAAAGGTAACTTTATTTTATTTTTAATGAGCTTTGAAAAAACTCATACCTACTGCAAACAACTCACCACAAGACACTTAACTCCAAAAACTTATTCCAACGCATAGGCAATTACTACACCTAAATAATTGCCAATGGCATAACCAATAATCCCAACAGTTAATCCCGAAATAATCACTTCCCTGTTTTTTAGTGCACCTGCCACAACCGGTACAAAGGGAGGAGACATAATCAGGGCAGCGGTAGTTATAATGGTGGTATCGGCATCAATTTTAAAAATAGCAGACAATATCATATGCAAGATAAATGTTCCGATTACTGCAAGAGCAACATAGTAAAGCACATAAGGCGAAGAATTGATTAATTTATCAATATTTCCCATAGCAGCTACTGCCAGACTAAATATTAAGATAAGATACATGCCCAATTGAAAAGATTTATCAAGCCTTTTAACAGAAGGAATTAAAGAAAAGGCCATGCCGGAAGTTGTGATTAATAAAATGATTGAGGTCATTAACGCTTTTTCTGGCAACAGCATACTGATACCTCCGCTAAAAGCAGCTATTAAAACCGACAACCCCAGTACTTTCGCTAAGCTAATTAATGTTGATTTATTAAGCATTCCTTCAAATGAATCAAAGTCTTCTTTTGAACCTAAATTAGTAGACGAGCCATTTTCAATGGATTTATACCCGGGCAAAAAAAGCAGAAAAAATCGTTGTCCAAACGAAAGAATAAAGAGAAAATAAAATGCCCCGATAAGCATGTCGGAAATGTGGGTAGCAAGATAAAGATCATTATTTATGCTAAGAGCTGTTTGTATTGCAGCCAGGTTGGGTGTTCCACCTGTATAAACTCCCACCAGCATACCTGAAACCTGCCAGGTATTTTCCATATTATCCCTGAAAAGGAAATAACCCAAAAAAATCATTACCATTAATGAAAATAATGCCAATGTCATCGATAACATTGTGCGTCCTGCAATTTTTGTCCATTTTTTTACATCGCTCGAAAAAAGTAACATTGGTAACGCCAAAAGAATAGAAACTGACGTTATCGTTTCAAGCACTTTCTCCGATCCTTCGGGCAAAATATTTATATTGCCCAGCACCAGGCCAACCCCATAAGCAATAAGAACGGATCCAATTTTATTTAGAAAAGTTACCTTTTGACAAAGGAAAATAATAAAGGCTGGAAATAAGATAATAAAAATTACCAGGACAACTATTGCCATAAAATTTGTCTTAATAGTAAATTAGTGTTAGGCAACAAATGTATTTAAATTTTCACATATACACCTATGTTTTATTTTTGTACTAAAAAAAATATAGCTTGTTAAAGAAACTACTGATTTACACATGTTTATGCAAATTAGCGAAGTAAAGACACCTACCCATAAAAAAGAATTTACCGACGTTGCCAGGTTAATCTACAAAAATGATAAAAACTGGGCTTGTATGTTGGATGCCGAACTTGAAGCTATATTTGACAAAAATGAAAATACCTGTTTTAGAAACGGAATTGCAACAAGGTGGATTTTGAAAGATAATAATAAGCTAATTGGCAGAATTGCAGCATTTATTGATTTTGGTAAGGCAAAAACACACGAACAACCAACTGGAGGAATTGGTTTTTTTGAATGTATCGACAACCAAGAGGCTGCAAACTTGCTATTTGATACTGCTAAGAAGTGGTTGTTAAAAAATGAAATGGAAGCCATGGATGGCCCCATAAATTTTGGCGAAAACTACATGAACTGGGGACTTTTGGTGGATGGTTTTATGCCACAAGGGTATGGAATTCCTTATCATCATAAATTTTATAAAAAGCTGTTCGAAAATTACGGGTTTAATGTTTATTATCAGCAACTTAGCTATCACCTGAACCCTACTGATTTTCCTATTGAAAGGTTCAGTAAAATTACAAAATGGTCAGAACAACGTGGAGGATTTTCATACAAACAACTTGACTTTAATCAATTAGACAAATTCACTAATGATTTTGTAATTATATTTAATAAAGTTTGGAATTCGTTTAAGAAGGATTTTACTCCTATTGACAAAGCAGATATTGTAAAAATGTTTAATCAGGCGAAGCCAATTATTGATAAGCGCTTAATCTGGTTTGCCTACCATAATAATGCCCCTGTGGCAATGATTGCTATGTTCCCGGATGTGAACCAAATACTCAGAAAATTAAATGGAAAACTAAACTTATTGAGCATGCTAAAATTTGCCTGGTTTAAATGGCGAAAAAACATGAACAGGGCTCGGGTTATTTTAATTGGAGTGGTGCCAGAATATCAAAAATCGGGCTTGGAAGCTGGTATGATTACTAAAATAAGCCCTGTGTTTTTTTCGGGTGAATACAAAGAAGTGGAAATATCGTGGGTAGGCGATTTTAACAATAAAATGCGAAAAATGGCCGAAAGTATCAACGCAAAGCATGTTAAAACACACAATACATATCGCTATTTATTCGATAGGGAAAAAGAGTTTAAAAGGTATCCGATGGGGGTGTAAACTGTCTGTACCTGCAGGCATCACCGAACATGTCTGTGTCGCCAAACCTGACAGTGTCTTTCATTTTTTTGTCATTAGTCATTAAGTCATTTGTATGAAACATTAGTCGTTGAATTTGTCAATCTTCACAGACTATTTAAAAACCCATCAATTTCCCTCAATGCTTCCAGTCCTCCCCTATCAATTCCTATATGAGGTTTCTTTATTTTTGCATCTTTGGGGTTAATCCGGATGATTTTAGCTCCATATTTCAAGCCCAGCATCCGCGTGTTTTTTCTGATACTCTGCACATGAGGTCCTGAACCTATTTCAAAAACCACAATAGATTTGTCGTAATTCTCTTCCAAAAACTGATTAAACTGTATTTTCTGATTGTTATCTCTATCAAATAAAAAAGTATTGTCGCGAAACATATAGATATTTGGTCTGGCCATTTTGCCACAATGAGGGCATTTTGGATAATCTCCTGTATTTGTTTCATTATCAAGCTGCTGTAAGTCCAGGTTCATTTTCCAAATATCTGTTCCACAAGGAATACTACATTGAAAATGCAATATGGAACCATGCAATTCACGAATTTTTTCTTCATCAAAACCAGCTTTTTGAAAATGTCCATCCACATTTGAAGTGGCGATAAAATAATCCAGTTGAAATTGCTCAATCCACTTTTTCAGGATATAAAATCCTTGGTGCGGTTCAGTTTCAACGTATTCCCTGATTCGTTTAGCAAAAAGTTTCCAAATGTATTCAGGCTTATCAAGTAAGCTTTTAGGGTTCATTACATCAAACACACTTTCGCCTGTCTCCGATTCAACATTGCCCCATTGACCGTCTGTACCACGATAATCAGCCAGTCCACTATCAATGCCCATGCCTGCACCATTGTTAATAATCATTGCATCGGCAGTTTTTAACCAGGATTTTATTGTTTGCAGTTGTTGTGGAATCATTGATTTTAAAGATAATAAATAACAGCTGTAACAAAATAAGGGATAATTTCTAAAATAGAAAGTAAATTTTATCAGATGATTAATCTACTTTTTTTGGAGGAAAAACAACAACATGTGAGATATAATCTGTGTAATATGAAAAATCGTGTGTAATAAATAATGGGCAACAATCATCACAATAATCAAAGTCTTTACCAGGTGCTCCATCCCAACGACATTCTTTTAATTTTGTGAAACGGGTAATCCAGGTATGAATTCCCTGATAACTAAAACCCCAGCCAAATTCATTTTTACCAAAGGTACACCAATTTCGGCGCATGAATTATTCAGGTTAGGATTCTACCCTCAACGCACTAAGCGTTAGATTAATCTTAAGAAGATAAACTATCTATTTCTTCTTTTTCCTCTTCCCTTTTCCTTTTTGGAGAATTGCTATAAATTCTTCTTTTTGTAAATCGATAGTAGTTTTGCTATTTTTCAAAGCATTTGCAATATGTTCAAATGGAATTGTAATTTCAGCAAAAGTTTGATTATGTGTAATCTTAAATTGAGCTTTATGTCTTCCTGTGTTTGGCTTTTTATGAGGTTCTTTATTCTTGCTAATTTTAACTTTAATAGCAACTCCAAAACCTGAAATTTTATCTCCTAGTTTGTCATGAGCCTTTTCGTTAAAACGAACTACCTCCTTTGAACATTCTTTTAATACTTCAACAGAGGCATTCCTATCACATTTATATTTAAAATAAGGGCCAATATCCGGGTGCGTCAGTGGAATGCCTCTATTTACATATCGTGCAGTAATCTCTGCATCAGCACCCTCGACCATTTCCCCTAGATTAAAATACTCTGCCATTTATTTATTTAATTCTAAATAATTTTGGGATATTTCACTAAGGTCAACCGAAAACAAATCTCCAACTTCATCTAAAGTAAAATTCTTTCCAATCTTTTTTACTAAATCTGCAATAATGTATAGATCATTTTTATTTTGCAAATACTCAATTTCATTAAAATATTCAGATGAATTTTTATCTAACTCTTCATAATACTCATCTTCAGTAATTTGCTCATCATCTAATTTGTTTGATAATTCAAGGAAACTAGTTTTTTTTAACAAAGATTTTATCGCCTTCAAGTAATACACTTCCCTTTTTTCAAGTTCAAATGTTGTCTTTATATTATCAAAAACTCTTTTTGAATAATCTTCTTCAACAATCCTATAAGTAAAGGTTATTTTTTTCGTAACATCTTCCAATGAAAAATCATGACTTGTATCAAGTTCCTTTTCGTGAAGTGTTGTTCCGTCAAAGTCTATTGTATCTATTGTTCCCATTCGTTAATTGTTTTTTGAGCGTACTCCACTAATTCATTAATTTTACTTTCTTTAAATTTTTTCAATGATTTATGATGAAAATTAAATTGTGGTTTTAATTTTTCACTTTTTAAATCAAAAATAACATTTACCTCAAACTGCTCTTCCTTTTTTGAAAGTATTATCTGATTTGGCTTAAAGTTATTTAGGTCTTTAATATTTGCTTTTAGTAATTTAAAATATTCTATTTTGTTTTTACATTCAAAGTGAATATTGATACCTATTCCAGATATAGGTGTATGTGGCAACAAATCCAAAATTGTATTAAGAACTTTTATAGCATAAACATTATTGTCATTGTCAATTTTGTCCACCTTTATATTTAAGTGGTTTTCATTTATTATTAGTATTAAACCCTTATAAACAAAACCAATATTCATATCTGGAGTAATGAAGCCTGATAATTGTTCATCTTTTTCAAGATTAAAAATATTGTTTGCAACCCACTGACCGTTAAAAAGCTTTTTATTCCAATTTCCTGGACATAAAATGCTAATCACATTTGGCTTATACATATTGGTTTTTATTTAAATCTTTTGGCAGTAAATATATAAACATAAACTTAATAAAAAAATTGTATAGAATCAACTAATATCTCCCGAAAGTAATAATTCTAAACAAACTAAATGGATATATTAATCAATATAGTTAGAAAGAATTTTTGATCAAAATTATCAGCAGTATACACATTCCCAGGGTAGCCTCCCTGATACTACTTATTTCAAAAAAAGTATTAATAATCATTATATAAGCAGTTTGTGGTAAGGCCTTTATAGTCCCAGTTGTTGTGAATTCATAATATTTTAAAGTTAATGAATTAATCTTTGTAATGCAAGAGCGATGATTTGAATAATTCAATACAAAAATCCATTGCGAAAATTAATCTACTTTTTTGGAGGAAAAACAACAACATGTGAAATATAATCTGTGTAATAGGAAAAATCGTGTGTAATAAATAATGGGCTACAATCATCGCAATAGTCAAAGTCTTTACCAGGCGCTCCGTCCCAACGACATTCTTTTAACTTTGCAAAACGGGTAATCCAGGTATGAATTCCCTGGTAACTAAAACCCCACCCAAATTCGTTCTCTGATAAAAGACCGTTAATTTTCTCCTCATCTTTTCCCATAATAAAAAGCTTTTCCAACTTTATATCAGGTTGTCGCCAAACATAGTATTCTCTTCTATTGTTAAAATTTCTTACACACCTGTCATATTCTTCAGATTGTTCGTTGATGATTAAGTAGGCATTCCAGTTGTAATACCTGGTTAAAATATAGGCAATGCTCCAGCCTGCATACTCTCTGTTGCCCCAATGTTTTTTATGCAATTTTTCAACAGCTGTAAATTCATTGCCAAAACCAGCCTGCAAAGCTTTAATTGCATAAATAGTACAGTGAAAACTGTCTGGCTTAATATTTCTTGCCTGCATCTGTCGCAAATACTGATTCCATTTATTAACCCGACGGGTATTTAACGAGATTTTTACGCAGCATATTTAATACTGTCATGTTTAAAATATTTCATTATTCGTTCCGGGCTTTGTTGAAGTATTTCCATATGGTCTTCAATATTAGTTGTTAATTTTTCTTGTT
>JBNKJW010000108.1:0-26055 GCA_050291445.1 Bacteroidales bacterium | reverse complement strand
TGTCGCTACGACAACAATAACAACAATAAAACCAGTTGGTGCAATGTCATCACAAATAAATTTTGTTTTCGAAAATGCATTTATTGTCACAACCAACCCTGTTTATTCATGAAATTTATCGTTTTTCCAATTGGCTGGGTTATTTTTAATATAATTGGCAATTCGTTGGTATTCGGTATTGTTACGGATAATGTGATCGTGAAATTTTGATTGCCATGCAAAATTGGGTTTCATTTGTCGTGCATTCATTGTTACGGACGATTTAAATCCGCGCATGATGGATGCCAGGTTTTTACGTTGGGGGCCAAAATGGTTTTTGTGGGTGGTTATCGTAGAGACACAATGCATTGTGTCTCTACTGTTGGCGTCTGTACAACGATTATATTCATTTTCCCCAATAACAATAATGGCATGAAAATGATTGGGCATTACCACAAATTCGCCCAGGGTTAAATTCATATCGGGTCTGATTTCAGGTGTTTTTAACCATTCATTTTGGGCAATTTCGCCAATATTGGATAAAATCATTTGTTGGTTTTCAATTTTTCCAAAAAAATGTTCGCGTCCGGCGCAGCAAATTGTAATAAAATAGGCTGCATTATTGCCATAATCCCAATTTTGCAGACGAAAGGAGGTGGTTCTGTACCGTTTCTGAAATTTTTCTGCCATTTTACAGGTTCCGTTTAATTAAACAACTGCAAAAACCCTTTCCGGGTTTCAATTTTGTCCTGGTTTTGGTATTGTATCAGGTAATAGTACACGCCCGGGCTGCAAATGTGGCCTTTGTACCGACCATCCCAACTGTTGTTAATGTTGTTCGATTCAAACAATTTTTGTCCCCAGCGGTTATGAATGCTGATTGAATAAAATGCTAATGGCGACAGTGATTTAATTACAAAATAGTCGTTTTGGTTGTCGTTGTTTGGGGTAAAGGTGTTGGGGATAATTAGTTTTGCTTCGTAATCGGCTACAAGTAGTACAGTATCTGTCAATTGGCACTGGTTGTTATCAGTTAAATGCAAAATATACTCACCTTCGGCAAGAGCATCGGTGGCTGTTAATCTTTCTCCATCAATATTGGTGAAATAATAGGAGTAGGCAGGGGTTCCACCATCAGGGGTTACTTCAATGGATCCATCATTGCTGTCCCAGTATTGAGGATTTTGTAAATTATAATGCGCATAAAGTTCTTCGGGTTGTTTAATTACAATGGTATCGTGTAATTGTTCGCATTCGTTGGCATCGGTTACCATAATAGCGTACTCGCCTGCCGAAAGGTAGTGTAATTCGTTACTGTAGGCCCCGTTGTTCCATTCGCAGGTGTAGGGTGGCGTTCCTCCATTTGCGGCATAAGTTAAACTGGCGTTGTTATCGCCAAAGCAACTGATATTTTTTAATGGGGTAATTTCCATTTCCATTTTTTCTGGCTCGGTTACGGTTGCTTCAACAATAATGTTTTGGCAGTTATCCTTATCGGCAATATTTAATCGGTAAACGCCTGCGCTTAGATTATTCCTTGTAAGGGATGTGATGTTGGTATCGTCCATCCAAAACTGGGTATAAGGTGGTGTCCCTCCGGAAATATCTGCGCCAAGCTGGCCATCACTGGTTCCAATGCAACTGGTTTGGTTGTTTATGGTAAATACAGCATCGAGTTCTGGTGGACCAATTAGGGTAAAGGTTCTTTGTGCTTTTTCGCCCGAAGCGGTGTTGGTTACTTCTACGCTATATTCACCAGCAAACAGAGCCGTGTTTGAGGCATCTGTATCGCCATTGCTCCACAAGTAGTCATAACTTTCGCTGGGGTCTGATTGAATAAGGATTTCGCCATTGGCACCGCAATCAGCATCTTTTATGGTAACAAAATGGATGTTTATTTCATCAGTAAAACTACATTGTTTGGGGACGGCGTTATAAACCACCTCTACAGTGTATTTTCCAGGGACAGTTGTTGTAATAGAGGAAGCGTTACTTCCTGTGCTCCAGGTGTATTGGGTATTGGCATCGGTGTTAAAGGTGCTGGTGGTTAACGTTGCTGTTTCTCCTTCAAGATAAATAGAATCGGCACTAAAACCGTAGATGTATCCGGGAGGGTTCCCAAAAATCCAGCCATCATTTCGACCAAGATCTGCCGACGGCCCTGCGGCATAAAAAGAAGCCCCTCCTGTTGCATGAATATCACTGAGACTGACAGCATAACCTTTAACAGTTCCGCTTGGCATGGAAATAATGGCCGCCCCGCCCGAAGAGGTTGATTTTAAAATGATTTTAAAACAATTGTTTCCTTCGAGTTGAATAAAATTATTGACCGTTTGAGTATGATAAGCCCCCAATGAGTAGGCATGATCTGCCGAAAATACTAGCGAATCGTAAGTGTTATTTCCATAAATTATGGCATCGTGATAGAAATTGGCTGTTTCAAAGGTGTTTTCCGAGTAAAATTCGGCAGGGCCATAAAAATTCATTTGACCAAACTGATGATTCATAAATATTTGAGTTTCAGCATCCAGTTTGCCGTAACCTATTGCCAAATTGCCGGTGATTTGGGCATTATCGGTAAAAAATAAACTATCTATACTGGTATTGCTGCCATTTATGCTGCCTTCTTCTACAATAAGCTTTTTGATTGTTGAGTTGCTTGATAAAAGGGTTGTTTTTTGATTATTCAATGCTATTTCGTTAAAAGCAATTGCATTTATCGAAGTATTGGAAAAACTTGCAGCGTAATTGCTAAGATTGATTTTTGAATCCACTCCAGTGTAAGTAAAATCCTGACTTGATGCCCAGCTATTTGCAATGTTGATGGTTGTATTGTTGGCTGTGAAAACAGCAGGGCTTGATGAGCCAGACAAAAAAGCGGCTGCATTGATTGTTTGATTGTTGCTAGTAACGGTGCCTTGCATTATTTCTATCTGGTTATTTGCCGAAAAGTCTGAAAGAATTTCCCATTCGGCATTTTCGCCAACAAAAGTTGCGTTTTTAAGCAAAGGGTTTCCTTCAGTGTTTATTTGGAAGATATTGTTGTTTCCCTTAAATGAAACATTCCCGTTGAAATTCCAATTTAAGCCTGGGGAAAGAAACAAGGAGCCAAAACAATCAAATTCGGAAGCTACAGTGTTGTTGAAATTAACCTGGTCATCAATTTGTGACCAGTCCATGTTTTTACAGGCGATTTTTTCAATGTTTACATTAACTGCTTGTCCATTGCCGGTGAACGACAAAGCATCAAAATAAACATTGTCGTTTTGCGAAGGCAGACAGGCTCCTGCAGCTCCTCCTGATCCTCCACTCGTAAAAGACCAGTGGGCAGGGTCTTCCCAATCACCTGTTCCACCTACCCAGTAATAATTATTTGAAGCAACTGCGTTAATTATCCAACCAGGGTTGTTGCCAAGATCGGTAGTATTGTTTGCTGTGTAGTTTACACCTGCAACAGCAGCAATATCTTTCATAATTACGTAGTCAACCACTAAATCGGAGTTCAGTTTTTCGATAGAGGAGAGGCTACCATCAACATCAGAACGTAAATTAATTGGGGCATTGCAATCGCCATTTGCAACAAGGTTAGTGTTGATGGTTTGGGTAACACCATTTTTAAAAGTGTAATTATTTCCGGCGGTTAAATTAAGCACATCAAAAGCATTGTTAAATAATAAAAAGCCGTGCGAATTAAATACAGCATTTACAAACAGGTTATCGGGGGCTTTTAGTGTCCCTTCTCCATCAAATACCATGTTTTGGATGGTTGATTCGGAACAGTTAATTGCGCCATCAGCTGCAAAGTAAAGTTGATTGATGGTTAATTGATTGCCATTGATTGTAGCCGAAGTGCTACCTGCATTGGTGAAACTAATGTTGTTATAAGTTAGATTGGTTCCGGCCTGCATAGTTGCATTCACCTTTTCTATGTAAATGTGCGAATTGGCGGAGGTAAAACTGAAACGCTCATTTACCACTTCCCAGGCATTTTGTATATAAATTTCTGAGTTTTCAATGTTTAAAGATCGGGTGTAGTCAACATTTTTAGAAAAAAGATTTTGTGTATTAATTTCCTGGCCTGCACTATTGAATGTGCCCTTATTTAATAAAATGGATTTACCAATTACTTGTAAATCATCTATTAGCGTCCAGGCGCCGTTTTCACCCTCAAAATAAATATCGGCGTTAATGCTGTTGTTGTTGCTTTGTATTTCGTTGCCGGTGCTTTCAGAGCGAAAGAATATTTCTCCATCAAAGTTGTTGTCCATATTCTGGCTTAAGCGGTAAGAGCCAAAAACATGGAGTGTTGCGTTATTGTAAGTGTTAGCAAAAGTTGGGTGGTTAGTAGCAGCTGTCCAATCCATGGTGTTACAAAATACTTGTTCAGCATTGATTAAAACCTGCTGACTGGTTGCAGGGAAAGAGTTGGCATCAAAAACAACATGATCGCTAGGTGAAGGAATGCATTCGCCACCTGTTCCTCCGCTTGTTGATGACCAGTTTGCGGCATCGCTCCAGTTTCCATTTCCTCCTGTCCAATATAAAGTCCTGTTGGCTAATTGACTACCAGTTAATCCTGTGGTGTTTTTAATGTTTACATAGCCCGATGAAAGAAAGGCTGCTCCTCCGGTAAAATTTATATCTTCAGTAATTGCATAATCAATTTGGCTTGTTCCTGAGGCCTTTGCTATATTGGCTTGAGTTCCTTCCAGGTCACTTTTTAAGATAATGTGTGCCTGACAATTGCCCGATGCATTTAAATTACCTGTAATTGTTTGCGTATTTCCTGCCTGGAACTGGTATTCGTAATCAGCAGTAAGTGTTAGGTTGTTAAACTGGTTATTTCCGTTTAGTTGTCCGTTTTTTTGAAAAGTGGCTGTTCCAAAGTTATTGCTATTCCCATTAATGATTCCGTTGTTTGCAAATAAAAGCGATTGAACTGTGCTGTTGGAGCAACTAATGGTTCCATTGTTGCTGAAATTTATTGTATGAAACGCTACGGCAGCTTCGGCACTAAATAAAAGGTTTGTGCCACCAGAAAAATAAAGAGAAGTATTTGTGCTTGTTAAATTGGAACTACTGCCTGAAATTGTAAACCGGTTAGAGATTTGGATGGTTGAGTTCGATATATCGGCTGCACAATCTGAAGTTAATAGGCAATTAGTAAAAGTCAGGTTGTGTCCATTTGAGTTAAATTCTCCATTTGATAAATAAAGTTCTTGGTTGGCTGAGAAATTTCCTCCCAGATTTAAAGTTCCATCGTAAACATAGGTGTTATTGCATTGCAGTGAGCCATTAATGGTCGCTGATGAGCCAGTTCCCAGTAAGTAAAAATCTTTTTCTACAGAAATGTTGCTATTGAAGGTTGTTGAAGTGCTGTTTGCACTTAGTGCAAAGTCTTCATCAACCTGTACCTGGTTAAAAGAGAAACTGCTAAAGTGGGTATTCACATAAACTGATTTTTCACAAATTAAGTCCCCTAAAACTGTCCAGTTACAGTATAGTCCGGTAAAGTTTATATCACACGAAAAGGTTTTATTCTCAGTTACCAGTTGCTGGCTGGTATTGCTGGCTTTAAAGATGATTGAGCCACTGAACTGAAAATCAACCAGGGGGCTTAATGTTAATCCTGCATGTATGTGAAGTTCACTACTACCCGCAAAAATAAGGTTTTGATTAATTCCTGCTAAACTAAGATTTAAACACACTGCATTTTCTACATCTATTGTTACCGTATTTGAAGCATTGTTAAAAGAGTGCTGATCGAAAATTACATTATCATCAAAATCAGGTACTGATGAGTGAAAAACAGAGCCACCAGAACTTGTTGCCCAGTGGTTTAGTTCGGACCAGTTTCCCGATCCTGCAACCCAGTAATAATCATCAGCAAATAAATTCTGTACAGAAAACAGGTTGGTAGTTATTACAATAATAAAAAGGAGGAGTAATTCCTTTAAATTCTTTTGGTTTAAAGTATTAGAGCCACAATTGTATTTCAACAGCATAAATAAACATTGATTTAGATATTTGAGATTGCAAAAGTAACTATTCCCATCTAAAACCCAAGAGGTGAAGTGATATAAAAAACAGAAAAGACGCAAAACCTTGCGTCTTTTCTGTTTAATTCAAAATATATTTTGGCTGGTTTTTACTTTTTCACAATCCTTATGGGGGCAGATTCTTCTAAACCAATGGTTTTTAAAATATAAGCACCTGGTTTAAGATCGTCTAATTCAACATCCAATAAGGTTTTTCCTTCGCCAATAGTCCTGCTTTCCGCGTGAACCAATTCTCCGGCTAAGGAGTAAACCAATAGTTCAACATCTGTTGCCTTTTTGCTTTCAACAGATAGAATTAACTGGTCGGTAAACGGATTCGGGAAGGCTTTTGATTCTAGGTTTAGGGCTTCTTCCATTTCAGCAAAGCTTTCAGCTGTTATTGGAGCTAATTTACTGCGCGGAGTAGTATTGCAGCTACCCAATTCAACTCCATAGGTGCTTAACCATGGAACCAAACCTGTTGGAACACAGAAGGTCCATCCATAATAGCAAACTAAAACCCTGCTGAATCTTCCATAACCACAGGTAATATCTTCCACATTTACCAATACATCGCCATTAATACTACAATTATTGGCATCGGTTACAGTTAATGTATAAACAGAAGTCTCAACAGGTGCAACTTCAATTGCTTCAGTTGTTTCGCCTGTGCTCCATTCGTAAACATAATCAGGCGTTCCTCCGCTAATTTCAGTTGCAGATAAAGTAGCTGTTGAGGCGTAAGGGTAACCATAATATACGGTTTGGGTTTCAACCATTGTTAATTGCATTGGTGCTGATTCGCCAACTACTACCTGTGTTGAGACTGTTGTACCTGTCTCATCAGTTACATAAACAGCATAAGTTCCGGCGACTAAATTTATAGCAGTTGGTGTGGTTTGTCCATCACTCCATTCAAAAGTGTATGGTTCAATACCTCCCTGAACTGTTATTGTTGCAGTTCCATCTGCATTACCATTGCAGCTGATGTCTGTTTTAGCTACGCTAACAACTTCTAAGGTTTGTAACATCAACCTTGCAGAAACTGGCATATGGTCCGAAGTGGTGTACACAAAGTCACTATCGTAAAATTCGTAATGTACCCTTGAAGAACCATCAATGTATTTACTGCTTAGTTCATTGGAGAGCATAATATGGTCAATCATATTTGGATAGAACACATAAGAACGGTAGTCGGCATCGCTTAACGAGGAGCTTACCACATTGTAATTGGCCACATCATTAACATATGTTATGTAGGATGATTCTGTGGTATTAACATCAACAACTGTCTCGTCCACATCATCGTTGTAGTCACCTACCATCACAATGTTTTCATTGGCATAGTACATGTCTAAAGTATCTTTTAATGCTTCAACATCGTATTTTCTCATGTCGTAGCGTGCTTGAGCATCACTGTTATTATTGGCTCTTGCATGCAAGTCGATAAATGAGATACGTTCTGTAGCTCCATTAATGGTAACATCTGCGGTAAACATAAATGGTAAACGGCCACTAGCAAAGAAACGGCTTGCATCTGCATCAGGATAATCGGTTAAGTAGGAAGCATCGCCACCGTTGTAATAAGGATGAACTGATTCTAACAATACTTTTGTTGAAACAGGTGAAACAGTTGCAGTTTTGTAAATGAAACCTACTTTTTGTTTTACTCCTGTTCCATTAGGATAGGATGTAGCATCAGACAAAACATAGTCGTAGCCTGGCATTTCACTTACCAATTGAGCCATTAGAGCATCATCTGCAATTTCTTCAACACCAATAATGTCAGCATCTAAACCAAGCAATACTGCTTTTACACTGTCTTTTTGAACTTGATCTGCATCGGACCCGGCAGGAGAATTGCTTTCATCACCAAACCATTCAATGTTCCAGGTTGCAACATCTAAAGTTAGGTCTTTTGAAATGCTTAAATCATTTCCAGTAGGTTCGTACGGACCGGCACAAGGCATATCCTCAGCCATACGTGGCAATAACTGATAAATTTCGTAATATCTTCCTACCACGCCTGTAATTTCAGCGCAGGTTTCAGGTTGGCCTAGTCCTGCAAGTCCAGGAGCGTCAGCATCTATTCTCATTTCACCCGTTCCGCTGGCGTCGGTTAAAACAAAATTTGAGTTGCCAAATAATAAGTTGCCTGGTGATGGGAAGGTTGTGTTTACTACTCTTACCAACTCTCCCGGATGGGCACCTAATTCGTTTAATGTTACATCAACCGGAATAATTGGGTTGGTTGGTAAACCATTATTTACGACGGAAGTAACAGGGCTAATTTGCACTTGTTCGTTATAAGAGCTCCTGGTACCAGTAATAGTCAATGAATCGCCAATGTTGAACAATCCAGCACCGTGTACTTGTGCATCAAAAACTGCAATGGCTCCAGTAGCATCCTGAATGTAAGCAGAACCATTAAATTGGTCTGCAACTGTCAATACACCTGAAATTGTTACAGTGGTTCCGTCACTGGAATTTCTGGCTTCAAGAATGGTAATTGGCTCATTAACTGGTGGTTCATCACCAAAATACTGATTGTTATTTACAGTACCAAAACTACTTATGGCCGGTGCTATCCATGTAAAATCTTCATAAGCAGTTCCGGTTCCTGTAAGTTGTAAGGAGTAACCAATTTCTGTTGAACTACTTTCAGAAACACCAATATCTACGCTCTCAATTCCCTCAGCAGGACCATCGGTTGCAGTGAAAACACCTTCATAACTTAAGAATTGTATAACGCTTCCGGCTGGTTCTACTAAAGCTAATCCATCAGGGGCACCATTTTGAATTCCGGAAATAGCAAAGCTTAATGTACCATAGCCTGCATCCTGATCTGGAATAGTGCCACTTAATGCAGTTGTGTTATAAGAAGTACCACCGTTTCCATTGTAAAGAACAATGCTCCATCCTGTTAAATCTGTACCTGCCGGACCAGCAACTTCAACTGCTTCATCTACATCTGTGCTGCTATTATCATAATGGATTTCGTTTACAAATACCGGAGGTATTGGTGTGCTGAAAAACTGATTGGTATTTACACTTCCAAAGGTACTTGTAGCAGCTTCCTGCCATGTAAAGTCAGTGTAAGTTGTTCCTTCACCAGCTAACTGTAACGAATTTCCAACTGGCGTAGAACTTGCTTCCATAACACCAATGTCTTCACTGGTCATACCATCAGCCGGGCCACCTACAGCAACAAACGAACCTTCGTAGCTTAAAAATTGGATAACTTCATTTGTTGAATTAACTAAGGCAAATCCATCAGGTGCTCCATTTTGTATCCCCGCTATTTCAAAGCTTAATGTTCCATAACCTGCATCCTGATCTGGAATAATGCCACTTAATGCAGTTGTATTATAGGAAGCACCGCCGTTTCCATTATAAAGAACAATGCTCCATCCTGCAAGGTCAGTTCCTGCTTCGCCAGCAACCTCTATTGCTTCGCCAACATCAGTGCTGGCATTATCGTAATGAATTTCGTTGATAAAAACATTTGCTACAATAACGACTCCTTTTACTTCATTTTCTGTTCCAGGTGTGTTAATAGCTTCGCCATCTTCAGCTTCAACAGTTGGGAAAGAAGGTAAGCCTGCACCATCGTAATCATTTCTTGCCCAGTCGGTAATGGCTTCAGTATCAGTCCCGTTTGGAACTCTTGAAGCACCACCTACAGTGAAAGTGCTGCCATCAAAATCTGAAAGCAGGGTTACACTTGCATAGTTGATGTCATCAGTTCCACCATCATTTACACCAATGTCGTCGATAATTTTATCCCATGGAGTGGTATCAAAAACACCATCATCATCGGTATCTAAATCGGTGCCAGCTGTGCCTGTAAAGTTTTTCACCAATAAAAGGCCAAGTGTTCCATTTTCAAATTGGTTGGATGCAAAAGCAGTGGCAAAATAACCATTTGCATCGGTTGTTCCTAATTGGATAACTTCGTCAATGGTACCTGCTGCATTTATGTCACCTTCAATTTCAAGAATATAGTATTCACTAAGGTCGGTGTCTGGGTCAGATAAAACTTCTACAAACTCATCGGTATCAGAACCAGTGTGGTTAAAAACAAATTCGTTGATTACCACAGTTGGTTCAATTATAATCACTTTTACCTCGTTTTCAGCTCCTGGTGTGTTAATGGCTTCGCCAGCATCTGCTTCAGCAGTTGGGTAGGAAGGTAATCCAGCTCCGTCAAAGTCATTTCTGACCCAGTCACTTGTAACATCAGTGTCGGTTCCATTTGGAATTCTTGAGGCACCACCTACAGTGAAAGAACTTCCATCAAAACCTTGCAGTAAAGTTACACTCGCATAGTTGATGTCATCGGTTCCGCCATCATTAACACCTATGTCATCAATAATCTCTTCCCATGGAGTGGCATCAAAAACACCATCATCATCGGTATCTAAATCAGTGCCAGCTGCACCTGTAAAGTTTTTCACCAATAAAAGTCCAAGGGTTCCATTCTCGAACTGATTAGCCGCAAATGCAGTGGCAAAATAACCATTTGCATCGGTTGTTCCTAATTGGATAATTTCGTCAATGGTACCTGCTGCATTTATATCACCTTCAATTTCAAGAACATAGTATTCGCTTAAATCAGTATTTGGGTCTGATAAGATTTCTACAAACTCATCAGTATCAGAACCAGTGTGGTTAAAAACAAATTCGTTGATAACAGCCGGAATAGTAGCAGAACCAAATGACTGGTCGGTGTTAGGTGCATCATAAGTACTTGCTCCGGCACTTTGCCAGGTAAAATCAGTGTACTTAGTTCCGGTACCTGATAA
Source organism: Bacteroidales bacterium (assembly GCA_050291445.1). GTDB lineage: Bacteria > Bacteroidota > Bacteroidia > Bacteroidales > NBLH01 > NBLH01. Next base: position 15,233 of record JBNKJW010000108.1, on the reverse strand, counting down.
TTGTAGGGAATGCCCAATAGGTGTAGAACTCGTTTCAGAAACCCCTATATCCGTACTTGTTAATCCATTAGCCGGTCCATTTGTGGCATTTATTGTTCCTTCGTAACTTAAAAATTGAACAACAGCCCCATTATTGTCAATGAGTGCAAGTCCGTCAGGTGCTCCGTTTTGCAATCCGTTTGAAGGCAGGGTTTCAATAACGGTACCAAACCCATTTTGTTGATTGGGAATAGCGCCGCTTAGGTTAATTGTGTTGTAAGATTCTCCATTCGAACCATTGTACAATACAATGCTCCAGCCTGTTAGATCTGTTCCGGCAGCACCTGCAATTTCAATTGCTTCGTTTACATCACCGCCATCATTATCGTAGTGAATTTCGTTGATAAAAACTACATCGTTTCCTGGTATAACTGAACCAGTTACTTCAATATCAAAATTTTGGAAAACTTCATCAGTACCATCGGTAAGTTTTAACGATACAGAAGTAGTTCCTAAATTGGCAGCTAAGGGTGTTCCAGTTAAGGTGGCTGAATTATTAGTAATGTCTGTTAAACTCAGCCATTCGTCAGTGCTTTCTTTGGTGATGGTAAATGTACCACCTGCTTCACCCTGAAATGTAATGTTGTAAGTGTAGCTATTGTCCTGGGTTGCCTCAGTTACAGGTGCAGAAGTAAAACTTAAATTTATAGCTGGAGCTTCTCCCCAGATGCTCTCAACCCATTCAGGATGACTGATAAAGGGGTTGGCATTGCCTTGAAAATTATACCCTGCGGTATTTCTTGTAATTTCTTTTGTGCTTACTGGGTCTTGTTCGTGCCATTTTAAAAGTATTGCTAAAAACCAGTCAGAAAAAACCTGGTCTTCAGTTCCATTAATCATTGGGTGAGACCAGGCATCAATCTGAGTTTCGTAACGCGTTGCAAAATAGAATAAACTACGTGCAATGTCGCCTTTGTACTCGTCAATAGGTTCAAATACTGTTCCTGTATACCCTAAAGAAGCATCGCACGGGCCAACTTTACTTCCATTTAATGAGGTCCAGGTGGGAGAGGTAACTTCGCCAAAAGCATAATTGCTTCTTCTTCCATTCACATATCCATCAGTTGGAATGATATGAAAGTAATCCGACCTCATAGGATATTGTTCGTTGAAAACGCTTTGAGGCATTAAATGCTCACGATTGTAACAATCACCTTCGGCGCTATAGGTTCCGCAATTATTTTCGTTGTGCGTGTAATTGTATGGATCTGCACCTCCAGGAATTTCAGAGTACATGTCCCATAAAAAACCATCGTCTGGGTCAGTATCTCCTTGAACATAAGCTGAGTACAAGGCGCCGTATCCTTGATCGATGTGCCCATTGGTAATAATTACATTCAATGCAGACTTTAATTCGTAGCCTGATAAGCCTTGTGCATTATTGTAGTAGCCCGGTGGAATTTGAGCTTTTGAAACTACAATGATTAGACAAACTAGGGTTAATAGTAAAATTTTCTTCATAGTAAATCGGTTTATTGTTAAAAATCAGCTTACGAATTTAATTGAATAAATTGAGGTAGAGATCTTAATTTTATATTAAATGGGACTTAATACAAACTTAACTTTTGATGTTTGTAGGTGGTTCATATTTCAGGGTTTAACTTTTCTTAACATTTTTAGCAGGTACATATTTATTGAAAGTTAAATTGCTTAAACAAAAATCAATTAGTTTTGGATTGTAATCAGAAAAGGAGTTTTGATGAAAAAACTACATTTATTAACAATAAAATCATTTATAGGACCACTGATCCTTACTTTTTTTATTGCAGAGTTCGTACTCATTATGCAATTTTTGTTCTTGTATATAGAAGATCTGGTAGGAAAAGGTTTAGAATTCTCAGTGGTGTTGAAGTTTTTACTTTACTCATCGGCCAACCTTGTAAAAATGGCTTTACCACTTTCAATATTATTGGCTTCGATAATGACATTTGGCAACCTCGGCGAAAACTATGAGTTGTCAGCTATTAAATCAGCCGGGGTTTCTCTTCAGCGAGTTATGCTTCCGTTAGTGGCTTTTTGCCTTATTTTAGGCGCTTTTCTTTTTTATTTTTCTAACAATGTATTGCCTGGTGTTAATTTAAGGATGAGGGCCTTGTATTATGACATTAGCAATAAACAACCTGAAATGCTTATTAAAGAAGGGGTGTTTAACGATGGGGTTAGTGATTTCAGGATTAAAGTTGAAAGTAAAAGTAATAAAAACAACATGATGTATGGGTTTATGGTTTATGATCATAAAGAAAAAAGGGGGAACCCCAAAGTAACCCTTGCTGATTCTGGAACCATTGAGCTTACAACTGACATGAAATTTCTGGTTATTACACTTCACCACGGTAAAACTTATGAAGAAGTTAAAGAACCGGAAAATAAGAAAGTTCGCCCAGAGCATCATACTTTTTTCAGCAAACAAATAGTTTCATTACCATTAACTGATACTTCTTTTATTGAAACACCAATTCATTTATTTGGTAATGACTACCATACAAAAAATATTGCTCAGTTGCTAAGGGCAGAAGATTCTATAAAGGCAAGCATTTCAGTATCCAGAAATAAATTTATTAAAAGGCTAAATCAGAGGCACCTTAAATATGAAAACAAGAATAAAAAGCAACTTGAAATAGCAAATAAAAGCCATATAACGAATCTCGACAGCTTTTTTATTGCCAGTAAATCAGTTGATCAAACAGCAATCTTAAAAAGTGCAAAGAAATTTGCAGAAAGTAATAAGAAATCAATCAGTTTGGCAGCCGAACAAATACTATCGAATCAAAAGAATCTATACAGACATAGTATCGCCTTGCACGAAAAATTCACCTTTCCCTTTGCGTGTGTAATTTTCTTTTTGATTGGCGCACCTCTGGGTGCAATTATCCGCAAAGGCGGTTTTGGGCTTCCAATTTTAGTATCTATACTTTTTTTCCTGTTTTATTACATCATTACCATCATTGGTAAAAAGCTGGCTGAGGAAGGTTTTTTTTCTCCATGGTTTGGGATGTGGTTGTCTTCGTTTATGACGCTTCCTTTGGGACTGTTTTTTACTTATAAAGCAACTACTGATTCTTCGCTGCTAGACCTAGGTATTTATACCAAATATATTATTCGAACGAAAGAGCTTTTAATGCGTAAAATAATTACTTTTAAAGACACACTGCAAGCCCAAAAAACAAGTTAATTACATGGGGGCTAAATGTTTTAGTGATTTCTAAAAAAAACGTTTAATTTTGCCCCACGTAACTAATTTTGTAAGATGCTTAAGAAATTACATAAGCTGGTTGTTCAATCGTATATTGGTCCACTTGTTATGACCTTTTTTATTGCCGAATTTGTGCTTATTATGCATTTTTTGTGGTTGTATATAGGCGATTTGGTTGGAAAAGGGCTAGAGTGGCATATTATAGGCGAGTTGTTGCTTTATGCATCGGCAGGATTAGTAAAAATGGCACTCCCACTGGCAATTCTGCTGGCCTCTATTATGACTTTTGGGAACATGGGCGAGCATTTTGAGCTTAGTGCAATGAAGTCGGCAGGTATTTCCTTGCAAAAGATAATGAAACCATTAATTATTTTTTCGATTATAATTAGTGTTGGCTCATTTTTCTTTTCAAATTATGTAATTCCCTATACCAACCTAAAAATGGGTTCGTTGCTCTACGATATTTCCAACCAGCGGCCCGAAATGAATATAAAACCCGGTATTTTTAACAACGACATTCCAAATTTTAGTATAAAAATAAGTGACAAAAACCGGGAAACTAACATGATGTATGATTTTATGGTATACGACCATAGGGAACGAAGAGGAAATGTTGAGGTCACCATGGCAGATTCGGGTACTATGGAAGTTACCGGTGATCAAAAATACATGATCATTACTTTGTATGGAGGTAAATCGTATGTGGAAATGAAGGATACTAAGCCGGCACAAAAAGTCAGGCCTGAAAATCATCGTTTTTTTGACAAACAGACCATCATTTTCGAGTTAGAGGGATTGGATATGGAGCGAACAGATGAAAACCTGTTTAAGCACCATTACCAAATGAAACGGATAGATGAATTACAACGTTCGAAAGACTCGTTGTCAATTGCACTTGCTAATAGGAAAAAGCAGTTTGTGAAGGGCTTGATCCGAACAAAGTATTTTAAATATGAGCGAAAATCTTCTAATGCGAAGGATTTTTTGTTAAAAGATGCTGATTCGATTCGAAAATTAATCCCACCTGAAGAGCTTGAAGTTGTTGTTGATGTGGATAGTATGTACAGCCATAGCAAGGAAAACGAAAAGGAAAAAGTTCTTAAAATGGCATTGGAAAATGCAGAAAATACCAGAAAATACATCGAATCGAATTATAACGACCTTAGTTCAAGAGAAAGAACAATAAGTAAGCACGATATTGCCTGGCACGAAAAGTTTACCCTTTCGTTTGCTTGTTTAATTTTCTTTTTCATAGGGGCACCCTTAGGGGCAATTATTAGAAAAGGGGGATTTGGGTTGCCATTTTTGGTTTCTATTATCTTCTTTTTGCTTTATTATGTGGTTTCGTTGATGGGACGTAAGTTTGTTGAAGAAAACGTGCTATTACCATGGCAGGGAATGTGGTTATCTTCTCTTTTAACCCTTCCACTGGGAATTTTATTTACCTATAAAGCAACTACTGATTCTGTTTTGTTTGATGCTACTGCCTACGTCGAGTTTTTCAAGCGCCCATTCAAAGTATTAGAAGTACAATACAAAGATCCTTCTGTTATTTTCCATAAAGATGTAAAAGTACCTTCAGATACTGAAATATTTAACATGCTCACCCAACTTAAGAGCAATTCGTTAAAGCAAAAAAAGGTTATAAAGGATATTAATAGATCAAGAAAAAAACTTTTAAAAAGGCATTTTGCAAAATCGCTCCCTGAGCTTAAACAGTATATTAACGATTACAATTATGTCTTCGATATTCTTTCTGTAAAATTCAGGGATAGAAAGTTTTTAGAGGTCGGCTTGTCGAAATTTCCAAAAATTGATTTTGAAAAATACGATGTTACTTCTAAAAAAAGGATAGCGAATTACTTTTTATTAACAATAGGGATTTTTCCTGTGGGTTTGTTGGTTTTAATTAGGTCAACTATTAAGTTGAATGTCCTCAGGCAGAAAATTGAGTTGGTGGAAGAAGGTATAAAAGTATTTAAAGGGGTACTTAATGTCAAAGAAGGCGCTATAAAAACTAACGCATAAAATGGATGAGCTTTAATGAAAATTTTGCTTTTAAGTTCAAAATTTCCATATCCGCTGAAAGATGGTGGTGCTATTGCTACATTTCAATGCTATAAAGGGCTTAGAGGGCATGCTGAAAAGGTTCATATTTTAAGCTTTAATACCTCTAAACATCCTGTAAATGAGCAGGATATTCCTAATGATGTTTTTACTGAAAGTTCTTTTTCACTTGTGCCTATTGATACCACACCCACAATCATAGGAGCACTAACCAATCTTTTATTTTCAAAAAAGCCTTATATTTTAGAGCGGTTTAAAAGTATTGCCTTTAGTAAAAAACTTAAGCAGTTACTTACCCAGCAAAAGTTTGATTTGATTCAGATGGAGGGGCTGTATATGTTGCAATACATTAATGATATTCGCGAATATTCTGATGCAAAAATTGCTTTCAGGGCACATAATCTTGAACATAAGATTTGGGAGCAATTGGCAGCTAATGCATCCAATCTTTTTAAAAAGTTCTACTTGAAGGTTTTGGCGAGGAGAATATATCGTTACGAGCTGTTTTGCATGTATAAGTATGATGCTTTATTACCTATTTCAGGTGATGATGCAGCGCTTTATAAACACTTGGGCAGCCAAAAACCAATAATGGTTGTTCCTACAGGCTTTAGCTTTAGTAAAGGTGATTCCTTACAACATTCTCCTGGGTTTAATCGTCTTTTTTTTATAGGAAGCCTTGATTGGCGGCCAAACCAGGAAGGTTTGATTTGGTTTTTGGAAAATTGTTGGAAGCTTTTGAAGCATAATTTTCCAACATTGGAATTGCATATTGCCGGACGAAATGCCCCTGCGTGGTTATTAACTAAAACAAATTTGCCTGGTGTTGTTTTTCATGGAGAGGTGGAATCATCTGTTGAGTTTATGAAAAATAAGGATGTGATGATTGTTCCTTTACTTGCTGGGAGTGGTATGCGGATTAAGATTGTTGAAGCTTTTGTATATTCAAAAGCTGTAGTGGCAACAAGTTTAGCTGCTAAAGGTACCAACTCTTTGCATGGCACTCATATACGAATAGCTGATGAACCCCAAAAGTTTGCAGACGAAATTATAACACTACTTACACACAGAAATTTATATAATAAGCAGGTTGAAAATGCAAATAGATTGGCAAGGTTAAGTTTTAATAATGATACTATTGTAAAAGAACTATTTAAGTTTTATACAACACTTGTTGAAGAAGTTGAATAAATGATAATACTAATTGCTCAAATATTATTTTGGATAGCTTTGTTTGCAATTTTGCATACTTACCTCATTTATCCGGTACTTGTTATCATCCTGGCAAGAAAAAAAACAGGTAACCAGCTTGTTTTTAATACTAATGAACTTCCTGAAATTGCTATTATTATGGCTGTACATAACGAGGAAAAAGTGATTGATAAGAAAATTGAAAGTGTAATAAGTAGCAGTTATCCGCAGGATAAAATTACATTTTTTATTGGTTCTGATGCCAGCAATGATGCAACTGACGAAATAATTAAAAAATATGCTGGTCTTCATCAGAACATTAACTTTAAAAGGTTTGAGCAAAGAAGTGGCAAAGTGTTTATTATTAACACGTTAGTGGAGGTGTCAGGCGCCCCGTTTATCGTCTTGACTGATGCTAATGCCATTCTCACAAAAGATGCCCTGACTGAGCTAATTAAGCATTTTAAACAACCAGCCATAAAAGTTGTAGGAGGAAGGCTTTACAATAAAAAAGCCGACAGAAATGGTATTGCCATCCAGGAAAATACCTACATGGAAGGTGAATTCAGGGTGAAAATTGCTGAAGGGAACCTTTGGGGAACTATGATGGGTGCGTACGGTGCGTTTTATGCTGTTAGAAAGGATGCTTTGGTAAAGGTTCCTGAAAATTTCATAGTGGATGATTTCTTCATCAGCTTTAAAGCAATTGAGAAAAATGGCCTTGCTATTTGTGAGCCAAAAGCCATTGCCTACGAGGATGTTCCGGGTGATTTGGACAGTGAGTTTAGGCGGAAGACCAGAATTGCCACAGGTAATTTTCAAAACCTTCTTAAATTTTTTCCGGTACTTTTTAAAGGTCGGTTTGGTTTGGTTTTTAGTTTTTTTTCGCATAAAGTTTTGCGCTGGCTGGGGCCTTTATTTCTAATTGTTCTTTTGGCGTGCTCAATAACACTTTTTAACATAAATATTATATATGCTATTTTCCTGATAGCCATGCTATTGAGCTTCATTGTTCCAATTATTGATTTTTTTCATCGTAAAAGTCAAATTCAAATAGTAATTTTGCGTTTTATAACGCATTTTTACTATATGAACACAGCCCTCTTTTTGGGGTTGATTAAATGTCTGAAAGGAGTTAAAACAAATGTCTGGGAACCCACAAAACGATAATGGTCAGGGAGAAATTAAGTTAAATACCATTGAAGAAGCGGTTAAAGATTTCAAAGAGGGAAAAATAATTATTGTTGTTGATGATGAAGACAGAGAAAATGAAGGTGACTTTGTTACTTCTGCAGAATTAATTACCCCTGAAAAGGTCAATTTTATGGCTACGCATGGTAGAGGGCTTATTTGTGCTTCAATCCCCGAAGAAAGGTGTAACGAGCTGGATTTGCAATTAATGGTTGGGAAAAATACCTCTTCGCATGAAACGCCTTTCACAGTTTCGGTTGATTTAATAGGTCAAGGTTGTACCACTGGAATTTCAGCATCCGACCGGGCCAAAACCATTAAAGCACTGGTAAATGAAAATACCGAACCCGAAGATTTGGGAAGGCCAGGACATATTTTCCCTTTAAAGGCGAAAAGCAGAGGGGTGTTAAGAAGAGCCGGGCATACTGAAGCAGCAGTAGATCTCTCGATTTTGGCTGGTTTAAAACCTGGTGGTGCTTTGGTGGAGATCATGAATGAAGACGGTTCAATGGCCCGCTTGTCTGAATTACATAAAATTGCAAAAAAGTTTGGTTTAAAAATCATCTCAATTGCCGATTTAATTGCCTACAGAATTGATTCTGAACAATTGGTTGAAAAAGGTGTGCGTGTAAAATTACCCACTAAATTTGGCAACTTTGATTTAATTCCGTTTAAGCAGCTTTCTAATGGTTTAGAGCATGTTGCGCTCATCAAGGGTAAAGAGTTTAAGCCAGATGAACCAGTTCTTTTAAGGGTGCATTCATCTTGTGTTACTGGTGATATTTTTGGTTCAAAAAGGTGCGATTGCGGACAACAGCTTGAAAAAGCACTTGAGATGATTGACGCAGAAGGCAAAGGGGTGCTGATATACATGAACCAGGAAGGACGCGGCATTGGGCTATTTAATAAAATTAGAGCCTACAAATTGCAGGAAGAGGGTTACGATACGGTTGAAGCAAACATACAGCTTGGTTTTGAAGATGATGAGCGTGATTACGGCGTTGGAGCCCAGATTATCCGTGAACTTGGTATCCGAAAAATAAAGTTGATGAGCAATAACCCAATTAAAAGGGTGGGGCTCGAAGGTTATGGATTAACTATTGTTGAGAGTGTGCCTCTTGAAATAGAACCCAATGAGCACAATGAGTTTTACATGAAAACAAAAAAAGAAAAAATGGGGCACGATTTAGCTTTTTTTAAGTACAAAAAAAATGAAGCTTAATTTATCGGCAATGCACCTATGCTTTTGTTTATCCTGAAAACCGGATAGCGCATGTACATTTTGTTATAACCAATGGCATTTTTATGAATAAATGCCAACTGTGCATAAGCATTTTGCGCCATTTTAGGATCTTCTTCGATGGCTTTTTTTAAGGCAGCTTTAATTTCAGGCTGTTTTTCAAGTATTTCTTTAGCCGTTTCTTCAAAAATATAGGGCGAAAACCATTCTTTTGTTTGCAGGCAGCCATCAAAAAAGTTCCATGCAAAAAAGGAATCATCTGATTCGGGTTCCAGCACCTCAACAATGTATTTATTGCCCTTTTGGTTCGTTCTTATGAAATAATCACCTTTATAAAACTGTATTTTTTGCGTTTCGGGTCTGACTTTTACATCGTAATGCATATAATGATTTTCATAAGCATTTCTGGTTTTAAAATCTTCGATGTAATACATCTGCACCTCAATAGCAGTATCTTTTAACAGCCTTTTATGTTCAATGTTGTTAATATCCAACCTTTCAATTACTGATGTATAAGCTTGAGGAACAATATAATACTCTGGCTTTTTTATGGATTTCTCTGCTTTAAAGTTAGTAAAGTAATCAATTTCTTTTTCATAGGGTTCATTTCTATCGTAATACTTGCGAGGCAAGCCTGTTACCTCACTTGTTTTGATTTTTGCAGCATACCCTTTAAATAACAGGCTTTGCTTTTTTGTTTTGTCTAATGACCATTTAAGTATAAATTCATTTTGATTAGCTATTTCCTTTCTAGCCTTTTGCCTTATAGTACTAATTTCTTTTGCATTTTTGTTGACAAATTTGCTCATTCCAACAATAAAATGATACGTTGAGACCACCCTTTGATGATAAGGTTTCCACATATGTGTTTCAGTAAAAAAGCCAAAAGTGTTAAATAAACCAGTAAAACCAATTGCGTACCTTGCATTATCAAAAAAAGCAACAATGCCACTGTCTGGCGGAAAATTCCAGTTGAGTGTTTCAACATAGGGGGTCATTTCGTAACCCGTTTTTTTTAGATAGTTGTACATAAATGGCAGCATTTTATTGTCTAAATGCTTTGCCAGTGTTTGATTTAATTTGTTGGTCTGGTTATTAACAAGTGTAATAATGTATTGATAATCAGCCCCGTTTGATGAGTGGGTGTCGATGAAAACATCCGGATTCCAGCGGTGAAAGGCTTCTACCAGGCTTTTGGCATTTTTACTATCCAGTTTAATAAAATCCCGGTTTAAATCAAGGTTTCTGCCATTTCCTCGGTAGCCATGCAGTTCCGGGCCATTTTGGTTTTGGCGACTGGTACTGTTTCGATTCAAGCAGCCTCCAACATTGTATACAGGAACTATACATATGATGGCATTCTTTAAGATTTCTTTTTGATTTAATTTACCTGATAGCAAATCTTTTGAAAATTGGATGGAGGCATCAATACCGCAAGCCTCGCCCGGGTGGATGCCGTTGTTAATAAAAATTACCCTTTTAGTTGTAGTTGGCTTAAATCTTTTATCCAAATCAATAATAAAAAGGTGGAGCGGTTTGCCTATGTCTGTTTCACCGATTTTTATTAACTTGGTGATATCGTTCTGATTATCAAAATTTTCATATGTTTCTAAGATTTCATGGTATGCAGGTGTCTGGTTCCTTAAATACCCTGGTTGTTCCTGAGCTATTGCTGAATAACTGCTGACTGATAATAAAACAGCAAAAGCTAATTGGGTAAGATTATTGAAACATGTTTTCATTCGCTATTCAATTTTAAATAAATAGGCAGGTTCATCTTCTTTCCTGCCAATCTGATGTAAGGGCTTAATTTTATCAGGGTATTTTTGTTGAATATAATACAAATAACGCTGGATGGTATTAATGGTGTATTGTGTCTTTTTAGCTTCAATTTTACGTAAACTGGCCATTATCACATATTCAATTTTTCTTTCATGTAGATAATTCAGTAAACTATCAGCATTTTCAGTAGTAACTTTGTAAATGCCATCAAACTTTCTATTTGTATATACATAGGCTATACCAGGCTTCCTGCTTGCAATAACTTTATCTTCAGGTACATTTTTAGCCGCCCATTTGCACATTTCAATGTAGTGTACCCAATCGGGGGTCATGCCTGCTGTTATGTTACCCCGCAAATGTTGCCTGAAAATTTTTTGATGTTCTTTTATTTGCTCCTGGCTTTTGTTAAAAGAGCTAAATATTAAAATAATGGCAATTACGGGAAAAGCAAACTGAAATAGCTTTAGTTGTTTAAACTTAAATATATAATAAATACCTGCTACCAGATAAAGGGCCAGAAGTGGGAAATAGACCATAATTAACCTGGTTCCTTCCCAGATTGTCTGCAAAATAATAAAAGTAACACCTATTATTGAAGCCAGGTAAATGCCAGTGAAAAGTAAAAACTTATTTTGCCTTACTGACCAGATAAAAGCCACAATTAATAAAGCATAGACCAAAATGGTTAGTATTGGTAATTCCGGTACTGCACCAATACCCCCGTTAATTTCAATAATTTCGGGTCGTAAACCAAACACCTTGAACAGTTGCCGCGAAAAATAGATGTTTGAATTATCAATAAAACGTTGAATAAAACCACCAAATGTTTCCATTCCCTGGCTGGGATCATAGGGGTGTTTTTGAAATAAGGTAGATGCCTGGTCGCTAAACTGAGCTTTTTTATCACCCCACAGTAACATTTTTATTAATTGCCATAGGCCAAAGCTTGCAAAAAAGCCCCCGGCAGAAAATGCAAGAGCCTTCCACTTTTTTACAAAAGTAAAGTAAATTAAAACAGCAAATAACGAAGCAAATCCAATACTTTTAATCAAACCCAGGCTTAAAATAATGGCACCCAGCGAAATATATTTTACAATAAGTTGTTTTGTGTCAGTAACTTGGTCTTCGTTGCCAATAAAGTTTTTAAAAAAGTACACAAAAAATAACATCTGGGCCATTAGAAAAAACGCCTCGGCATAAGTCTGGCTCCCATAAAATAGAAAAAAGGAGTTGATTGACAGCAGTATTACTGTAACAATAAGTATGCTGGTGGGAATTCTGTTTTTAAAAGCCCTGTAAAGAAAAAATAAATGGGCGGCTAAAAAAATGGCTGAAAGCAGTTTTAATACAAACAGGTTAATACCAAATATCGCTACAAAAATGCTCAATACAATAGGGTAGAGTGGGCCCTGAAAGCTTGGGTATTTGAATTCTTTGATGAAATTTTGAGCTCGGATAATGTATTGCGAGTCATCACCGCCTACGCTTACTCGTAAATCAAATAATAAAAAGGTGAAAAGTATTGAAAGGGCAAAAAAAATCCAAAACCAACGATTTTGTTTTTTTGTGAAATAATTGTCAATAATTTCAAGCAAATCGCCGCTTGCCTTTTTTTCGTGATTCTTTTTTGTTGATTTTTTCGATGACTGGTTTATAGGTGTGGATTTATGTTTCGACACGACTTTTGTTTAAATAAGTGAATCAATTTTTTCTAAAAGTTCTTCTTTATTGATGGGTTTAGATATAAAATCATTGCATCCGGCATCAGCTATTTTATCTTTCTCTTCTTCAATAGAAAAAGCAGACTGGGCAATTATTGGTACTTCAAAACCTTCATTCCTCAATGTTTTAGAGGCGGTGTAACCATCCATTTTAGGCATACTTATGTCCATTAATATCAAATCAATACTATTGCTTTTTTTTACTGATTCGATCAGTTCCTCCCCGTCTTTTGCCCATAATATTTTTGCACCCGAAACTTCAAGACTTTTTTTTATGAGGATAAAATTCATTTCCGAGTCCTCAGCAATCAGAATGGTTTTATTTTTCCAGTTGTAGTCCATTTCTAGTAAAGGTTAATACACTTGCAAATATAATCTATAAGTGCAAAGTTTCAAAATTGCCCTTTGGGGTAAAACTAATGAGGTGCCAGAAATTGATGAGTTGTAACTGCTTGTTTTCAAGCGTTTTTCAGAACTTTGTCTGTAATTTCGAAACTTATTTGTTCCCATTCTTGTTCAATAGTAGCTATTGCTTTTTCAATATCATTTTTAACAGACTTGTTATCCACCGACATGGTTTCAATCTTCTTTGCAGTATCAGATAAATCTGGGCGTCCAATGTATTTAAAAGTCGATTTTAATGAGTGAGCTTGTGTTTTAAGCTTTTCTATTTCATCATACACAAGGAATTTTTTCATTGATTCTATTTGTATTGGAACCTGCTTTGAATATTCTTTTAGTGTTTTGTTTATCTTATCCTGGTTATTTTTAAATAACTTAACAAAAAAACTTAAATCGATGGTGGTTGTTCCTGTAATGTGTTCTTTATCAGTGCCTTTATCAGCAGGATCTTTTTCTAACTGTGCCAAAGAAGTAAGCTTTTTTATTTTTACAAGAAGTTCCTCTGCCTGAAGAGGTTTTGAAAGGAAATCTGACATCCCTAATTTTTTGCCTTTTTCAATTTCAGTTTTCAGGGCATGAGCCGAGAGTCCAAGAATAGGTGTTTGGTTTTTAGGTGCTTTAAATTCCTGCCTTATCTTTTCAGTGGTGGTGTACCCATCCATTTTAGGCATTCTTATGTCCATAATAATTAAGTCAAAATCATGCTTTTTTAGCAGTTCCAATGCCTCAAGACCGTCAAATGCTTTGAAAATTTGAAGGTTCGAAATATGAACATTCAGTGTGTCTTCAAGTAAAATCATATTGATAGGGTCATCCTCAACCGCTAATATTCTAAGTTCCTTGATTTCCAGTTTTTCAATGGCACCAGCAATTGTGTTTTGCTCAAAGTCTTTATTTTCAACTTGTTCAAAAGGCAGGGTAAAGTAGAAAGTAGTGCCTACTTCTTGTTCCGACTCAACCCAAATTTGGCCACCCAAACGCTCAACCAGGTGTTTGGTAATTGATAAGCCAAGCCCTGTACCGCCCGGGTTTTTAATTTTGTTATCAATGATTTGTCCAAAACGGCTGAAAATTAAATCGATTTTGTCCTCAGGTATGCCAATACCTGTGTCTTTTACATAAAACTGCAAAAGACTTTTGTTATGAATTACGTAGCCAAATTCAATAAAGCCGGTTTCTATAAATTTAAGGGCATTCCCTATTAAGTTTACCAATATTTGGTGAAAACGATATGGATCGGTATAAATGCTAAAGTTATCATCGTTTAAGGGGGCATTCAACCGAATATCAATGTGTTGTTTTGACTGGCTATTTTTTTCTTTTTCAAAAGTAAATTTCAGCTCCTTTAATGTTTTGTTTACCAGGCACTTGCTTTTTTCAAGAGAGATTTTCCCAGCCTCAATTTTCGAAACATCAATAATATCTCTAATAAGGTTTAAAAGGTTGTTGGCACTACTGGTTATGTATTCGCTGTATTCTTTCCGTTGGTTGTTTTCAATATCTGGGTTGGTTAATAATCTCGAAAATCCTAAAATAGCATTTAAAGGTGTCCTTATTTCGTGCGACATGTTGGCTAAAAATGCAGACTTTAAAACATCGGATTCTTCGGCTTTTTCTTTGGCCCTTTTTAAAATTGTTTCGGTGTTTTTTTGCTCGGTAATATTTTGTACAATCCCTATGATGGTGTTTGGAGCTTCCTTAGTTTCAATAGTGCAGTTGGCAATTATTTTAATAATTGCATTCTCTTTTTGCAGAGTGAATTCAAGGTCGAGGCTACTTTTTTTATCGATTAATAATAATAGTCTGGTTTTTATTAGCTCAGCTTCATTTGTTGCCGCAAATGCACAAAATTCGTCGAGTGAAAGTTCCTTTTTATTGCTGTGGTGTTTTAAAATTAGTCCTGCTTCATCTGATAGCCTGATTACTTTTGTTACCCGGTTAAGTTCCCAAAAGCCAATTTTTACTAATGATTGCGAAATTTTCAGCTTCTCCTTTAAAAGTGCAAGTTCTTTTTCATTTGTGTTGAACTTTTCCATAAAACTTTGTAGTTAATAAGTTGTTCTAATCCTGGTTTAACAAATGTACTTTTAAAAATAGAATTTACGAAATGTTGTTCAGGATAGTGTCAAGTCACATCTTAAATGACAGTTTCAATTATCCGCTTAGCGGGTTCTTAAGTTGTGTCGTTAGCTTATTTTTAATGCTTAGCATTTTATAATCAGACCCGCTTAGCGGTTTTTATACCGTGAAAATAGCATTTACTTAACACTAGTGTCATGTCAAGTGTGATACTTCTGGTAAAAAAATATATCTTTGAGGAAAAAACATGAAAAAATACAAGGTAACATTAACTGCCTCAGAAATTGAATTATTAAAAGAAATTACCAGAAATAGCAAACGTAGTGCG
>JBNKJW010000107.1:0-62739 GCA_050291445.1 Bacteroidales bacterium | reverse complement strand
GACACTCTGTTTGTTACCGTAAATGCTGCGGTTACCGTGCCAAATACATTTACGCCAAATGGTGATGGCATTAATGATGTATTGGTTATTCCTGGTATTGAAGATTATGATAATGAAATATTTATCTATAACAGGTGGGGTAACGAAGTTTATCATGTAGTAAATTACAATAATGATGTAAATGCATGGGATGGAAGAGCCCAAAACAAAGTGAAATTTGGAGGAAACCAGATTCTGCCTGTTGGCACTTATTTCTACATCTTAAAATTAAAAGGGGAAAACAAGCCAATTAAAGGATATGTGTATCTCCAGTATTAATAAATTCAAGACTTGCCAGGTATAAAAAAAAACCTGGCAAGTTTCCAAAAGTATCAAACAATGCAAATTAATAATATAACAATGATAAAGAATATTAAAAGATCAACATTACTATCGGTATTGTTAGTTTTTTTTATCACAACTGAAAGTTTTGCACAACAGGATGTCCAGTTAACCCAATACGCATCTGCATTGCAGTTAACCAATCCTGCTTACGTGGGGACTTCCGGAAGACTAAATGTAACAGGTATAGCAAGAAACCAATGGGTTGGTTTTGATGGGGCTCCAACAAGCCAGGTTTTGTTAATAAATACACCTTTTTTAAGATATAAATTTGGACTTGGTTTAACTTTAATCAGGGACGAAATAGGTCCAACAACCAATACTCTGGTATATTTAAATGCTGCTTATAACTTTCACATAACCAGCAAATTAAAAGTTTCAATGGGACTCAGTGGTGGTTTTAATGCAAATAATTTAAATGCCGCTTCATTTAATCCTGCATCAATGAATGATCCGGCTATTAATTTTGAAAAACAAACAGAGTTTCTTCCCAATTTTGGTACTGGTATTTATTTATATTCCGATAAGTTTTATCTTGGCTTATCTACTCCCAAGTTGTTAAAAAATGATTATTCTAATGTAGAAATTGAGAATACAAGTGGAGAAGAACAGCACTTTTCCCTTATTAGTGGTTACCTGTTTTCGCTCAGTGACAAATGGAAAGCCAAGCCTTCTTTCTCTTTGAAAATGGTGAAGGGCTCCCCTCTTTCTTTGGATGTAACTGCAAATGCAATCTATAACGACAAAATATGGTTTGGCCTCATGTACAGGGTTGGTGATGCTGCTGGGGCTATTTTCCAATACCAGGTTACCGACAGACTGAGGGCTGGTTATTCGTATGATTTGCCACTAACAGAAATGAAGAGTAGTGGTGGTTCACACGAAATATTGGTGAGTTACGACCTGATTTTCAAAGGAAAGAAAATTGTCACTCCACGATATTTTTAAGCAGAATTAGTAAAATTATAACAAATAAAAAGCTCAAATAGCATGAACAAGCTAAAAAATAAAATCGCTTTACTTTTTCTGGTTGCATTAATGGCAAGCCCGGTTTTTTCTCAGACCGCAAAAATTGTAAAAGCAGACAAAAATTTTAAAAACTTTAATTATAAAAATGCGATTAAGTATTATCTTGATTTGGCAGAAGCCGGTTACAAAGCTTCGGATAAAGGATATGTCAGTGCACGCCTTGGAGATTCATACCGATTGATTAATGATCCGGAAAATGCAGAATTATGGTATCGTATTGCAGTAGAAGAGCCAAAATGCAATGCTAAAACCTGGTATTACTTTGCACAAGTATTACGAAGTAATAGAAAGTACAACGAAGCATCAGGCTGGATGAAAAAATACCTTGATAGTAACCCTGAAGATAAAGCAGCTTTAAAGGAATGGGCCGAGTTTAAAGGGTATGCAAACATTATGGCGGATTCAGTGAAGATTTCTATCAAATATATGGAAAATATCAACACTAAAATGGCTGATTTTAGTCCTGCATATTATAAAGACATGGTTATTTTTGTTTCTTCACGTGATACAATTTCAGCCAGACGGAGTGCATGGACAGATGAACCTTTTTATACACTTTATGAAAGCAAAATTGATTCAAATTACCAGTTAACTTCCTATAAAAGGCTTTTTGGATCAGTAAATACAAGGCTTCATGAAGGACCAGTTGCCTATGACAGCATAAACGGAATATTGTATTTTACAAGGAACAATTACCTTGGCAAAAAAGGCAAGAGCAAAGATAATACCAACTATCTGAAGGTTTACCAGGCAACGAAAGAAGATGGAAAATGGCAGAATATCAAAGAACTACCATTTAATAATGATGAGTATACCTGTGCCCATCCTGCACTATCTCCGGATGGGAAAAAGCTTTATTTTATCTCAAACATGCCCGGAGGATATGGTGGATCTGATCTTTATTATGTTGAAAAGCAAGACTCGGGATGGTCAAAACCCAAAAATGCGGGAGAGCCAATTAACACAGCCGGAGATGAACTATTCCCATCTTATTCGTTCAATGGAACATTGTATTTTGCATCTAATGGGCATCCAGGGCTTGGAGGATTGGATATTTTTTACATTGAAGAAAACAAAGTGAAAAATATTGGCTACCCAATAAACACAAGTTTTGATGATTTTGGTATTACAACAATTAACGATGAAAAAGGGTTCTTTTCATCAAACCGAAATGGCGGGTATAACAATGATGACATCTACTTTTTCAGGATTAATCAGCCACCAGTAGCCAAAGATGACAAACTATTTATTGAAATATACAATAATGACTATAATATTGATACACTTTTAGTAAATGTTCTAAAGAATGACAACGACAAGAATAAGGATATTGATAGTTCGAGGTTAGCGATATTGTCACAAACAAGTGCAGGTGCTTTTTCTAAAAATGACAAGTCTGGAAATGTTTTTTATAAACCAGCCAAAGGTTTCAAAGGAGTTGATACCTTGCAATATGTAGTCTATGATCAAACAAATTTATCTGATACAGCCAGTTTGTTTGTTTATGTTGTTGGCACAAATCCTCCAACGGCTGTCACAGACAGGGCTATGGTTGAAAAAAATACAGTGAACAATGATATTTATGTACTCGAAAATGACTTTGATAAAGATGAGGATTTATCAAATGATTCCATAACAATTGTTGAAGGAACAAAGCATGGAAAAATTGAGCACACAGATAATATGGTATTGTATACACCCAAAAAAGACTACTGGGGCGAAGACTATTTTGTATACAAAAACTATGATTTAGCTGGCCACACTGATGTCGATACTGCGTTTATCAAAGTATACACAATATTTATGGGACAAATTGTTACTCCAGATTTTGAGTTAAATCTTGTCATTAATTTTAGGAGCGGCAGGTGGGACATTACACCAAAAGCTGCAGCAAGCCTTGACTCCTTGGTAACCGCCTTAAAAGACAACCCCACGTTTGAAATTGAGCTGGGAGCCCATACTGATTCAAGGGGAAGTGCAACTTTCAACCAGAGTTTGTCACAAAAAAGGGCAGAATCGGCTGTTTCGTATATTATAAAAAAAGGAATTGATAAAAGCAGGTTGACAGCCAAAGGATATGGCGAAAGTCAACCAACAAATAAATGTTCCGATGGTGTACCATGTACAAAAGAAGAACATGCCAGGAATAGACGTGTGACTATTCGGTTAACGAAGTTTTGATAGAAATGGTTTGATCTATGAAAAAGGCTACCTGTTGGTAGCCTTTTTCATACAAACAAATTTTGCACATAATCATTCATCTGTACTACATTTGTAACATGCTATAAGTTTGATATTTAAAACCAGCCTGGTATTTTTGTTACTTAAACTTTTCTGTTATGAAGAACGACAAAAATACGATTTATTACCACTTATTGATTCAGTTAACTAATGAAACTAGCTTGATCAATGTATTAAAAATTTCGCAAAGGTATGAAGTTCCAAAGGTTAGTAAAACGCTACCTCAAACCTTACTGTTTATTTTCCCCCTGAAATAAAGATAGCTAATAAATTGCACCTTGTAGTTAATCTGGGGAACAGGTTTTTGGGCGTTTTTTTCAACATAAGTTAACCGAGACGTTGCAAGGTTAATTGACATTGGAAAAACTCAGTAATGGTATATTAAGAACCAATATTTTTGAGCAACCTTTTTACATAAAATATGACAAACCATTAAAGTAGAAAATGGTCAGATTGCATGTTATACCAAACCGCTATCAAGATAATAAAAAAGGCATTGGTATAACTAAGCGAATATAGAGAGCGATCTCATGAACGCAGTGAATAATGCCAAAGAATTAGCATGTTAAGAAAATTTATTTTCTGTTACATGATAACCATTCGGTATTACTTGTAAAATACAAACAGGACTTTAAAGTAGGTGTGTGTAGGATTAATTCAACTTCAGGTTCCATCAGGACAGCTGAAAACAATAAAAAACAAGCAGATGAAATGGAGAAATATTAAAATAAGAAACAAACTATTTATAAGTTTTATTCTGATTATTTTTTTCGCGGGAGTAATAGTTTGTAATTCATTATATAGTATAAACAGCATTATAACCAATACAAAAACTGTAGAATCGAGCCATCATGTTGAGTTATTGTTTTCCCAGCAATACAATAATTATTTAAAGTGGGCAACTAAGATGAGATCAACAGTGTTAAGCAACAGTGAAATGACCATTACTTTTGAAACAGGGTCCAAAAACTGCTTATTAGGTAAGTGGTTATATAGCAGCGAAAGGAAAGAGGCTGAAAAACTTTTCCCCGAAATAAAGATAGAGCTTGATGGTCTGGAAAATGTTCATGATAGATTACACAATGCAGTTAAGGAAATTTACCAGTTATTGATGAAAGATGACAAGGCGAGTGCTTTAACTGTTTTTAGAACAAAGGCTAATACCTATTTATTCGAAATGAGTTTAACATTTCAATCTATTAAAGATATAATATCTCTGAAAAATGAGAAGGTGAAAAATTCTCATCTCGTAAATGTTCAAGCTAAAAAAAAGAACCTGTTAATTTTAGGATTGACAGTAATACTGGTTTCGCTTTTGTTGAGCTTGCTGGTAACAATATCATTAACCAACGACATGAATGCTACAGTAGATGTTTCCAATCAAATTGCAAAAGGAAATCTGGGAATTGATTTCACTCTCGCTAATATGAACCGAAAAGATGAGATTGGTGATATAATGAGAGCTTCGTACGAAACAACCAAGAATTTCAAATCTATAGTTACCTCAGTTGTAGGTGCTGCAGATAATATTGTTGCTGCCAGCCAGAAAATGAGCTCGTCTGCTCAACAAATTTCAAAAAACACCGAAGAACAAGGCAATTCCGATAAAAGAAATTTCTTCTTCAACTGAGGACCCTATCAGCCTGCCAAGACACCTAAAAAGAGTAATTAATGCTGATGATAAAAAAATGAGGCAAGTAATTAGGGCTCACTGAAAAACGCCTAAGCCTATCAAAATTAAACATTTACATAAAAGAAGTTGTAAAAAAGTGCAAAGGTTTTTAAAAGAATAGTAATTTTTCCTTGCATTAACTTTACCTTCAAGCAGCAAAAAACTAACGATTATAATGCTAGCCAGAGGCAGATCATCTACTTCATTAGCTTCAGCTCGAAGTATTCATATACATCTTCGCTTTGCTAAGTTTTCTCCCTTTGGTCGAAGATATCGCTTCGCTAAGTTGTAGCTAATGCACCTCTGACTTTTTCAGCAGGCCCAAAGTAGCTTTACAATTTATTGAAAATTCCTACCATCATACCCTGTTTTTTCGTAACTTTACAAAAGGAGGAACACAATTTTACTGCAATAGTATCAACTTAAATTAATTGTCATGAAAGGAATAATTCTAGCACTATTCCTGATTGCGACAATATCATTGCCTGCACAGGAATTAACACCACCAACCATTGATGGTAAACAAGTAAAAATAAAAAAGGTTTTTAAAAAGTATGTGAAAGAAAAAAAACTGCATGCTGCTGAATTCAGATACCTTATGAGCTACCTTTTGGTCAATCAGTACGATTCTACTAAATTAGTTAAAATCATAGGGGCACCAGCCAAAATTGAAAACAACAACGGGCAAACTGTAATTATTTACGATTGCATTGTCAATTATGGGGTTGCCGGTTTCCGAAGTTGCCCTGAAAAAATGTATCTGTATTTGGATGATAAGAAGCGGGTTGCGGAATTAAAAAGAATGGAGTGAAACTTTGGTTACAGGGGCATCAACACTTTATTGATTTTATCCATAGAGGCTTTTGTTACACCAGCATCTTTTGCATAGGTTTTCCAATTAGCAATAACGCCCCTGACCTTTTGAATAATTTCACTGGCACTTTTAACACCAAAATGTTCAGCAAGTTTAAGTAAGTGTTTTTCTGCTGGGGATTTGCTTTCCCCGGCAACCATTGTGCTGTGGTGACCATAGGCAGAATAAGAAAAAGTTAAGTCATATACCGGAGCAAAACTCCATTTTCCTGTTTTATCCATTAAGAATGAAAAATTTTTGCTGTGATCATCCCTGTTGTGGGCAAAAACATTAAAAGTAGCTAATCTGAGAATTTTTTTATACGCATCCACATGATTTTCAAGGCGGAATGCACAGTCCATTAAATGCCCATAATCCATTGAGCTCATTCTGTAATTGTCATGCATCAGTCCACTTGCTGAATGGAGGTGCAACTTGTAATCTTTTCCTCTGTCAAACCGTTTTGTCCCAAAATAATATTTCCCTGATTTTCTTTTGAACAATTTGCAGGTACTCATCTCTAAACCTGCATCAACAGCCATTTTATGATATGCATACTCAATATTTGCGATATCTGGTAAATCTGATGACAAAGGAAATTTTATAATCCAAAATTCATTGGTTGGCTTTTGCATTGGATTATAGGAAAGCTTTTTATTAGAAGGGTTGTAACTTACAAAAATTTTAGGCCTTGCACCACCAGACGAACCTCCCATTTGAAAAAGTTCATCCAAAATATCTGAATCTGCACCTTCAAGAATAATACTCATTTCTTTAGCTATTTCATCTAGTTCTAAAGAAAAATCCCTGCCACTCGTTGATTCAACTTTGGGTTGATAGCTGAGAGCTCCTATTCCATCAGAACCAACAAAAGCTAATCGGGTTAAAGGTGTTACCTCAGAAATGGGAATTCCCATTGATAAGAACTTTCTGTCTAGTAATAATCGCCCCCAACCATCTGGTAGTGAATCATTAAAAACACCAAACAAGCCTTCAAATGGTTCCTTTTCTGCAACATAAACCTTTTCAGATAATGGAATTTTAAAAGGAGAAATTCCAATACCCCTTTTTAGAAAACTTTGATAATATTTGAAAAATATCTTATTGTCAGCGTTTGCTAGTTCTCCAATTTCAATTTCCTCATCCCCAAAGTTTAATGATACTACCAGTTTATTTTCCTGTCTCATAGCTTTCTGGTTTTGTCACTAAACAATTTCTCAATTTCCTCCAAATTTTCTTTCTGGACAAAGAGCTTCTCAAAATCAGTTAACCTTCCTAGCACATTTGATAACTTTAATAAAGCTTCAAGCGAAATTTTGCCACTGCTTTCAAACCTTTTTAAGCTTCCCAGCGAAACGCCAGAGCGATCAGCCAGTTCTATCTGCGAAAATTTAAGTTGTTTTCGGAGTGCCCGGTGCTTTTCAGCAATCTCTTTTAGTAAATCAGCAGGTGTTTTTTGAATTGAAAAATCCATTTTAGCTAATATTTTAGCCGAATTTAATAAAAAATAAACAAAATAGCTAATATTTTAGCCAATTAATTCAAATGAACAATTATAAAACTAGTTAAGATGATTTAGCAACATTTTTTTATCCACCAATAGAAACAAATGAGCGAAAATCTGTGTCATCTGTGGAAATAATAGCCAAATACAGGTGATGGGTTTAGAATCTGATAGGTCGATACTACTTTACCCTACCCGGATTTTTTCCAATAAAATCCTTCCAGCTTTTAAAGCTTTCGCCATCGGTTAATGCATTATTTTGGTAGAAATGACAAACTGCGGCTGCCAGCCCATCCGTAGCATCCAATAAATGAGGGATTTCCTTAAACTGAAACATTCCTTTTAAAATAGCTGCCACCTGTTCTTTTGAGGCATTTCCATTTCCGGTAATGGCAATTTTTATTTTTCGGGGGGCATATTCAAATATTGGAAGCATTCGATACAAGGCAGCCGACATGGCAACCCCTTGTGCCCTACCCAGTTTTAACATCGATTGTACATTTTTCCCAAAAAAAGGTGCTTCAATGGCCAGCTCATCCGGGTGGTACTCATCAATTAATTGAAGTGTACGGGCAAATATTTTTTGCAGTTTGATGTAATGATCCGAATATTTCTTCAACTCAAGCACGCCCATGGTCAACATTTGTGGTTTATTACCTTTTGCCTGCACCAGTCCGTAGCCCATTACAGATGTTCCCGGATCTATACCTAATATAATACGTTCTTTATTTTTTGAGGACACAAATTTATTTTTTTAAAGAACACAGATTTGACTGATTTAATAGCTCTAACAGATTTTTTGTTGACTCTCCTAAATCAATTTTCCACATGTCCTTTTAATTAACTTCTTATTCGCAAAAAACATAATGGCCAAACGTAGAACAAGTTGTCAATCGCAATATTTCATGGTTTCAGTCTGCTGACTGAAGACTGCCTATCAAAACCTCCAACTCATACAGTTTTTTATAAAACATTGCACTCAAGGTGCTAATCTTTTAACTTTCTACTTTAGTCTTTTGTCTTTGAAACTGTTGCACGAAAATACCCAAAATAATAAAAACCAGCCCAATAATTGTTGTTTTATAAATATCTTCTCCTAAAATAAAATGGATCCAGGTTAAGGCAAAAAAAGGTGAGATATACACCAGGTTACTTAATTTGTCATTTCTTTTAAGCATTTGCAAAGCTTTCATCCAAAGTATAAAGGTAAACCCCATTTCAAAAAAACCTACATACATTGCAGCAAGCAAACCATTTGTTTCAGGCAACGTAAAATCAGAAAAAAAATAAACTGCAACACCCGTAATTGGGAGTGAAAAAAGGAAACCCGCACCAAGCTTTAGTAGCTCAGGCCGATTGTCTTTTACACTAAATATCCAATACAAAGCCCAGATTATTGAACTACTGGCTGCCAAAAAGATTCCGAAAGGTTGTTCTATTTGCAACTCAAAAAAAGCGTCTCGCGAAGAAATTATATAAACCCCCAAAAAACTTATAAGTATAGCTAATATGCTCCTTAGTTTTAATTTTTGCTTTAACAAAGGAGCCGAAAGCAAAACTAACACAACGGGCCAGGTATAATTAAGTGGTTGGGCTAGTTGTGCAGGCAAAATCGAATAGGCCTTGAGCAACACCAGGTAATAAGCAACCGGGTTTAATAACCCCAAAAATATCGAATAAAAATATTGTTTTTTACTGAATCTCAACAACTTACCCAACTCTCCTCTAAACCCAATAAAAGCCAGTAATAAAATTGTTGATGTCATTGAAGAATAAAACAACAACTGGATAAAATCCATGTTTTTTAGGGCAATTTTAAAGGCAACAGCAGCAGTAGACCAAAGTAAAATGGCTGAAATTCCATAAAAGTAGGCAAGTTTTGCTTCTTTCAAGATAAACAGGTGTTTTTTTAATAGCTACCTCAATAAAAGCCAAAAATAGCAATTATACCCTGATTCCAAGAATCAGCATATCGTCAATTTGCCTGTAACTGCCTCGCCACTTCTTAATTTTTTCTTTAAGCAAAAGGTGTTGTCTTTCAAGCGGCTCGTCAGCAATACGTGTCAGTAGTTTTTTTAGGTTTTTAGGGAGAAATTTTTTACCACTAGTCCCACCAAATTGATCGGCATACCCATCCGACAACATATAAATCATATCACTTTTTGCAATATTAACTTTTAGGCGATTGTATGAATGTTTTTTTGATTGCAACATACTTATGGAGTGAATATCTGTCCTGAATTGTTCCAACCTGTCTTCCTCTGTGCCTTTACTTCTAACAATGTAGATAGGATGTATGGCTCCGGAATATTCTAAAACATTTTTTTCTTTATCAATAATACAAACAGATATATCCATCCCGTCGTATGTCCTTTCCTCTGTTTCGGACTTTGCCAGGGCTCCAATCATTTTTTCCCAAAGCTCGTCTAATATTATAGCTGGGTTAAGTTCAATATTGGTTAAACTGGCTCGCTGAACAATATCATTTAAAAATGAAATACCTAAAACACTAACAAAAGCACCAGGAACACCATGACCAGTACAATCGGCTACAGCAACAATGGTTTTGCCCTGGTACTCATCCACCCAATAAAAATCACCACTAACAATATCTCTTGGCTTAAAATAAAGAAAGTGGTTATCGAGCAAGCGTTCCATTTTTGCAAATGAAGGCAACAAGGCTGATTGTATCTTGCTGGCATATTTTATACTATCTTTTAAATCGTTGTTTTGTCGCTCAATTTGTACTTTTTGCTCTTCTATTTCATCTTTTTGGTCTTTAATTTTCTCTAACTGAATTTTGGTAAATTTCGACCATAAGAACTGTGTTTCAATAATAATTAAAAAGGTACAAATAAGGCTAATATATTTGGCGTATCTTCCATGAAAATTAATTGCATCATTATCAAGATGCTTTGGAAATTCGTATGAAAAGAGAAAAACAGTTAGCAAAATAAATAAGGTGAGAAAAATCATCTCAAATATAAGCATCTGCTTTTTAGATAAGTAAAACAGCCCCCATACTTTTATTCTAAGGTCATCCATTCAGCTCTAATTTTGGGTATTAAAAATAAAATTAGTCATTTTTTTAGTACTGGCAATAATTTTTGATTAATCTTAATTTATCTGAAAAAACGATTACTTTTTAACAAAATATATATAGTTTAGCTTTAAAAATCGTATAAAAATGAAGAAAAAACACTGGTTAATTATTGTTGCAGTTATTATGGCGGGCATCCAATTCATTCGAATTGATAAAAAAATGCCCCAAGTACCAGAAGAAGCTGATTTTATCAATATTACGAAACCTGCTGGTGAGATTGCCAATATTATCAAAACCAGTTGTTATGATTGTCATTCTTACCAGGTAAAGTATCCCTGGTATACTGAAATTGCACCCGTTTCGTGGTACATAAAACATCATGTAGATGAAGGCCTAGAAAGAGTCAATTTTTCAGATTGGGCTGCTTATTCAACCAAAAAATCCATCAGAAAACTTGAAGCTTGTGCTGAAACAGTAGAACTTGAAAATATGCCCTTAGGCACCTACACTTTAATTCACCAAAAAGCTGAATTGAGTGTAGAACAAAGAAAAAAACTGAGCAATTGGTTTATAAATGAAGCTGAAAAAATTAGAAACTAAACTATTTTATTTTGTACCAAGCGCTTAAGCAACAATTAAATGCAATAGTTTCGCTTACAGAAAGCGAATGGGAATCAATCAGTAATCAATTCATTTTCAGACAAATACCAAGGAGATTTGTACTTGTAAAAACTGGTGATATTGCCGATGAAGTTTACTTTGTAAACAAAGGTGTACTTCGCTTGTATTACGAAAAAGATGGTGAAGAAATAACCGCATTTGTATACTCCGAGAACCTTTTTGCCAGTAGTTACGAAAGTTTTTTGAGCCAGACAAAAAGCAACCAGTGTATTGATGCCCTTGAAGATTGCGATTTGTTGGTTTTATCCTACCAGGGAATGCAAAAACTCTATAAAGAAGTGCCAAGGTTTAATATAATTACAAGAATTATTGCCGAACAGCGCTTTATCAATGCCCAGCGGATACTTTCCTCCTTTATTTTAGATAGTCCTGAGGAGCGATACCTTAAATTTACGGAGCAATTTCCCAGTTTAATTCAACGTGTTCCACAACACATCATTGCCTCCTATCTGGGAGTAACGCCGGTTTCATTGAGCAGAATCAGGAAAAGAATAGTTAAAAAATAGCTTGAAGTGGGAAGAGGGTGGTTTAAAGTTATCACCCCAAACCCATACAAGTGCAGAAGTCGAAAACTTTATTAACAAAAGATAACGATTTCTTCTACTCACCTACCCTAACTTTGCTTTAAACTTTAAAACTAACAACAATGAAACAATTAAGAACAGAAATTATCATTAATGCAAGCAAAGAAAAGGTGTGGAATTTACTAACCGACTTTGAAAACTACCAAAACTGGAACCCTTTTATTGTAAACAGTTCAGGAAAAGCTATAGCTGGCACAAAACTGACAAACACCATGAAACTGGATGAGAAAACACAAACCTTTAGTCCAAAAATCTTAAAAGTTGAAGAAAACAAGTATTTCGACTGGCTGGGACACCTGTTTTTCAAAGGTATTTTTGATGGGCATCACTATTTCCAGATCGAAGAATTGGAAAATAACCAGGTAAAACTCATTCAGGGTGAAAACTTTTCAGGCATTTTTTGTGGGCTGATTATGAAATCAATAGGTGGGAAAACTATGGCTAACTTTGTTAAAATGAACAATGCGTTGAAAGAACAGGCTGAAATAAATTAGTACTACTTAAGATACACTCAGCAACAAGCAATACAAACACCCTTGAAATTGTATATTGGAATTTGGTATATTTGTATATTACAGGATTACAAACAGAGTCTGTTTTTTTAATATACAAATACACCAGTATACCAATAAACCATCTGAAATGGATTTATATCAACACATTGTACTTTTTGATGGCGTTTGTAACCTCTGTAACAGCGGCGTGCAATTTATCATAAAAAAAGACAAAAGGAATCTGTTCAAGTTTGCTGCCTTACAATCTGATTTTGGAAAGGAACTGCTGGTAAAATATCAAATTGATACAAAGAGCCTGAACACTTTTGTTTATGTAAATAAAGATAAAGCTTATATTAAATCCACTGCAGCCCTAAAAATTGCAAAAGCATTAAAACGAGGCTGGCAAATCTTCTATATTTTTATTATTATTCCTGCTTTTATTCGTAATTTCATTTATGATTTTATTGCTAAAAACCGCTACAGGTGGTTTGGGAAGAAAGAGAGTTGTATGATTCCAACACCAGAGCTGAAAGCAAAATTCCTTGATTAGTTGATGATGTTAAAGGCATGTTAAATAAAAATAGTGATGAGAGGTATTCATCATTTTTTTTTAATTTCGCCCAAAACTATAATTAACTAATTATTAATATTTTAACATTCAATATTCAAAAACTTTAATCATTAAATTATGAAATTTAAAAATCTCACTTATTTGCTAGTCCTAATTGCACTTGTAAGTTTTTCTGCATGTAATGGAGGAAACGAAAATAAAGACGAAAACAATGAGGTAACTGAAAACATTAAATACTACCGTCATCTTCTTTTCACTGAATCGCCCTTTGATGATATAAAGGGAATTCATGAATTAACTGCCGAAGAGGCAAAGACCATCAACAACTATAAATTTACCTATGATGAAAAAAACAGACCTGTTTCGGTTAAGTTTTGCAGGGATAGTATTTTGTTAAATTATTCATCTTTAGGCGCTGCAAAAGTCACTTTTGAGTATACCGACAGCACCGAAAGCCGCCTTTATTTTGATAAAGATGGTAACGAAAAAGTTGTCAACGGAGAAGTTTTTAAATCCGTTTATTCAATTGGAGAAAATGGCTTACGCAATGGCTTGAAATTTTATGGAAAAGATGGGGAACAAATTGAAAACAGAAATAAAATTGCCTTTTACAAATGGGAAAAATTACCAGATGGATTAGTTAAAGAAAACAGATTTAACTTGGCTGGCGAAGAAGTTGTAATGAACCAATTTTGCCCTTTCTACGAACTTCGGTTTGAATACGATGAAAATGGATTTGTTAAACAAATGTCTAATTATCAGGGAGACACTCTTTACAACTGCACAGCTGAAAATTGCGGAGATATAGGTGTTTCTTACTTCTCATTTGATTTAAGTGAGAAAGGTGATTTACAAAAATTTGTTGTACGTAATACAGTTGGCCAACTTTCAAATCTTTACTGGGGATGGGCAAAGTTTGAACGAACAATTGATGAAAATGGCTATATGACCGAAATTAAATACTGGGATCAAGACGATGAGTTTTTATCAGGAAAATCAGTGCCTGTATACCAATACAAATACGACGAACATGGTTCAGTTATTGAAGTTGCAGCGTTGGATGCTGAAAAAAACATCATCAACAATCCTCAAAATGGCATAGCCATTACAGAATACAAATACGATGAAATGGGACACCCAACAGATACCATCAAATACGACAAGGAAAAAGTAATTTTATAGTATTTTTTAAGGTTAAATATAGAGGTTGTCTTTTAGGCAACCTCATTTTTTTAATATAAAACATTCTGTATATGAAATACATACAAATACTTTCCATTGCCTTGTTGCTTCTTTCTTTTGGCTGTGGTAACACTGAAACGAAAGAAGAAGCTACCGAAAATGGGAATCAAGAAGCAAAAAAAGAAGTAAAATTAAATGCCGAAGCCAAATTATTGATGGATTATTTGAATGAAATGGGTGATTATGCTAATAGCCGTAATTTTCCTTCATTAATTAAAGCATCGATAGTTTTTGAAGAATTGGACAAAAACAACCTGGTTATAGATATCAGAAAACCCGATTTTTTTAAAAAAGGCCATATAAAAGGGGCTGTAAATGTTGATTTTAAAGACATTCCTGAATATTTCCAGTCTAAAATTAAGCCCTTTGAATATGATAAGATAATTATTGCCTGCTACTCCGGACAGTATTCGAGCTACACCACTTCGCTACTAAGGTTGATGGGTTACGGAAATGTTTATTCCTTGCGTTGGGGAATGAGTGGCTGGAACAAAAAATTCGCCGAAGACAACTGGTTAAAAGCAGTTTCGGGTAAATACGAAGAAAAATTAGAAACAAAAAACAACGAAAAAGAACAGCCCAGAGAATTTCCTGAGCTTGGAACCGGGAAAACCACAGGCGAAGAGGTATTGCAAGCGAGAATAAAAAGCCTTTTTGAAAAAGGGCCAAAAGAAGCGATGATTTCAGTAGATAAATTGTTTGAAAACCTTTCGGATTATTACATTGTAAATTATGACCGAAGAGATAAATACGAAGCAGGACATATTCCAGGAGCAATTCGTTACAAGCCAAAAGGAACTTTAGGAATTGTAGCAGAAATGGCAACTTTGCCTTCCGACAAAGATGTTGTAATATACTGTAACACAGGACATAATTCTGGTTTTGTAACAGCTTACTTACAATTATTTGGATACAATGCCCATACTCTTTTATATGGCAATAACAGCTTTATGTATGATAAAATGAAAGCTGAAAAATCGTCCCTTTCATGGATGCCATTTACTGAAGATTTAATTGCTGATTACCCTTTAGAAAAATAAGCTAATTCAGCCCGGTAACAGTATCGGGCTGAAAAGTATATCTTAACTTTTCATTAGCAGGTGGTAAATTGTCTAAGTCAAAAACGGACTCTGAAATATATTCCTTTGGAATATCCAAAACAAATATATTTTTGTATCCTTTTTGCTTTAAAATTGTCCAGGCTTTGGTAGTTTTTGCCACATTTTCTGAGTAGAGAACATATTTTACGGCAATTCTTCCTGGTTCAATATCTTCGCTTTCCAATAACTTTTCCATTGGAATATCAATAGCCCCCTTTAAATGTCCTGATTCAAAATCAGTCGTACTTCTCAGATCAACCAGCTGATGAAGCACCTTTGAAGTTGCACTTTTATTTTTATAATCTTCAACTGATAGAATGTGTTCCTCTTTTAGACTTAATTCATGAACCTCATTAGCACTCAAATCAAAGCTGTTCTTATCAAAGGATTTTATGATTACTAAAACTAGGATAATTACGATAGGTAGTAAGACTATTATCAGATCTCTTTTTTGTTTCATTGTCTAAAATTTTGAAAATCAGTGTACATCAGTAGCATCAGTGTCATCAGTGTTCAATCGAACTACTCACACCCACCATCCAACTCCTTTTCTTTTTTTCGTTTTGCCTCCACAAACTTAACTTTTAAGCTATCCGGAAGGCTATTAATCTCGGTAAATAACTTTCTGGCTTTAAAACGGGTTTCAAACAAAGCATTTTCTTTTGGTGAAATCCTCTCACCACTAAACTCACTTTTCATCACGGTTTCATACCACTCATTCATACCTCCCGACATAATAAAATTGTTTTTATACCCCATTTGGGTACAAATAGTCCATGCTTGCGAAGCAACAACATCACCATTTGAATAAAAAATGTTACTTACCTCATCCTGATCCAGGTAGCCACCAAAATCACGATGCAGCAAATCTTTATACGGTATATTTATTGAGCCCGGTATATTAAATAACTTATACTCTTCCGGAGTTCTAAGGTCAATAATTAAAACAGTGGAATCTTCATTAACAATATATTTTGCAACCTTATCCACTGAAATATTGTATTTTTCATCGCTTACCTCAGCAAGTAATTCTTCAGGATTTAGCTGATTAGGCTTATTGTGTTTAAAAGGAACAAAAGCCGTAATTACACCTAAGCTAATCAACAAAATGGATATTCTTATTCTTGGATTCATATTGTTACCTCCCCTCTAATAATTGTCTGTAATTTCAGGCCTCGGAAATTTCTTTTCAGCCTTTTCTGCCATCCAAAACATAGCTACAGCTGCTATAATTAGTACTAAAGCAAATACACCTGGTGATAAACCGAGCCATTCATTAATTTTTACAGGGCCTTCAAAATATCCTGTGGCCAAGGCTGCAATTGAAGGATAGGTTTCGGCATATAAAAAAGCGCCTACAAACCCTCCTATCAAAAATAAAATAGCGTCAATTTTTCCTATTGAAAGCGCACAAAGCCCTGTTCCGGGGCAAAATCCACCCATGATAAAGCCGGCTCCCATAATCACTCCCCCAACAATGGCTGCTCCTACGTAATAGTTGTTTACGAAAACCATATCAAGGTCAATTAAACCAAAGTAATTCATTAATAATGAGCCAACTAAAGCAAATATTGAGGCAGTGAAAAATACTTTTAGCACTGTAGTATCATAGCCATAAAACATCCCGGCCAATTTTCTGCTCGATGAAAAACCGGCTTGTTCCAATGCAAATCCAAATGCAATGCCTATTAAAAATGCTGCTAATAAGTTTGCCCAAAGTGGCGCTTCTGATAAAACTAATAATGGTCCCATGTTTTATGTTTTAACTACACGTTTTGTTTCAATTAATATCTCACTTTCATAACTTAGTGTTAAGTCAAATTTGATATTTCTGGTAATTAGCCAGGTGACAACACCTCGCTGGTGCACTTGTCAGGTGTTGTCACCTGACAAATTAGCTTTGACATGACATTAGTGACTTTTCTTTCTTGCTGCTGGTCTCTAGTTTCTGGATTGTAATAGTGACAAGAAACCAGTAACTAGCATCCAGCTCAAATCCAGTTTTTACGAAAGAAATAAGCAAACAGGTAGGCCGAGCCAAAGATTGCTACCATGGTAACAAAGCCAGCTGTTGAAAGCACTGCCATTCCTGATAGTGCAGCCCCGCTGGTACATCCCCTGGCTAATTGTGCACCATAAACAAAAAATACTCCACCCAAAAAAGCAAAAAGAAGCCTTCTTTTAGATGAGATATTTGGCGATTTTTCAATCTTTAGTTTTAATCTTCCTGAAATTGCTCCCGAAATAAAGCCACCCAGTAACACTCCAAGCACCTCAAAAACCAGCCAACTTTTTAATGGATTACGCTCATTATCAAAATATTGACTATAGTAAGGCGAGTTTTCAGCATGTTCAGGACTAACAGTACTTACTGTTGAAACTACTGCATATTTAATCCCTCCGCTGGCACCCAGCCCACGTCCTGAAAAATACATGGCTGCAAGCAAAGCTGTACCCAAAATACAACCAGCCAGATAGGGGTTCATATAAGGTTTCTTTTTCATGTGGTCAAGTTTTGTTTTGTTGTTGCAAATTAGTTATCTCTATTATCAAATAAGATAAACTATCTATAAAAACCCCTTCGGAGGGTCACAAAGTTTCAATTTAATGTTGCAGCTAAAGTAATAAACCCTTGTGAAAGTTTGAGTTATAGGGATGTTAAATTTATTTTTTGGCTTCCTTCTTTTTAAATAATTTATAATCATTCATTCTATTCCAGTTAATCTCAAGTCTTAAAACAAAAAAAGGCCAACTCAAAATTGACCTCTTAAAATAAATTATTCCCAATAGTTTAGCCCTTTATCACAGCTAAGGGCTTTAATTCAACCAAAATATCAACCAAATCTTTTTGGTTTTCCATTACTACATCAATGTTTTTTGTAGGCGCCAGGTGCTTTGTCCAGATCTTTCTGATTTCTGATGGCATGAAGAATTAATTCAAAACTTTCTAGGATTTATTTTGCTCAGTGCTCCCCATATCTTCAGATTGCTCTTTTTTTTATAATCAAGCTAAAGATAATAAAAAACAAAACCCGACAATTACTTGCCGGGTCTTTTATAAGTCAATCAAACTGTAATTATGCAGTTTAACCCAAGTCATAATTTAATTTCTTATCAAATAATTGATAAATCTGTTGAAAAATATGCAAACTTGAGCAAATCATTAAAAAAATGGTTACAGAAAAGTAAAATTAATCAGAAACACTAAAACCTCATTCATCTATAAAAAAGCCATGCCCCAAAAGGGTATAGCTTTTAAAAAATTATAGTGAATAGATTATGCCTAATTAATTTAATCCTCCAAACTGACCTGTTTTATTATACAGGTAGTCAATGGTGTTGTCAATCGTTCTTAATCGTGGAACATCTTGATCGGGTATGGAAATATTAAAACTATTTTCCAGATAGTATAAATAACAAGCTTCATCGAACTGATCAAGCCTTAAATCTTCGTTAAAAATAGTAAATAAGTTAATGTGATTCCTCTCTAATCCAACATTCCTTAAAATTTTGTACAATTTTAGTTTTATCCTCCTCATAGGTGCGTTCTTTTAAGGTTATACTTAGTAGATGCTAAAAGGCATCTATTGGTTTGGTCAAGCTTAAATTATTTTTACAATGCAATTAATTTCAAATTTTGTGCATTTATAACCCCAAAACAGCTAGTGATAAGCTTATTTTTAGCTCAACTACCTAAATTTTACGGTTAAATGACAATTTTTCAAGATGAACTTCTTAATCAATTTGAGCAAACTCATGTATTTAAAAGAACAAATTACTGAAAAATATCACTACACTACATTTAAGAACTTTAACTGCTTTTAATTATGACAACCAATAGGAAAAACACCCCTATCTGAAATAAGAAAAAATTTAGATTTTTTAAAAAAATGAACCAACACCCGTACAACAACCTGTTTTTCAGCATATTATCCAAGAGACAGGGTTTCGTTATTTCGAAAGTTTTGCAACTCGTTCAATCGCATAGTCAATTTTAGTACTGTCCGATTCGGCCGATTTTAGATACTCATTGAAATAAAAAATGGCTTCTTTCCTGTTTCTTACTTTATCGTATGCCAGCGCAATATCATAAATAATGTTGAGGTTATCTTTAGTAAGCCTCTGTGCCATTTTATAGTCGCGAATAGCTTTTGTGTATTTTTTAAGCTCAAAATAAGTAAGCCCCCTGTTATAGTAACTTAGGTAGTAATCTTTTTTTAATTCAATCGACATTGAATAATCCTTAATTGCCTTTGTGTATTTTTTTAACCTGTAGTATTCATACCCCCTGTTATTATAAGATAGATAATAATCGCTTTTAAGTTCAAGGCTTTTATTGTAGTAATTAATTGCTTCATCAATACTATCTAAAACATCCAATGTGTAGGCAATATTAAAAAAATTATAATAGTCTGGGGTTATATTTGCGGCATGCTTAAAGTCTATTAATGCGGAATCGTATTTTAGCAGGCTATGATAAACCCAGCCCCTTTCGTTTAACAATTTTACATCATCGGGTTTAATTTCAAGGGCAAGGTTGTAATTTTCAATAGCTTTTTGAAATTCACCTTCTTCCTTGGCTTTCCTGGCTGATTCTTCATAATTTCCAAAATAGTCCGGATCATTGGTCACAATGTACTGATATTCAGCTTCAGCAGATTCGTATTGCTCCAATTTAATATAAATTTTTCTGAGTAGGTTTCTATAATTTAAATCATACAAATTGCCATCAATAGCTTTATTTACGCTATTAAGCGCTCTATCATATTCTTTTGTATTAAAATAATAGGTTGCCAGCTTATAAAGAATTTCATGGTTCTGGGAATTTGCTTCAATAACTTTGTTGTAATAAAATGCTGTTGAATCAAGTAATCCTTTCTTTTGATAGATTATGCCCAGCTCCAGGTAGGCATCTTCGGGGAAATCTGAACTGGCAATATGTTGTCGATATTGCATAATGGCTGATGAAGTATCGTTAATAGCCAGGTATGCATTGGCCAAATCAATGCGGGTATATGCGATATCAGGATCGAGTTCAATTACTTTTTTATAATCTTTTATGGCTAATTCGTATTCTTCCATATCCATGTAACCACCTGCGCGATAATACAATTCATTGGCATTGGTGGTATCGGTTTCGCCTGTGATAGCACACTTTATTTTGTACATAAAAGGGGAATTCCCAAAATCAAATAAATCCTGTTTCTCTGCTGCGCCAGAGGTGTGATAAGCAGTAAAATAGGCCAGGAATATAACAAACAAACTGAGTAAAAACTTTTTCATAGTGATAACATCATTTGGTTTTGAACTCTAAATTTAGTGAAAAATGTGCTTCACCAAGTTTTAAATTAACCTGTCTTTTCAAAATGCCCTGAAATACTTGATTTTCAGCTATTTTTTGCGTATATTTAATGGTGTACATTTTTAACACCTTAGGCCATGGAAAACAGGCACATTACAATAGCAACCTTAAATAAATCGGATGGGTTTTTGTTTAGCAAACAGCTTGAATCACACCATATTGATAGCATTTTAACACCAGCAAAAGCGGTTAAAGCCAACGAGCCGGACGGGATGCGTATAAAAGTAAAAGAAAAAGATAGAAAAGTGGCTTTGCGCATGCTTGAGCAGTTTAGTAAAACATACGGTATTAAAGAGTGTGAGCAGGACATTTTTTCACAGGAAATTGAACGGATTTTGGTTCCAGTTGATTTTTCGGAATACTCAAAAAATGCATGCCAGTATGCAATGGGCCTGGCACAAATGCTTGGTGCAGAAATTATGTTGATGCATGCTTATTACTTTCCGGTTATCAACTCAATTGATTATGGTGATGGGTTAAGTTACGTAGTAAATTTAAACGATTCAATAACTGAGATAGCAGAAAAAGCCCGCCAGGGACTAATTAATTTGTACGAAGAACTTAAAAAAGAGGTTGAAGAAAAAAAACTTACAAAAGTAAAGCTCAACTTTGTATTGGCTAATGGAAGTCCTATTAATGAGATACTAAATGTGTATAATAATTA
This sequence comes from Bacteroidales bacterium, assembly GCA_050291445.1. Classification (GTDB taxonomy): domain Bacteria; phylum Bacteroidota; class Bacteroidia; order Bacteroidales; family NBLH01; genus NBLH01. Next base: position 41,315 of record JBNKJW010000107.1, on the reverse strand, counting down.
CCGACCCAATTTAATTATAATGGGTACACAAGGCAAAACCCAAAAAGCAAAAGAACAATTTGGAAGTGTTGCCGCATCGACCATTAATGATACGAAAGTACCTGTTTTAACTGTACCAGAACTCTCTGAATACAAGGGCATTGGGCGGGTTAATATTTTATATGCTACTAATTTTGACGAGTCTGATTATAAAGCAATAAAAAAATTGATGACACTTGTTTATCTTTTTGATGTTAAAATCCACTTTGTGCATATTGGAAAAATGGATGAGCAAAGTCATCAAAAGATAGAAGATATCAGAGATTTCTTTAATAATTTATACCCTGGTTATGATTTTGCCTGCAGCATTATAGAGCGCGAAGACATACTAGAGACACTCCAGGGTTTCATTAATGAGCGTTCTATTGACATTATAGCCATGAACACCCATAAAAGAAACTTTATTTCACGATTGTTTTACCCAAGCATGACAAAAAAGATGCTGTTTCAAACGGATAAACCTATGTTGGTTTTTCATGCATAATTAAAAAAAGCTTTTATCTAAAATAATCCGAGATATAGATAGATAAGAAAAGAATCCACAGACGAACACCGTTTTTGCAGATATATCCAAACCCGCTTTTGTATTCCCATTCATATATTCAACTTTTCAATGTAATTTCCTGAAAAATTAAACTAACTTTACGCTACCCTAAATTAATCTTAAAGTTATGAAAATACTTTACGTAGTAAAAGCAGGAAAAGAATTTAAGCTTTTAGCAAAAAATCAGCTAAACGACGTATGTATGACCACGCCTGCCATTACTGATGGAATAATGTATTTTAGAACCATGAAGTACTTGGTGGCTGTTGGAAATTAAAACCTTAAACCCAAAAATATGTGTGGAGTAGTTTCAATTGTTTACGAAAACGATAATAAGCACCTTGGCAATGAGGCTTGTTTTCTATTAAAAAAACTGGAATATAGAGGCTACGATAGCACAGGAGCTTCCTTTTTGTCTGAAAATGGGGATATTTTGTTAATGAAAAAGGTTGGTGCGCCCTCTGTAGTAACCGAAGAATTGAAAATTAGCAAGCGCCAAGGAAAAAAATTCATTGGCCAGGTAAGGTGGGCAACTTATGGCTCGGTAACTGATGAGAATGCCCAACCCCACAAAGTGAAATGTCACACACACCTGGTAGGCGCGCATAATGGAAACATCTCAAACACAGATACTTTAAAAGAATTCCTGACTGAAAATGGCCATCAGGTTTTATCAGACAACGATGGTGAAATGTTGGTGCATTTAATCGAACATTATTATGCTAAGTTATTGGCTGGGAAAAAGAAACCGAGCCTTGAAATAAAAATATCACTTCTTAAACAGGCCATCAGAAAAGCAGAGCAAAAAGCAGTAGGTTCCTATGCTGCCTGTGTTTCAGCACCCGATATTCCGGGTGTTTTTGCCATAAAATCCGGCTCATCTCTTTATGCAGGTAAAGGAGCCGATGTAAATGGAGAATTTATTGTAGTCAGTTCCGATTTAACCTCTGTTCTGTCAAAAACAAGATTCCTGATACCGCTTCTTAAAGGTGAAGCAATTTATTTTACACACAACGACTATTTCGTATTTTCAGTTAAGGAAGAAAAAGAACATAAACCCGGACTTAAACGTTCAAGACTAAATATTTCGGATATTGCCCTTCAGCCAAAATTCAAATACTTTATGCAGCAGGAAATCTATACTTCTCCTGCCAACATTGAAACACTGATGAAGTATTATTTGCTTGAAGAGCACGAAAAACAATATCAAACCATTTTCGAATACAATTACAAGCAATGCAGGGCTTTGTTATATGATTTGGTAAAACTTTACGATATTTTCGATCATGACAAACTAAAAGAAGCATTTATTCAAGTAATTAATAATAAGGAATTTAAGAAAGTATTTCAGGAAATCACTTTGCTCGATATTCCTTTTTTAGCCAATGCAAAATCAATTGGTTTTACTTCAGAAGACACTTCGTTGTTAAATGAACTGCTTGGCTTTGGCGAAGAGTATTTTATGCAACTTTTCATACTGGATTTAATGATAATCTGGAAGAAGAAAAGAACCATAGTAAAGTACAAGCAACAAACCGTTGATTTAATTAAAAAAGCGAAAGAAAAGGGGCATCATATTTATTTGGTTGCATCAGGTACATCGCACCATTCATCGCTTGTTGCTTCATCATATTTTAATTATTTAAATGGTGTTTCAATAATATCTGCTAATCCAGGAATGTTCCGATCTTTTTACCTTAATTCGCTAAAAAAGAATGATGTTGTTATTGGTATCAGTCAATCCGGAGAAACTAAAGACCTGGTAGATATTTTTATTGATATTAAAGAAAAACATGTTGATGATGTAAAATTAATTTCTATTGTAAATAACGAAAACTCAACAATTCCGCAGGAACACTCCAGTTTTTATTTGCCAATTTTATGCGGCACCGAAATAGCTGTTGCAGCTACAAAGTCATTTACAAGCCAAATTGCTCTTTTTTATTTGCTATCATTATCCATGAGCAATACCGATGAGCAAATAAAGTACAAAATGCAGCAGATAAAGCATTTTATGGAGTTCACTTTACGCGAAATTGAGCATGATGTAAAAGAAGTTGCCCTAAACCTTTTCTTAAAGCCATCTATACATTTATTAGGTACATCATTAATTGGAATAGCCAAAGAGGGCGCACTAAAAATACGCGAAGTAGTTTTAAACCACTCCGAAGGATACGATTCTGCCGAGTTCAAACACGGACCCAATACAATTTTAGGAAAAAATACTATTTTTTCGTTTAAAGATTTGGAATCATTGCATTTTAAAATGTTGAACTTTTTTAAAAAGCAACATCCAAATGAATTCATAAGCGAAAAGCTGTTTAAATCGTTTATTTCAATGCTAAAGAATTTTAATTTTAGTCACGAAGTAGCTAATTTAATAGATGTTACATTTAAGGAAAAGGACGAAAACGATGCAGTTAAAAAAATGTATGAAAACTACCGCGAAGAAGTAAATATCGAAGATTTCTTTTCAAATTACCCGTTAATTTTTGTGTGCCCGCCAGATGAAAGGGATAAGCGCATTACAATTACCCAAATTCATACACACAAAATAAGAGGAGCCGATATTATTTTAATTGCCGAAGAAGACAAGGACCTAAAAAAAGCCATTGAAGGTAAGCCTGCAGGTTTAAAAAATTACTATTACAAATACATCACCATGCCCAAAACCGATGATTCTTATATTTTTGGCTTTACTTCAATGCTGGCATTGCAGCTTCTTGCATTTGATATGTCAGTAACCAAGCGTAAACACCTGAATAAACGCAGGGTGGAAAACCACGGAGTACATCCTGATGTGCCTAAAAATGTATCGAAGTCGATAACAGTGGATTAGTTTTTTAATAAGGTCGCATGGTAAAAGTGAGGAAATTCTCACTCACTATTACCTAATTCCTGCCCCACCCCCAAAATCATCAACCGGGGCCACAAAGCAAAGCTTCCCTTCCTGGTTTTCGGCCATTAAAATCATGCCTTGCGATTCAATGCCTTTTATTTTTCTGGGTGCCAGATTTAGTAAAATACTCACTTTTTGCCCAACAATATCTTCTGGTTTATAAAACTCTGCAATTCCTGAAACTACTGTTCGTTTATCCACACCAGTATCAACCAAAAGCTTGAGTAGTTTTTTGGTTTTTGCCACTTTTTCAGCTTCCAAAATTACCCCTGTACGAATATCCATTTTTTGGAAATCATCGAAAGTAATTTCAGGTTTCACTGGCTCAAAAGCAACTTCACTGGCATTTTCTTTTTTTGTATCCAAAAGCTTATTTATCTGGAATTCAATTTGTTCATCTTCAATTTTTTCAAACAATAAACTAGGCTTGCTTATTTGATGTCCCGGGCTTAATAGCTCGCTTTCACCCAGTTTATCCCAGCCTAATTGCTTTATATTCAGGAAATTTCTGATTTTTTCAGTAGAAAATGGTAAAAACGGCTCCAAAATAATAGTCAAAGCAGCTGTAATATCTAATGAAATGCCCATGATTGTTTTTACCCGCTCAGGATCTGTTTTAATCAACTTCCAGGGCTCAGTATCAGCCAGGTACTTATTGCCCAATCGAGCTAAATTCATGGCTTCTTTCAAAGCTTCCCTAAACCGATAGTTCTCAAGACTCTTTTCAACCTTTTGTTTTAGCTCAGGAATTTGTTTAATTATTTCTTCATCTTCAGCAGTTATGGTATTTTTTTGTGGTACTTTGCCTTCGTAATATTTATTGGTTAAAACCAATGCCCTATTAACAAAGTTGCCCAAAATGGCCACCAGCTCATTGTTGTTCCTTGCCTGAAAATCTTTCCAGGTAAAATCATTATCCTTTGTTTCGGGTGCATTGGCAGTTAAAACATAACGCAACACATCCTGTTTGTCTTTAAATTCCTCCAAATATTCATGTAACCAAACAGCCCAGTTTCTTGAAGTCGAAATTTTATCGTTTTCGAGGTTTAAAAACTCGTTGGCCGGTACATTTTCTGGCAAAATGTAGGAGCCTTCGGCCTTAAGCATAGCCGGAAAAATAATGCAATGGAAAACAATATTGTCTTTGCCAATAAAATGCACCATTTTCGTATCCTTGTCTTTCCAGTATTTTTCCCAGTCAGCTGTATGTTCTTTAGTTGCTGATATATAGCCAATTGGTGCATCAAACCAAACATACAATACTTTGCCTTCGGCATTTTCAACAGGCACAGGTACACCCCAATCCAAGTCGCGACTTACTGCACGAGGCTGGAGGCCCTGATCGATCCACGATTTGCACTGACCATAAACATTACTTTTCCATTCTTTGTGCCCCTCCAGAATCCACTCTTTCAGGAAAGGTTCGTATTTATCAAGTGGTAAAAACCAATGTTTGGTTGACTTTAAAACCGGTTCTGCACCACTAATTGCTGATTTTGGGTTAATTAAATCGGTTGCGCTTAACGATGTTCCGCAGCTTTCGCATTGGTCGCCATAAGCTTTTTCATTAGAACAATGTGGGCAAGTTCCGGTAATGTATCTGTCGGCCAAAAACTGTTTAGCTTCAGGATCGTAATACTGCTCGGTTGTTTTTTCAATAAAGCCTCCTTTATCATAAATTGTTTTAAAAATTTCCGAGGCAGTTTCGTAATGAACTTTCGAGCTTGTTCTTGAATAAATATCAAAAGAAATTCCAAACTCCTTAAACGAATTCTCTATTATATTGTGGTAATAATCAACCACTTGCTGTGGCGATTTGTTTTCTTTTTTTGCTTTTAAGGTAATGGGCACCCCGTGTTCATCAGAGCCACATACCCAAACAACATCTTTCCCCCTCATTCTAAGGTACCTTACATAAATATCTGAAGGAATATAAACTCCTGCCAGGTGCCCAATGTGCACTGGTCCGTTTGCATAAGGCAATGCTGAGGTTACAAGGTATCTTTTAAAATCTTTCATCTACTTTTCGTTTATTTGTATATTGGTGTATTTGTCTATTAATCACAAACCAATCCCGATGCTCCGGAATTAATTTCCAATAATGGTGCCTGAGCTAGTTAAAGGCCTAATGACTAAAATGCGGCGCAAATTTAATAAATCTGCTGCTTCTTTCTGAAAATTAACGGATTAATTTTTTCGAAACATTTTATAATTATCCGGGATTTTAAAAAGTGCTGTAGAAAGGTTCTTTTTTTCAATTTTCATCACCTCAAGGCTCGATTTCCATTCCCTTAAAACAGTTCGTTCAACAGCCAATAGTGGGAAAAAACCATCTGTATTTGGTATGTTCAAATAATAAACAGAACAGTTTTCATCATTATTCATAAGCTTTAAAAAATTAGCAAAAGAAATATGAAAGTCATTACTCACCCAATAGGCTACCTCAGTATTTTGCTTTTTGTTACGTACCCTCCATTGAAAACACTTGTAGCCTTTAATTCGCTTGTAGTTTTCAGTTTTATAAATTACAAATTCCGTTGTATCTCTATAATCAAGCCTTGAATAAGTTGACATTTCAACATACAGTTTTCTTTTTGGGTTTACTGCAAGCACACTTGGCTTTGAAACATCAATTAGCATGTAATTAAGCATTTTAAGATGCTTGTCAAGTTCTTCAATCCTTAATTTACTACCTTTAATCTTGTAGGAATAGTATGCAGTATCTTTAGCTGTTAATTTTGTAAAAATAATTTCACCTTCAAAAGCCTGGGCAGCACATTTGCTCAAATACAGCTGTCCAGAAAGAAACAGGCCTATTAGTAAAACATAAAATTGGATTCTTTGCATTTGAGTTTAGATTTGTTTAACTTTCCTCCTTCCAAATTTTACTTTGTCCCAAATTTGAGTAAAAATAGTAAAATAAATGGCTAAACACAATATCCTTGGCGAAAAAGGCGAACAAATTGCCGAACGTTTCTTAGTAAAGAATAACTATAGAATTCTTGCAAAAAACTGGCGCTATAAAAGCCTTGAAGTTGATATTTTTGCACAAACAAGCAATTATTTAGTTGCTGTAGAGGTGAAAACACGAAGCAGTGATTTTGTTGAAAATTTAAATGAGATTGTAACAAAAAAGAAACAACGGTTTATTATTGAAGCTACAAATGCTTACCTGGAAAAAATGGATTTTGATTACGAAGCAAGATTTGATATAATTTTTATTATTATCAAAGATGGGAAATATCATTTAAAACATATTCCTGATGCATTTTCGGCAATAGGATAAATTAGAAAAGTATGAACATTGAAGAATTTAGAGATTATTGTCTTTCAAAAAAAGGAGTAACAGACAGTTTTCCGTTTGATGATACCACGCTGGTAATGAAAGTGTTAGACAAGATGTTTGCACTAAGTAACCTTGAAGGACCGTTAAGCATTAATTTAAAATGTGACCCGGAAAAAGCCATCGAATTAAGAGAGCTTTATCCATCTGTAAAACCTGGATATCATATGAGTAAAATACATTGGAATACAATTAAAATGGATGGAAGTATTGATTTAAAAACTATTCAGTCGTGGATTGATGATTCTTATAACCTGGTAGTTGCAAAAATGACCAAAAAGAAACAGGAAGAACTAAAAGAATTATAACAATTAAGCAATAAAACCTTAACTATTAATATGAAACTAAAAGAAGGACAATTTGCCCCCGATTTTTCAATCATCGACATTTATGGTCGTGAGATTAGTTTATCTGATTACAAAGGAACCAAAATTATTTTGGGTTTCTACCGTAATGTAAGTTGCCCTTTTTGCAACAGAAGGGTACACCAAATAATGGGAAACAATGTACGCTTAAAACAAAAAAATATACAAATGATTTTCTTGTTCGAAAGCTCAAATCAAAAACTATCCTCCAGTGTTTTCCATCAGGGGATAAGCCCATGGCCTTTAATTGGTGATCCTGAAAAAAAAGTTTACCAATTGTATGGTGTTGAAGAATCGGTAGCAAAAACAATTAAAACTCCCTTTTATTCAAGCTTATCTTTAGCAAAAAAATATACCAAAAAATTAAATCTGCCAGAAGATAAAGAAGCGAGCAAAACATTAATCCCAGCGGATTTTTTTATTGATGAAAACCAGAAAATTGTAAAAGCGCATTACGGTAATCATCTTGATGACCATGTTTCTCTGAATGAATTAAAAGTGTATGCTGGCATTGATAGCCCATTTTCGTAATTATTAGGTTAAAATTATAGTATCTGAACAATTCTGAACAACATTTGTTTTAGTGAAAAACGAAATAAATGAACTCAAAAATAATATACATTTTAACTTTTGTGCTATTAAGTAATGTTGCCCTTTCGCAAAAAGCAAGTATACAAGGAAAGGTAGTTGATAAAATCACCAACGAGCCTTTACCCTTTGCAAACATTATAATAGAAGGTACAACTATTGGCACAACTACCGACGATGAAGGGAACTTTTTATTTAAAGAAATTACTCCAGGCTTTATTAAACTCCAGGTCTCTTTTATTGGATACAAACCCGCATTATCTTCTGATATTCAGGCCACTAATGCAAAAACTGCCTACATAGAAATAGCCATGGAACCCACCGAAAACCAGCTGGAGGAAGTTACAGTAAAGGTTTCGCCATTTAAAAAAACAAACGAAGCTCCTGTTTCGTTACAGCGAATAGGTTTGGCTGAAATTGAAACAAATCCTGGCTCTAACCGCGATATTTCTATTGTTATTCAATCATTTCCGGGAGTTGCAACCATTCCAACTTTCCGAAACGATATTGTAGTGCGTGGCGGTGGCCCCTCAGAAAATGTTTTTTATTTGGATGATATTGAGATACCGACCATCAATCATTTTTCAACCCAGGGAGCATCAGGTGGAGCTGTTGGTATAATTAACGCTGATTTATTGAAAGAAGTCAACTTTTACACAGGTTCATTCCCATCTAATCACTCCAATGCACTTAGTTCGGTTTTTGAATTAACCCAAATTGAAGGAAATAAGGAAAAACCCAAATTCCGTTTTTCTGTTGGAGCTTCTGAAATGTCATTAACTGCTGATGGCCCGGTGGGCGAAAAATCAAGCTATATTTTATCTGTTCGCAGGTCTTACCTGCAGTTTTTATTTGATGCATTAGGTTTGCCATTTTTACCAACTTTTACCGATTACCAGTTTAAATGGAAAACGCGCTTTAACAACCGAAACGAACTGAAAATTATTAGCATTGGCGCACTTGATCAATTTGCTTTAAACGCGGGCATTGAAAACCCGGATGAAGAACAGGAGTACATACTTAGCTACCTGCCTACCAACGAACAATGGAACTACACCATAGGTGCTGTGTATAAGCATTTTACAAAACATGGTTTCCAAACTTATGTACTAAGCAGGAACATGCTAAACAATACTTCGTATAAATATCCTGAAAATGACGAGTCGCAGAAAAAAACTTTCGATTACAAATCGCAGGAAATTGAAAATAAATTCAGGTTTGAAGAAACATATATCAAAGGAAATTTCAGGTTAAACTTTAGCTTAAATACTGAATATGTGAAGTACAATAACAATACCTATCAGCAAGTTTTCCAAAATGAACAATTGCTAGATATTATGTATCAAACCGATATGGATTTAATAAGGTATGGTGCTTCTGTTCAATTAAGTAAAATGTTTTTTGATGAAAAACTATCACTTTCGTTTGGATTAAGAACCGATGCCAATAACTACTCCGAAAGTATGAGTAACTTGTTCGACCAGCTTTCCCCTCGGTTTTCAGCTAGTTATTCGCTATCACCAAAGTTAAGTTTAAATGCAAGTGTAGGAAGGTATTATAAACTTCCACCCTACCCCACTTTAGGTTACAAAAACGCAAATGGAGAATTCATCAACAAACAAAATGAAATAAAATACATAGGTAGTGACCACATAATTGGCGGAATTGAATTCAACCCTAATGAAAAAACCATTTTCACGCTGGAAGTATTTAATAAACAATACTTTAACTATCCGGTTTCTGCAAAAGATTCGGTTAGCTTAGCAACCAAGGGAGCCGATTTTGGAGTGGTTGGAAACGAAGAAATTATTTCTACAGGAGAAGGCCATGCCTATGGTTTTGAATTATTGAACCGAACCAGAATTGGAAATAAGCTAAACATGATTTTGGCATACACATATGTTCGAAGTGAGTTTAAAGATAAAAACGGAAATTACATTCCCACAAGTTGGGATAACCAGCATATTTTTACGCTAACCAGTACGATGAATTTCAAAAACAACTGGTCGGCGGGTTTAAAATGGCGCTATGCCGGTGGTCTTCCTTATACACCTTATAACCTGGAGCTTTCGTCGTTGGTAAGTGCATGGGATGTGCAAGGCCAGGCCTATTTAGATATGAGTAGGGTAAATTCTCAACGATTAGGAGATTTTCACCAATTGGATGTGCGAATTGATAAGAAATTTTTCTTTGATAAATGGTCATTGATGCTCTACATGGATATCCAGAACCTTTACAATTTCAAATCAAAAAGTCCTGATTACATCGTACGTGAAAAAGATGCCAATGGAGATGTTATTTTAACAGATAATAGCACCAGGTACCAACTAAAATCTATCCCCAGCGAATCAGGAACAGTTTTACCTACTATTGGAATTATGATAGAGTTTTAAATTGTGTTCTGGATGCAATTCAAATTTGAACCTAAATTTTAAATTAATAACCGGTGTTTCCCAGGTTAATTTTATGGATGAAATGATTATGTAATTACTAAGGGTAAATTGCTTGATCGGCCTCATGGAAAACTTTTCACGGATTGCAATCAAGCTTTAGTAAAACCGGGAAGCTTTGAACTTGTTCAAAGATCACCCGGCTGCACTTAAGCTTGGTAAAAGACGGGGAAGGTTTTTCATGGAGCCTTGACCTTTTGCTTCGTTTTAGGTTAAGCCAAAATGAAGGATAAAACGCAAAGCAAAACTAGCGCTAGTGAAAGTTGTAAGTTATTGACTATCAGCACCCATATCCGCCATGATAATGTAAATAACTGTTGTTCTAAAATCTATAAAACATGGGAAATATCAGTTAAGAATTAAACCTTTAAGCTACAAATATTTTACCATTGCAATTTATATTTTGCTTTTGGACTAAAATATAAATGCAATTGGTATAAAATGGCTTTTGCATATGCCGATCGACTGGCAGTTTTTGTAAAAGCTAAATTAAGCGCCCTACATGTGCCTAATTTACTACAACTATTAAAAAAACACCTAATTATATTTAAGTCCTATAATCTTTCACTATACCCCTATTGATTTATTTGATATTTTTAACTATTTAGATTTAGTCTAAATAAAATACTTTATTTATATTTGCAGAATAAAGGAGCTTTTATTCCTTTTTTAAGAAATAAACCGAAAGAAGTTGAACAATAACACAAATAAATATGTCTAAGTTTGATTTAATAATGCCTAAGCTGGGAGAAAGTGTCCAGGAAGCGACCATTATAAAGTGGTTTGTTAAAGAGGGGGACACTGTGGAAGAAGATGATCCAATTTTGGAAATTGCAACTGATAAGGTTGACTCCGAAATTCCTTCACCAGTGGCTGGTACCATAAAAAAAGTAATGTATGCCGAAGACGATTTGGTAGCTGTAGGTGAGGTAATTGCACATATTGCACTAGAAGGCTCAGTGGATGAAGAAGAAACAGAAGTTGCTGTTACAGAACATGATAAAGAGGAAGAAAAAGTACTTGTAAGTGATAATGGAAGTGCTGTTGCTGAAGATTACAGCAAACAGGAAACGCGTTTTTATTCACCTTTGGTAAAAAACATTGCTCAAAAAGAGAATGTGAGCCTCGAAGAATTGGAAAGTATTACCGGAAGCGGAACCAATAACCGGGTTACCAAAAACGATATTGTTAATTTTATAGAAAATCGTGGAAGTAATGGCGGTAGCAAAACAACTTCTACAGCTGTTGAAACCAAAACAGAAAAAGTTGAAAAACCTGTAAAAGAGCACAAAGTTAGTGTATCGGTTGGTGCTGAAGATGAGATAGTTGAAATGGATCGTATGCGTAAGCTAATTGCCGATCATATGGTTAACTCAAAACATGTTGCACCGCATGTAACCTCAATGGTTGAAGCCGATGTTACCAATGTTGTTGAGTGGAGGAATAAAAACAAGGATAAATTCTTAGCCCGTGAAAAAGAGAAGCTAACCTTCCTTCCGGTTTTTCTTGAAGCTATGGCTAAAGCCTTAAAAGATTTCCCAGGAGTTAACGCTTCGGTTGATGGGCACAACATTATTTTACGCAAAAATATAAATTTAGGAATTGCAGTAGCTCTTGATAATGGCAATTTAATAGTTCCTGTTATTAAAAATGCAGACAGGCTAAACCTGCTAGGCATGACCAAAGAACTAAACAGGCTAGCTAAGGCTGCTCGTGATAATAAACTTGGCCCCGATGATGTTTCAGGTGGTACTTTTTCTGTATCTAACTTTGGATCTTTCAGAAATGTGATGGGTACACCAATCATCAACCAACCAGAAGTAGCCATTATGGCAGTTGGTACTATAGAGAAAAAGCCTGCTGTAGTAGAAACTTCTGCTGGTGATGTGATAGCTGTTCGTCATAAAATGTTTTTATCACTTACTTACGATCACAGGGTGGTTGATGGTGCCCTGGGTGGCGCTTTCTTGAGAAAAGTAGCTGATTATATTGAAGCATTTGATAAGAATGCAAGTATCTAAAAACTCAATTATCATGGAAAACACAATTGTAGAAAAAGAAAATAAAGTAGAAACTCCAGAGCATGTGGATATAAATTCAGATGAAATGGAAGTAAAAAAAAGATATTCGATAAAAACTACTGATAAACAAACACTTGAAAAATGGTTCCGTTTAATGGTGTTGGGAAGAGCTCTCGATGACAGAGCGCCCAACTACCTTAAACAAGCCATTGGTTGGTCTTATCACGCACCCTATGCAGGTCATGATGGCATCCAACTAGCTATTGGTCAGGTATTTGATAAAGAAACAGACCATTTATTCCCCTACTACCGAGATATGATGACAGCCCTTTCAGCAGGCCTGACCCCCGAAGAAATTATTTTTAATGGGATTTCGAAAGATACAGATGTTGCTGGAGGTGGAAGGCATATGTCGAACCATTTTGCTAAGCCAGAGTGGAATATTCATAATGTTTCATCGGCAACAGGTAACCATACTTTGCATGCAGCTGGTGTTGGCCGGGCCATGAAAGTATACAATCACAAGGGTGTTTCAATTAGCTCGCAGGGCGAATCTTCGGTTTCGGAAGGTTATGTGTATGAGGCCATTAATGGTGCTTCAAACGAACAGCTACCAGTAATTTTTGTTTTTCAGGATAATGGCTACGGAATTTCAGTTCCTAAAAAAGACCAGACAGCTAATCGTAAAGTGGCAGACAACTTCAGAGGATTAAAAAACCTTAGAATCATACATACCAATGGAAAAGATTTATTTGATTCGATGAATGCAATGGAGGAGGCTAAAGAATGGGTCATTAAAAACCAAAAGCCATGTATTGTTCATGCAAATTGTGTTCGTATTCATTCCCATTCAAATTCCGACAGACATGAGTTATACCGCGATGATTACGAATTAAATTATGTGAAAGATTATGATCCATTAGGTAAATACCGAAGGTTATTATTAAGGTACAAACGATTTACTGAAGAAGAATTACAAGCTATTGAAGCGGAAACAAAAGAAATTGTAAAAAAAGCACACCGCGCAGGAATGGCTGCCCCGGATCCCAAACCCGAAAGTATCTATGATTTTGTATTGCCACCTGCTTATCAACCTCAGAAATTCAAAAACGGCTTGCCTGATGGTTCAGGAGGGAAACTAAAGCTGGTTGAGGCCATTAACCAAACGTTAAAGGAGGAGTTTAGAAAAAACCCTGACACCTTTATTTGGGGGCAAGATATGGCCAACAAAGACAAAGGAGGCATTTTCAATGTTTCAAAAGGAATGCAACAGGAATTTGGGATAACCAGAGTTTTTAACGGGCCAATTGCTGAAGACTTTATTTTAGGAACAGCAAATGGAATGAGTCGTTTCGATGATAAAATCAGGATTGTAGTTGAAGGAGCAGAATTTGCAGACTATTTTTGGCCAGCAATGGAACAGTTTGTGGAATTAACCCATGATTACTGGCGCTCAAAGGGACAGTTTAGTCCTAACGTGGTAGTTCGCTTAGCATCAGGCGGTTACATCGGCGGTGGATTGTATCATTCACAAACAATTGAAGGTGCGTTAGCTACTTTCCCGGGTATCAGAATTGTATATCCTAGCTTTGCCGATGATGCAGCAGGCTTATTAAGAACTGCCATTCGTTCACAAGGTCCAACCATGTTTTTAGAGCCAAAATCATTGTACAATTCTCCAATTGCAGCAACCAATGTTCCAGAGGAATTTGAGGTGCCTTTTGGAAAACTTAGAGTAAGAAAAGAAGGTAATGATTTAAGTGTTTTTACCTATGGTAATACCACGCATATGTGTGTAAATGTAGCTGAAAAACTTGAAAAAGAACATCCGGATTATAGCATTGAAGTGGTGGATTTGCGCTCTTTATCGCCACTGGATGAAGAAGGTATTCTAACATCGGTTAAAAAGACAGGAAAAGCACTAATTGTTCATGAAGACAAGGTATTTGGAGGTTTTGGTGGTGAAATTGCTTCACTGATAAATGAAAGCGCTTTTGAACATCTTGATGGTCCGGTAAAAAGGGTAGGTTCTACTTATACACCTGTTGGATTTAACCGTATTTTAGAAAAAGCTATTTTACCTGATGAAGATAGAATTTACAATGCAGCAAAGGAGTTGCTAATTTACTAGAGATTAGATTTTTAATTTAAGATGTTAGAATGATTAATTCTTAATATCTTAAATCTTTGTACTCAAATCACATATCTAATTAGAATAAAATGAAAAAAACAGCAATATTTTACAGTTTCAACACAAAAAACTCATCAAAAGTAGCCGAAAAAATAAAGCAATCGTATGGTGAGTCAGATATAGATACCATCAATACCGAGGAATTAACCGAAGATCAGTTTATTGCTTACGATAATTTGATTTTATCGGTACCTACCTGGTTTGATGGTGAATTACCCAACTACTGGGACGAATTTGTACCAGCTCTTGAAGATTTAAGCTTAAAAGGTAAAAAAGTGGCCATCTTTGGTTTGGGAGACCAAAAAGGCTATCCTGAAAATTTTGGTGATGCCATTGGAACTATGGCTGATTTAGTAGAAAACCAAGGAGCTAAAGTTGTAGGCAGTACTTCTGCAAAAGGCTACACCTTTGAAAAATCAAAAGGCTTAAAAAACGGAAAATTTGTTGGTTTAATGATTGATGTTGAAAATCAGGACAATTTAACCGATGAAAGGATTAATAACTGGGTAAAAGAAATTAAAAAAAGCTTTGGGTAACTTTTCATTAATCAAAAAAGATAAGTAGGGAATTGAATTGAATATTCACTCCCTTCCTATCCTTATTGTTTTGTTCCGTAGAAATCAACTATACTGTCCGTTTCAATGTATGAGACTGGCTTAAATACCGAATCAGCTTTAATAATTGTATCATTAAAGTTTTCTACGCTGGTATCTATAATTTGCTTTTTACCAACAGTATAGCCCACAATAAAAATGAGCAAACAAATAATTACTGCTCTCATTTTATCGCTTTTTACGAAGCTTCATTTGTCTTTGCCAACGAAACAAGTCCTCCCATAGCACCAAGGTTCATCGAATCTAATGCAGAGCTGGGAACAATCACCATTGAGCCCTTTTCTTTTAAGCCTTCAAATAGCATATTCATACCTCTTAGCTGCAAAGCCACAGGATTATCGCGGTATTGTTCACTTGCTTTAGCAAATTTTTCAGCAATTTCGGTTTCAGCAGTTCCTACAATAACACGCGCTTGTCGTTCTCTTTCGGCCTGTGCCTGCTTACTCATTGCATCTGCAAGTGCCTGGGGGATAACAATATCCTTAATTCCTACGGTTTGACAGGTAATGCCCCACGGATTAGTGTTTTCATCCAAAATATGTTGTAAATCAGCCGCAATCTTATCCCGTTCTTGCAATAACTCTGCAAGTTCATGTTTTCCAATAATATCCCTTAAGCCTGTTTGAGCAATATATCCTATAGCTTTCACATAATCCTGCACTTCCAGGGCCGATTTTTCAACATCCCAAACCGTCCAGTAAACCACAGCATCAACATTAACAGGTACTGTATCTTTTGTTAAAGTCTGCTCTGCTTTAAAATCTGTTACACGCACTCGTTGATCAATATAGCTATCAATTCGGTCTATAATTGGAATAATCATAAAAATACCAGGGCCACGCAGGCCTTTGTATTTCCCCATTCGCAATACAACAGCTTTCTCCCACTGATCGGCGATATGAATAGCATTGGCAATCAATATTGAAGCAACAATTGCAGCTACAAAGATTACCTCATTGATTATTGATGTAGCAACCAGGCCAATAGATATGGCTATTAGTATTACAAACACAGCACTTGAAACCGGGTTAAAATGGTTTTTTAGGATTTTACTTGTTTTCATTGGAAGTTTGTTTTTGAAGTTGATGAATAATGTCTTTTACCGAAAACCCATAACTAAAAGCTATGGTACTAAACTCGTTACAAATGTCCTGAAGTTTTTTTGACTTCTCCTTCTCAGAAATTTTAATTTCTGCGTTGCTGATAAATGTGCCCGTACCTTGCTGGGTTTCAAGCACATTCTGAATCTCTAATTCTTTGTACGCTTTTGCCACAGTGTTTAAATTTACTTTAAGATCAACGGCCAGCGCCCTTACAGTGGGTAACTGCTCGCCAATTTTTAATTTGCCAGAGGCTATCCCAAACTTAATTTGATCAATTATTTGTCTGTAAAATGGAATGCCGGCTTTAGGATCAAGTTTAAAATCTATCATTGTTATAATGTTATATTGTCATATACAACTAGTACAAATATACAACATTTTTTTGAAATGTCAATTTTTTTAATTTTTTTTAAACTATATTGAAATGCAATTAAGACAAGGACTAAGTAATTGATTTAAAACAGATTAAGAATGACTAGAATTATATGTGGATGTAGTTTTGCTTTTTGTATTCATTTGTATTTTAGTGCCTTAGAGGTAGAAAAATATAGCCACAAAGCCTCAAAAACCCAAAGATCCACAAAAATAAAGGAACAAATATTCTCAAAACCAGCGTATTTATATTCAATTATTTTTTACTTGAACTTTTAATTAGGGATGAAATTATTACTCCAAACCAGACAATAGCGCAATCATTAATCAAATTCAATAAATTCCAACTATGATTGAAGCCATCACGAAGGTATAATTCGTTAAAAAAAGTAAAAGGCACTCCAAGCTTCAAATCAATTCTTTCTTCTTTAAAGGGAGGAATTTGAGTAAGAAAATCCAAAAAGGAAATAGAAAAAAAGAGTAAAATCGAGATTACTATAATATTTAATATTTTTTTTAACAGGTTCACATATTCCATTTGCTAAGCAAACAACCTCCTCAACACATCACCAACCTTAGCCACCTTAATAATTTCAATGGAGTTACTTTTCATGTTCTCAATTTTTGCATATTTCGATACAAAAAACTGTTTAAAGCCCAATCGTTCAGCTTCAGCAATGCGTTGTTCCACCCTTTGAACAGACCTAATTTCACCCGAAAGGCCAATTTCACCAGCAAAACAAATGTTTTTTTCAATCGGAAAGTCTAAATCAGATGATAAAATGGCAATAATTACTGCTAAATCAAAAGCAGGATCATCTACTTTAATTCCACCTGTTATATTTAAAAACACATCTTTAATGGAAAGCTTAAAACCAGCCCTTTTTTCAAGCACGGCCAGCAACATATTCAACCTGCGTAAATCAAACCCGGTTGAAGAACGCTGTGGTGTGCCATAAGCTGCGGTACTTACCAGTGATTGCACCTCAATCATAAACGGCCGCATACCTTCAACACTAGCAGAAATACTCACCCCGCTTAAATTTTCATTGTGCTCCGAAATCAATAATTCGCTTGGGTTCAGTACCTCTCTCAAACCAGTGCTCACCATTTCGTAAATACCTAATTCAGAGGTAGATCCAAATCGATTCTTAGCAGCACGTAAAATACGGTAAAGGTTGTTTCTATCACCTTCGAACTGCAAAACAGTGTCAACAATGTGCTCCAATATTTTTGGTCCTGCAAGGCTTCCTTCTTTGGTGATATGCCCAATTAAAAACGCCGGGATTGAGTTGGTTTTTGCATATTGCAAAATACGTGTTGTACACTCACGAATTTGCGAAACCGTACCTGGTGAAGACTCAATTTTATCGGTATAAACCGTTTGAATAGAATCAAAAACCAATAAATCAGGTTTAAATTCTTTTATATGCAAAAAAATGGTTTCCAAAAGTGTTTCGCTTAACACAAAACAAGAGGTTTCACCCTTGTAAATCCGGTCTGCCCGCAATTTAATCTGCTGGCTACTCTCCTCCCCTGAAATATAAAGTGTTTTTAGGCCTTTTATCTGAAGCGAAACTTGTAAAATCAATGTAGATTTCCCAATGCCCGGCTCTCCACCAATCAGCACAACCGATCCGGGAACCAAACCTCCGCCCAGCACACGGTTCAACTCACCATTTCCGGTATCAATTCTGTTCTGGTTTTCTTGTTTTAATTCTGAAATTAAAGTGGGTTTTGAGTTTTTTTCCTGGATGAGTGCCTCCTGGGCATATCTTCCGCTTTTAGGAACCACTACTTCTTCCGAAAAAGTATTCCACTCACCGCACGAAGAGCATTTACCTACCCATTTAGGTGAAGTATTTCCACAATTTTGACAGACGTATTGGGTTTTAAGTTTGGCCATTTGCTGGTTACTTGTCTCTGGCTGCTGGTTGCTGGTCTCTGGTTACTAGAGACTAGAAGAGCTTAGCCAGAATGAAATTATTTGTTGACGAATATAGGAAAAAACAATGAAAATAAGACAAACGAACAGTGACATTACCAGAAACAAGAAGACAGCGACCAAAAACAAAAAATCAGCATTATTTCTTTGACCGCTCAATTATCGAAGTTGTAGAGTAGCCATCCACCAAATCAACCGTAACCACTTTTCCACCGTTGGCCTTTACCACATCAGCACCAACAATATCATCTTCTTTGTAGTCGCTTCCTTTTACTAAAATATCTGGTTTCAGGTAGCTAATCAGTTCAAAAGGAGTATCTTCATCAAAAAAAACCACGTAATTAACAAAATGCAGCGAAGCCATCACTTGCGAGCGCGAAATTTGATCCTGCACCGGTCTGTTTTCACCTTTTAGCCTTTTCACCGAAGCATCTGTATTTAAGCCAATTACCATACAATCACCTAAACTGGCAGCTTTACTTAAATATTCTACGTGCCCGCGATGCAAAATATCAAAACACCCATTAGAAAAAACAATTTTTTTACCCTTAAATTTTAAAACATTCAACAAAGGCCTAAGTTCTTCTTTGGTAAGAATTTTTGATTTAAGGTGTTCGAATTTATCCATAATTGTTTATGTACAGTTATTTTTTGCGAAACTTTAATTCAATAACAATAATTAAGGCTAAAACTTTACATGCAACTGGTTTCTAATTGCCTGATTTTACCAGCAACCAGTGACTAGCAACCATCAACTAGTCAATAAGCATATTTGTCTCAGTATCAGGAAATACCAACCGAGGTTTAAACTTTTTGGCCTCTTCAAAATCCATGCTTGCATAGGAGATAATGATGACCACATCGCCAACAGCAACTTTACGTGCAGCAGGTCCGTTAAGGCAAATCATTCCAGTACCTCTGGTTCCTTTTATCACATAGGTTTCCAGGCGCTCACCATTGTTTACATTTACAATCTGAACTTTCTCATTTTCAATAATATTAGCAGCATCCATTAAATCTTCATCAATAGATACGCTTCCAACGTATTGTAGATTTGCTTCGGTTACCGAAACTTTATGTATTTTTGATTTAACGACTTCAATGTTCATCTCTGTCAGTATTTGTCAACAAATTTAATTAACTTTTATTAGAGTTGAAACGTGCTATTTAAATACACGTTAAAAAAATCAGCTAAAGTAGATGTTATCAATTAATCGAACCTTTCCAGCATTTACAGCTATGCAGGCCAAAACCTTATCTGCCTGGCTCCAGTCTTTTATAAAAGTCAGATCGGGCTCTTTCACCACCTCAAAATATTCCACTTCAAGATTTTTATCAGTATTAATTTTTGCAATAACCCTATCAATTAATTCCTGAACAGCGTATTTGCTGTAATTATTTTTTGCCTCAAACAATGCCTGCGAAATCAAAGCAGCACTTTTTCGCTGCTCATGTGTTAATAACACATTTCTAGAACTCATTGCAAGGCCATCTTTTTCCCTGATAATTGGGCATTTAACAACCTCAATGTTAAGATTTTGCAGATAATTGTCATTCAACTGTTTAATAATCAAATACTGCTGAATATCTTTTTGGCCGAAATAGGCTTTAGATGGTTGAACAATTTCAAAAAACCGCTTGACCACCATAGCAACTCCATCAAAATGACCTGGACGATGCTTTGCTTCCAGTACCCTTTCAAGGTTGCCAAACTCGAAATCAGTTTTTTTAGCCTCCTTATTAGGATAAATTTCATCAACAGTAGGTGCAAATACAATTTTTGCCGGAGTTCCTTCCAGCAAATCAATGTCTTTTTCCAGTGTTCTTGGATATCTTTTAAGATCATCAGGATTATTAAACTGTGTGGGGTTTACAAATATGCTAACCACCACAACATCGCACTCAGCTCCGGCTTTTTCAACCAAAGAAAGGTGCCCCTGGTGCAATGCTCCCATTGTTGGAACAAATCCAATCAGGAGATTATTCTCCCGAAGTTTTTTAATCTCAGACGTTACTTCCTCCGCCTTACTATAAACCATCATGCCTTACACAATAAATAACTATGCAAAGTAACAAAATTAAATGCATACACGAAAGGCTCATTCATTATGCTTTTAAGCATGTTTATGTGATAGAGAGGTTTTCCGACACCAAGTATCACACAACCGTCTGATTTATTGATACTTGTACGGAAAAACAGGGTTTATCACTGCTATCAAAATCTTCTTGTATTTTATCAAAATTATTATCCCCAAAGCAACAGCTCAATTACCTAAACAGATTAGACAAAATTTATTAAAGTTGAGTTTTTGGCTTATTTTTACTACTTTTGCATGTTCAAACATTGCTTTTAAACGCTGGTAATGGAAAAAACTAAAATATTATTTATCTCCCAGGAAATTACACCCTATTTACCTGAAAATGAAATGTCTAAAATTGGACGTTTTCTGCCTCAGGGGATTCAGGAAAAAGGAAAAGAAATTAGGGCATTTATGCCAAAATACGGAACTGTTAATGAAAGACGCAATCAGCTCCACGAAGTAATCAGGCTCTCGGGAATGAATATTATTATCGACGATACTGATCATTCCCTAATCATTAAAGTAGCCTCAATTCAATCTGCCCGAATGCAGGTTTATTTTATCGATAATGAAGATTATTTTCAAAGAAAAGGCATGTTTACTGATGCTGAGAATAATTTTTATGACGACAATGATGAAAGAGCTATTTTTTTCTCACGTGGAGTAATTGAAACCGTTAAAAAGTTAAGGTGGTCGCCCGATATTATCCACTGTCACGGATGGGTTACATCACTTATCCCTCTATATATAAAGAAAGCTTATAATGACGATCCTTTATTTCAAGACTCTAAAATTGTTTATTCTGTTTATGATGACGATTTTAGCACTCAACTGGATGAAGGGTTTAGAAAAAAATTAAAGCTTAAAGGTATTTCATCTGAAGATACTAAAGTTGCTAATGAACCTGACTACGTGAATATAAGTAAATTAGCCGTTAATTTCTCCGACGGAATTATTCACGGAAGCCCTTCAATAAATAAAGATGTAGAAGAGTATATCAAAAAAAGTAAATTACCCGTTTTAGACTATAAGAACGAAGACGAGTACATTGATGCTTATTCTGATTTTTATGATAAAATCCTATAAAACAACAAGTTAAATTAATAAATAAATGTATAAAAAGCAATTAATGTTTTTTGCATCCCTTTTAATGCTGTTTTCAGCATTTTTTTTTGGATGTGATCAGGAAAAATTCGATGCAGGAATTGAGTTAGTTCCAGACAGTTTAAGGATAAACACAGGTGCAGATGATAATTATACAGTTGAAGCATATACCTACAAAGTAGAAAAATTGCGTACAAATAATGCTTCAAAAGTTTTGCTTGGTTCTTATACTGATCCAATATTAGGGAAAATTAATGCTTCTTTTGTAACAGAATTAATTCCCTCAAGCACAAATGTTGACCCGCTTAAAACTGATAGTACTGAACTAGATGACTTAATGCTTTATTTACGTTATCCACTTTCGGGTTTAAGGGTATATGGTGATTCAACTATGCCTATTAGAATCAAAGTGATGGAGATTAAAAAATATTTATCCTATTCAGACACCATTTATAGTAATTTTATGGAGAGTGAGCTTATGGCTGTTCTTATTGACACCATAACATTCAATCCTAAACAGATAATTACGGACGCAGATGATGCTGCTGAAGATAAATACTGGGAATTGATTGAAGAAGAACTCGCAGATACTGCAAACGGAAAACAACCAGATACAGCAAGTATTGAAAGACCAGATCCTGTGCATCTTCTTGCTATAAAGCTTCCTGAAAATCTTCGTGATAGAATTACTGATTTAGTAACAAGCAGTATAAATGACTTCACCACCTTTGCCCAACAGTTCAATGGTTTGTATTTAACAATAGATGATTCTGACCCCAACCCTAATCCAAATTCTATATCAATTTTTGATTATACTGATGCTGAAACAAAGGTTTCATTGCATTATCACTATGATTCTGATACAACTGATATGGGGCGCAGTTATGATTTTAGCTTGGGTGGAGCAACAACGCGCTTTAATCTATTCAATAGCAATTATTTACCAGGCATAGAAAACCTAACCAATGAACAAGACACCGTTATTTACCTGCATGGAACTGCGGGCCTTAGAGCAAAAATTATGTTCCCAGGTTTAGATGAGAAAATTAAAGAGGGCTTATATGCAGTAAACAGGGCTGAATTAATTTTCCAGGTTGAGAATGGAACAGAAGAGGGCATTTATCCGGTTCCAAACTATTTGATACTTAAAAGAATTGCAGACGAAGATGAGGAGTTTGATGAGTATCCTCTGGAGGAATATTCTATATTAGATCAATATGGTAATATTTCCTCATACTCTGGTGCTACATACAACAATGGTGAATATAAGTTTGACATTACTTCATACATGCAAAAAGTTTTTAAAGAGGATTATGACAACAATGGCCTATTCCTTAGTATTCCTGATGAAAGTATCAATCCTTCAAGGGTGGTACTAACAAGTGGGGACCATTCTAACAGAATAAAACTAAAATTAACTTTAACTAAACTATTTAACTAAAAGAAAAGCTTGAAACAACGAATAAGAAAGTAAATCAATGATAAAACAGCTTTCATCAAACATATTTTGATGCAAAGCTGTTTTGTTTTTATTTGCAGCCAATTAAACCTAAAAAATAAGAAATATGTGTGGAATTGTTGGATATATAGGGCTAAAACAAGTATACCCCATTATTATTAATGGACTTAAACGACTGGAATACAGAGGATATGACTCTGCAGGTATTGCTATTGTAAATGGTGATACACATGTTTACAAAAAGCAGGGAAAGGTTGCCGACCTTGTTAAATTTACCGAAAACGACAATGTTACAGGCACCATTGGAATGGGGCATACTCGCTGGGCAACACATGGCGAACCAAACGACTTAAATGCTCACCCTCACCAATCAGCAGGCGGATATTTCACACTAATTCATAACGGGATAATTGAAAATTATTCCAGTCTTAAGAAAAAACTGATCGATAATGGTTATTCCTTCCAAAGCGAAACTGATACCGAAGTTTTAGTAAACCTTATTGAATATTATTACTTACGCGGAAAAGTATCAGCTGAACTAGCTGTTCGCCTTGCACTATCAAAAGTAATTGGGGCTTATGGCATTGTTGTAGCTTGTACTAAAGAACCCGATAAATTAATTGCAGCAAGAAAAGGCAGCCCGTTGGTAATTGGAATTGGAGATGATGAGTATTTTATTGCCTCAGATGCCACCCCAATAGTTGAACACACAAAAAGTGTTATTTATTTAAATAACGATAATGTGGCCATTTTAAAAAGAAATGAGCTAACCCTTAAAACTATTGATGATGTTGAGTTAACGCCTGATATTCATAAACTTCAACTTGATATTGGAGAAATTGAAAAAAATGGTTACGACCATTTTATGTTGAAAGAAATTTTTGAACAACCCCGCTCAATACAAGATACATTCAGAGGCCGGTTGTCTTCAGATCTGCAACATATCCGTCTCGGAGGTCTGTTGGATGTGATGGACAAAATTGAAAAGGCTAAAAGGATCATCATTATTGGTTGTGGTACATCCTGGCATGCAGGCCTGGTTGGTGAATATTTATTTGAAGAATATGCAAGAATTCCGGTTGAAGTAGAGTATGCTTCTGAATTCAGGTACCGAAATCCTGTTTTAAATGAAGATGATGTAGTAGTTGCCATTAGCCAAAGTGGTGAAACTGCAGATACACTTGCTGCAATAAGCCTTGCAAAAAAGAGAGGTGCAACTGTTTTAGGCATTTGCAATGTTGTTGGTTCAAGTATTCCACGAGAAACGCATGCTGGAGTTTATACTCATGCTGGACCTGAAATTGGTGTAGCATCAACAAAAGCATTTACTGCACAAGTAACTGTTTTGGTGATGATGGCTTTGAATTTAAGTAAGTTAAGAAAAACCATCTCAAATGAGGAGTATCATAAACTTATTAAAGAGCTAAACGATATTCCTGAAAAAATAGAAGAAATACTTAAGTTGTCAGAAGAGTTCAAGAAAATTGCCAGTTTGTATAAAGATGCAGCTAATTTTCTATACTTAGGTAGGGGTTATTTCTTCCCGGTTGCTTTAGAGGGTGCTTTAAAACTTAAAGAGATATCCTACATACATGCTGAAGGCTATCCTGCTGCAGAAATGAAACATGGTCCTATTGCATTAATTGATGAAAAAATGCCTGTTGTAGTAATTGCTACCAAAGACAAATCGTATGAGAAAATTGTAAGTAATATCCAGGAAGTTAAAGCGCGTTGTGGGATTGTAATTGCTGTTGTAACCAAAGGTGATACCATAATAAGAAATATGGCAGACCATGTACTTGAAGTTCCGGAAGCAGAATCGGCATTGGCTGCGCTTCTTACGGTAGTACCCTTGCAACTTTTATCTTATTATATTGCTGTAATGCGTAATTGTAATGTCGATCAGCCAAGAAATCTGGCAAAATCGGTGACAGTTGAGTAGAGGATGAAAATTAGTATATTGGTATATTTGAAATTGAAAAATCAATACTAAAATATACCAATATACAAACAAATGAACCAGTTTTTATGTTAGGTTAGAAGCTCTAAAATAAAGTTATCGCTAATTTTTTAGGTTCTAAATAAAGGACTCTCCTTTTTTCACTTTCACATCGTTTACAAACTGCCTAATTTTTTGCTCCTCCTCTTTTCTGCAGATTAAAAGCGCATCCTCCGTCTGTACAACTATATGATTATCAAGGCCTTGAACGACAGCAAGTTTATTATTAGGTACATTAATAATACAATTATTTGTATCGTAACTCAAAATGTTTTCCCCAATGATTGAGTTGTGGGCATCATCTTTTTGACTGTTTTCGTACATTGAGCCCCAGGTTCCCAGATCTGACCACCCAAAATCGGCACATAAAACAAAAACATTCTTCGCTTTTTCCATAATTCCGTAATCAAGCGAGATATTTTTGCACTCAGCATAAGTTTCATCTATGAATTTTTGTTCATCTGGAGTATTGTATACAATATCTCCCTCCTTAAACAAATCATCCACTTCGGGTAGGTATTGATCAAATGCTTTAGAAATTGATTTTAGTGACCAGATAAAAATGCCTGAATTCCAGTAAAACTCTCCACTTTCAAAAAAGATTTTTGCCATTTCATAATCAGGCTTCTCTGTAAAAGTTTTTACTTTGGTAATGCCTATTTCGCTAATATCCTTTTTTTCTTTATTACTTATTTGTATGTAACCATATCCGGTTTCAATCCTGTTTGGTTTTATCCCTAATGTTAATAATGCATCATTACTTTTTGCAAAATCAAGCGCCTGGTTTAAAACCCTTACAAACTCAGCTTCATTTAAAATAAGGTGATCCGACGGGGCAACTATAATATTAGCATTTGCATTTTCCTTTAAAATCCGATGATTGGCATAAGCAATGCAAGGGGCTGTATTTCTCCTTAGAGGTTCCAATAAAACATTTTCAGCCTTTATTTCAGGCAACTGTTCCAGTATAATTTCACGATATATTTTATTGGTAACAATATAAACATTCTCTGCAGGGCAAATTGATCTAAACCTATTAAAAGTTTGTTGCAATAATGAACTGCCTGTTCCTAAAATATCAAGAAATTGTTTTGGTTTCTTATTTCTGCTTAAAGGCCAAAAACGACTTCCAATTCCACCTGCCATTATCACACAATAGTTATTTTTATCCATTTTATACTTTTTTCACGTTTTGTGGCCTAAAATTAGCTAAAATTTCTGAACCTTTAGGCAAGCTATTCCAACATTATCGGGTAATTGCGTTTAAACATATTTTCTTTTATAATTTACAATTTTTTAATAACAACCCAAAATTATTAACTTAGGCGATTAATAATCTAAAGGAATTATCCATAGATGAAACTTTTTTACCACATAGGCAGGTATTTTATCTTGTTAACCAAAGTGTTTTCAAGACCAGAAAAAACTAAAATATTACTTAGGTTATTCATCAATGAAATTGTCAACCTGGGAATAAACTCTTTAGGTATTGTGATTATTATCTCTGTGTTTATGGGAGCTGTAATTACTTTACAAACTGCCTACAATATCGAAAGCCCTTTGATACCAACCTACCTTGTTGGTTTAACTGCCCGAGATTCAATGATACTTGAGTTTTCATCAACCATTGTAGGATTAATTTTAGCAGGCAAAGTAGGATCTAATATTGCTTCGGAAATTGGCACCATGCGAATTACAGAACAGATTGACGCATTGGAGATTATGGGTGTGAATTCTGCCAATCATTTAATTTTACCTAAAATTACTGCTGCAGTTTTCATTAACCCTTTTTTAACTATTATAAGCATTTTTGTAGGTGTTGTAGGTGGCTACCTTGCTTCGGTTTTTACTGGGGCAGTTAGTCCCGATAATTACCTTTATGGTATCCACTATTATTTTATTCCTTTTTATATAACTTACGCTTTAGTTAAAACAGTATTTTTTGCCTTTATTATTACCTCCGTACCAGCCTACCATGGTTATTACTCCTCTGGAGGGGCGCTCGAAGTTGGCCGTTCAAGCACTATGGCCGTTGTTTACAGTAGTATTTTAATTCTGCTTTTTAATGTATTGTTAACTCAATTAATGCTGGCATGATAGAATTAAAAAACGTTAACAAATCTTTTGGAGAAAACCATGTGCTCAAAGATATTTCTGTTTTATTTGAACAAGGAAAAACCAACCTAATTATTGGGCAGAGTGGTTCAGGAAAAACCGTACTATTAAAATCGATTATTGGCCTACATCAAATCGATAGTGGAGAAATTATTTATGGTGACAGGGAGTTTTCGCGCATGCCTGTAAAACAAAAAAAACTAATTCGAAAAGAATTAGGAATGGTGTTTCAGGGTGGTGCTTTATTTGATTCGGCCACGGTTGAAGAAAACGTAATGTTTCCCCTGGAAATGTTTACAGACATGAGCTATGCAGAAATGAAAGAAAGGGTTAATTTTTGTCTTTCAAAAGTAAACCTGGAAAATGCCAATGATCTTTATCCTGCAGAAATAAGTGGAGGTATGCAAAAAAGGGTAGCTATAGCAAGAGCTATATCACTGAATCCCAAATACTTATTTTGCGACGAGCCCAATTCAGGACTAGACCCCAAAACAGCCATAGTAATTGATCAACTAATTCGGGAATTGACTGTTGAGTTTAATATGACCACAGTTATAAACACCCACGATATGAATTCTGTAATTGAAATAGGAGACAAAATTGTTTATATTTATGAGGGGCAGAAGTGGTGGGAAGGCAGCAAAGATGAAATACTCGAAACCGATAATGTTGAACTGGAAGACTTTGTATTTGCCTCGGATTTAATGCGGAAATTTAAAAAATAATGTAACAAATTAACCGCCTATAATTTTTAGCATATCCGTTTCAAGACTTTCTTCAGGAGTTTCGATTATTCGACCAATTTCCTCTCCATTTCTAGAAAAAATAAAAGTTGGCACCCTTTCAATATCTAATTTTGAAACAATTGTTCCTTTCGCCTCTTTTTTTGTGTCCACATTAATTAGCTGAATGTGTTCTATATTGTAATCAAGGTTTTCAAAAATTTTATAAAAACGTGGTACTTCCCTCCTACTATCGCTGCACCATGTACCCATTACTATGGTAATAGTTACATCTGCTAGGCCATCAGAGCTCTCAACACTGCTAACCACCTCCATGTCAGGCTCATAGCTGCCAAATTCGGCATTGTACCATTCATCAAATGGTGGGGTTGTTAAACCATTTAAATTGCAATTACCACACAAAATTTCCTTATTTGCCTTTTCATCAAACTTTAGCTGGTTCAGCTTTTTGCCCGCTCCACAAGCACCAAATATTATAATAACTGTACTTAAAAAGAGTAACTTTTTCATTGCAATTTGATAATTAGTTCATTTTACCTATTGTCATACTGGTGGTTATAATAATTTTTATAATCGCCTGATACCACATTATTTAACCATTTTTCGTTATTTAGGTACCAATCAACAGTTAATTCAAGCCCTTTCTTAAAATCTAACGATGGTTTCCAACCTAACCCTGTATTTATCTTGTTAAAATCAATAGCGTAGCGCATATCGTGTCCAGCCCTGTCGGTAACAAAAGTTATTAGTTTCTCTGATTCTCCTTTTTCCCGCCCCAGTTTATCGTCCATAATTGAGCACAAGGTTTTTATTAAGTCCAGGTTAGTCCATTCATTATCGCCACCAATATTATAAGTTTCACCAGCTTTTGCCTTATGAAATAACAAATCTATTGCCGAAGCATGATCCACCACATACAGCCAGTCCCTTATATTATCCCCCTTACCATAAATTGGGATATTTTTACCATTTTTTATATTGTTAATTGCCAATGGAATCAATTTTTCAGGAAATTGGTTGGGCCCATAATTGTTTGAACAATTTGAAACCACTATTGGTAATTTATAGGTATGATAATAAGCTCGAACCAAATGATCGGATGATGCTTTTGAAGCTGAATAAGGGCTACGAGGATCGTAAGGAGTAGTTTCTACAAAAAAACCATCACTGCCCAATGAGCCAAACACCTCATCAGTGGAGATATGGTAAAACAATTTGCCATCCATATTATCAGCCCATGCACTTTTTGCCACATTTAAAAGGTTGGCAGTACCAATTACATTTGTTTGAACAAACTCTAAAGGGTTCGATATAGAACGATCAACATGCGATTCAGCTGCTAAATGAATAACTCCATCAAAATTATGTTGTTTAAATAATGATTCCAACAAATCAGTATCTAAAATATCCCCTTTTACAAATTGATAATTTGCCTTTTTCTCAATGTCTGTAAGGTTTTGCAAATTACCTGCATAAGTTAATTTATCAAGGTTAACAATCTTATAATCAGCGTATTTATCAACAAATAAGCGAACTACATGCGAACCAATAAATCCCGCACCACCAGTAATAAGTATAGTTTTTGCCATTATTGTTTTTGCTTTTAAATTCATTAATAATAAGCAGGCTAAATTTATAATATTAGCACTATCTTTGAGTAATAAAATACAAAGATGCTTACTTTTGACTAATATTTTTAATATTCTTGAAGAAATATCTTTGTTTATTGACCTACTGAGGTTATTTTGTTGTGATATTTTTTACCTAAAAAATGCAAAGCAATGATATTCTGGCAATTGAACTTGAGTTTTTAAAAAATATTTTTACTTTTGTAAATAATACGCGTCATTTTGTTTCTACTACTTTAACTTGGCATTGATTTTGAAGTAGTCTTATTAAAAGTTATTGTATTTATATAAAATCCAGATAAAGTGGAACTTAGCAAGTATATAAAAGAGGTATTGTTTAGCAAAGATAATGTTATTATACCTGAATTTGGAGCATTCGAAAAAATAACTGTTTCTGCATCAATCGATGAAAAGACAGGTGAAATGGCACCGCCTCATACGAATGTGGTATTTAAGCCCGAACTAAAAAGTGATAATGGTATTTTAATAAAATACATTGCCGAGAAAGAAAAAATAGAAGAAAACAAAGCAACAGAAGAAATAAAAAAACAGGTTGACGTATGGAATGCCAATATAAGCTCCGGGAAAAATGTGATTCTTCCAGGAATAGGGCTCATACATAAAGATTCAAATGGAGAAATAACATTTAAGTCGGATGTTAAACCATCGGAATTTCCAGATTCTTATGGGCTTCCGGTTATTACAGTACAGGAAAAAACAGCAGCTGTAAGGAACGAACCAATTGAAAAAAAGAACACCAAAAAGCCAATAAAGAAAACACCCGTAAAAAAAACACCTGCAAAAAAGCAGCCAGTAAAGAAAACAAAAACTACCGGTGAAAATAAGTCTAATAAAAAATTAATTGTAGGTTTAGCAATAGGTGTACCCATTGTTGCTTTAATTGTGCTTGGTGCGCTTAATTTTGATTTTGTAAAACAGAAAGTTGGTGAAGGTTCAAACTATGTAAGTAATTTATTCTCAAGCAAAAAAGAGACGGATAGTTCAGATATAAAAGACGATTTAGTCGTTAATATTGACAGCCTAAGTGCTAAAGACTCAACTAATGCTGAAACTGAGGAAATATTAGAGAATTACACTATTGTTAACTCTGAAACCAATGCCAAAATTGAGCCCAAAATTGAGGAGCTGAATACTGCAAAAAAAATACATATTATTGGCGGAAGTTTCAGACAAAAAAAACTCGCCCAACGTCAACGCAACAAGCTTAACAGAAAAGGATACAAAGCTACAGTTTTACCTATAAACAAAGGTCTTTACAGGGTATCTGTTGCCTCTTATGATGATATTGAAAGTGCTGTTAAGGATTTTGGCAGAATTAAATCAATCGATGAAAGTTTAAGTTTCTGGATTTTACTTGATTAAAAACCACGGAGGACCATTCGAACTGGAAGAATTACTCACAAAACATATCCGTGTTTATTTGTTATTCCATTGGTACAGAAACAAACTTAATAGTAGATATGATTGCTTCCAATTGCCTCATGTAGTTGCGCTTGCTTAATTTAGGTGCATAAACAAAGCCCATTATAAAAGTTATCCTGTTCCGCTGTACTTCAGGTATTGCAGTTAACACATAAGGTCCACCCATTGTTTTAGATTCCCAAAGTCCGCGTAATTCTACTGTAAAGTTATTGTTTGTCAAGTATTTAGTATAGAGTGGTCCCAAAACTTTCTCTGTTTGCATAAACGAGTTTGCCTCGCTTGGAACATTTACTTTTAGAACAGAGTCAATTTGCTGAATTAAAACGTCTTTCTGAAATTGAGCCGTATCAGTATAATCAACAAAAAATATCAATAAACCCTGGTTTAAAACAGTGGTTTCATGCGATATCCACATAAAATTTTCTTTATGCGATTTTTGAGTAAACCCCTTAGGAACCGATAAGTCGATCCCTTTTTTTCGAAGCAGTCTTTTTGTTTCACCCGCGTTAAATTTTCTGAAACCCTTCACATAATTAGCCCTATCCGATAAAATTAACGAATCTAAAATACTTTCTTTATATTTAGAGAACATTGCATAAAAAGCAGAATCGTTTTTTGCCTTAATTTCAAAAAATACTTGCGGCCTTGCCCAAACATTTCGCTTAACTTTTACATAGTTCTCTTCATTCTGTGGCGAAATCCTCACTCGAACAATGTTTCTGTGCGTTTCAAAAAGCTTTGAAAATGCTTTATTTGGAATTTGGATAATATCAAACATTGGCTCCGATTGTGGTAAACCATATACTTCTCTTTTGAACACCTCTTTTAAGCTATCCCCAACCGGCGAGTCCCATTTGTTTTCATCTACAATCAATAACATTTCGCCAGGTTTTCCTGTAGCACTAGGCCAAAGGTTTGAATTATCACCTCCACAAGCAAAAAAGGTGCTGGCGATTACAAAAAGTAAAACAATGTTTTTCGATTTCATAGGATTAATATTGTTTCTGGATATTGACTGCTTGTAACCATATCATTCACAAGCAACCAGTAGCTTACTAGTTATATATAATGTGCTAATTGCAATGCAAGTGTATCAAAATTGACAATAGGTTTACTTCTTCTCAATCTTCTTGTCTTCCTCTTCATTTTCAGGCTCATCACCTTTTGTAGCCTTTTTAAATTCTTTCATCCCCTGGCCAATTCCTTTCATTAACTCTGGAATTTTTCTGCCACCAAATAAAAGAACAATAACCACTAAAATAATTACTATTTGCCAGGGGCCAACAAAGCCCAATAATATGGATAAATTCATCTTTGTGCTTTTTAGTTATCAATTTGGTAAAAATACAAAATTGTAGATGTTATTTGAAGATTAGTTTAAAAAGATCGTTTCCGTTTGCATAAACCAGCAAGGCCAAAAGCAATACCATCCCAACAGTAGTTGCCCTTTCAAGAAACTTTTCACTTGGTTTACGGCCAGAAATCATTTCATACAATAAAAACATTACGTGCCCACCATCTAATGCAGGAATTGGCAATAAATTTAAAACTGCCAACATAATTGAAAGCATGGCTGTTAACACCCAAAATTGTTCCCAGTCCCATGTGGCAGGAAATATGCCTCCAATAGCACCAAAGCCGCCAACATGTTCCATATTGCTTGGCAGTATTCTCAGTTGCTTTAATTGATCGGAAATCAATTCATAACCTAATGGGAAACTTGCAGGAATGGCCTCAAAAAAACTATATTCAAGTGTTTCAAATGCATAATTGTTATTGGCTCCAATTTTACCATCCTTGGCAACATTCATCTTAACTATTAATTGGTCACCGCCTCGTATTACCACTAATCCAACTTCTTTCCCTGCATAATTTTTGATTTCCTTAGCAAATTGGTCAAAAAACTCTGTTTTGATACTGTCTATCCCAATAATTCTATCCCCAATTTGTAAATCAGACTTTGCTGCAGGATATCCTTTTCTAAGGTCACTTACAATAAATGGCCTTCTAGGAGAAGCAACTCCTTTTTTATTACTTATAATTTGCTGACCAGCATCTTCAGGTAGTTTAATATCAACCAGTTGACCATCCCTCTCAACTTTAATAACTTTAGGGTTGTCTAAAATAATTTTTTTTGTGAATTTTCTAAACTCAACTAGTTTATCTCCATCCAAAGAGATAATTTTATCCCCTTCTTTTAATCCAAATTCAGTCCCTAATGAATCAACATATACTCCGTATTCAAGTTTTTCATTGGCAATATAACTTCTACCCCAAACTGTTAAAATCATGGTATAAATCAAAAAAGCCAGAATAAAGTTGACCAAAACACCACCAAGCATTATCAGCAATCGCTGCCAGCTCTTTTTTGTCCGGAATTCCCATGGTTGTGGTGGTTGTTTCATTTGTTCTTTGTCCATCGACTCATCAATCATCCCTGATATTTTAACATACCCACCAAGTGGTAACCATCCAATTCCATACTCTGTTTCGCCCCATTTGGTTTTAAACAATGAAAACCATGGGTTAAAAAACAAATAAAACTTTTCTACTCTTGTTTTAAAAAGCCTGGCAAATGCAAAATGCCCAAACTCATGAAATATAACCAATATTGATAAACTCAATATTAATTGTGTTGCTTTAATTAAAATGTCCATTTCTTTCTTTTTTATCCTACAATCTCTAAAGCAGTTCTACGTGCTTCACTATCAAAATATATATAATCTTCTAATTCTAATTTATTTCTAAACTCAATTTTTTCAATGGTTTCAGAAATGATATCCGACATTTCTAAAAATCCAACCTTCTCTTTCAAAAATGCATCAACCACAACTTCGTTGGCTGCATTCATCACGCAAGCGGTGTTTCCACCTTTTTTCAAAGCCTGAAAAGCAATGCCAAGATTCCTGTATTTCTCCCAGTCAACCTGCTCGAAAGAAAGGCTCGGATAATCAACAAAGTTAAACCTTGGAAAATTGGCTGGCAAACGATAAGGAAAAGCCAATGCGTATTGTATTGGCAATTTCATATCAGGCAAGCCCATCTGTGCTTTCATCGAGCCATCTTCAAATTGGGCAATAGAATGAATAATTGACTGAGGATGAATAATCACATCAATTTGCTCAGGTTTTAAATCGAACAACCATTTTGCCTCAATCACTTCAAGCCCTTTGTTCATCATGCTGGCTGAGTCGATTGTTATTTTTGCCCCCATATTCCAGGTTGGATGCTTTAATGCCTGCTGCGGTGTAGCTTTCCTAATCGCATCCAAATCAAAAGTCCTGAAAGGCCCTCCGGATGCAGTTAAATAAATTTTCTCCAGCTTATTATGAAATTCTCCTACCAAACACTGAAAAATAGCCGAATGCTCCGAATCAATTGGTATAATTTCAACCTTGTTTTCGATTGCCAGTTTTGTAACCAAATCACCAGCCACCACCATGGTTTCTTTATTAGCCAAAGCAATATTTTTACCTGCTTTTATTGCATTTATGGTAGGTAATAGCCCTGAATATCCTACCATAGCTGTTAAAACCGTGTCAACCTCAGCATGCTCCACCACCTGGCTCAGAGCATCTTTGCCAGCATACACCTTAATAAACTCTTTTTCAAGAGCTTCGGAGACTTCTTTGTATTTGCTTTCATTGCCAATAACTACTGAATCAGGCTTAAACTTAATGGCCTGTTTTATTAACAATTCAGCGTTGTTTTGAGCGCTTAAAACAATTACCTCAAACTTATCTTCATGCCCAGCTATCACTTCCAGAGCCTGCGTTCCAATAGAACCTGTTGACCCTAAAATTGCAATTCCTTTTTTTTGATTTATTTTTTCTGCCACAAGAAGGATGGATAATTTAAAATGCGATGTAATCTTCGGGGTTTAGCGGTGCTCCATTGTGCCATAACTCAAAATGCAAATGAGGCCCGGTAGACAACTCTCCGGTATTTCCAATAATAGCAATTGGTTCACCAGCACTTACATGATCACCCTCTTTTTTTAGTAATGATGAGTTGTGCTTATAAATTGAAATAAGGTTATGGGCATGCTGCACTTGTATAATATATCCGGTATTAAGGCTCCAGGTGGCTATTGTAACAGTCCCTTCGAGCGTTGCCAAAACAGGTTCGTTGGGCTCCGAAACAATGTCAATTGCAGGGTGGCCCTCGTCTATATCAAACTTGCTGGTCACCATTCCTTTAATAGGTGTGAAAAAATGCAGGTTTTTTAAGCTTACATTTCTTGTTGAAGTATTTGATACATTTGATAAGCTTTGCTGCTCTTCCATTTCAATTTGACGACGCAAAATTGAGTCGTGTTTTGATTTTGTAAACTCTAAATTTCCAACCCGCAAACTTGTATCTATGGTTCCTTCATAATTATCAACTTGCCTACCGTGCATTATGTTTTGAATATTTTCAAAATACCTGTCGCGTATAAGTATCTCATTTTCAAGAGAGTCAAGCTTGTAGACATGATTTGCCAATTGACGTGTTAATTTACTATTTTGCTGCGATGGCAACATTAGGTTTAATGGTGTGTAAATAAACAACAAGCCTACAATTACAGCAACAATAAATGCAAATACGCTCATATAGGCAAAAACATTTAACCTCGATAAATTAAATGACAAAGCCTGTTCCAGCGTCTCTTTATTGTAGATGGTTAACTGGTACTTATTTTTTAATTTTTGAACAATTTTGTCCTTTCTGTCTTTGCTGATAAGTCCCATCTTTTATATTAGAATTGATAGATTTATTCAGAATTGCAAATGTAGAAAGAAATAACTAAAAACAGCTTTAAAGAATTAAAAAGCTTATTTTTTTAAAACAAATTAACTTAATATCCTATTTAGGGTTAGTTATTAGTTACCAGTTTTCATCAGAAAAATTAAGTTTTAACTCCCATTACGCAATTGCATAATTTCACTAACAATTAACGGTTTGCAAATGCTAATTCAAATGTAGTTACTTCAACTAGCATCCTTTGTTTTTAGAACTTTTATAAGGTTATTAACAATAAACTCCCCGAAAAAAATTAAATAAAACTTACAATTTTCGGATTTTTGTGCAAAAAGAGCTTAATTTGCATCAGTTTTGTAGAACGTAAAAACAGAATAAATAAATTTGCAGTTGTTTTGAAAATCAAATAATTATGGAAAACCAGACTGAAAAGAAATCTAAAATTCAAATTATTGTACTTGTTATTCTTGCATTAGTAGTTGTTTTTTTAGTAGTTGACAAGTTTATGCAAAAGAAAAAAACAGACGATATTATTGTTCAATTGGAAGAAAGTAATACAGAAAAGCAAAATATTAACGATGAACTGAAAAATCTTTATGAACAATATGATGGGCTAAAAACTGAAAACGATACAATTAATGCTAAATTAGAGACTGAGAAAGAAAGAATTGCCGAATTGATGGAAGAGCTTAAATATGTGAAAAGTTCGAATGCTATAAAAATAAAAGAATACAAAAAAGAACTAAGCACAATAAGAACCATTATGCGAAGTTATATTGTTCAGATCGACTCGTTAAATACTCAAAATCAGGAACTTAAGGCAGACATTAAAACGGTTAAAAACCAGTACCAATCGGTACTTGATGAAAAAGAAGACTTAAGCAACGAAAGGGACAGCCTTGCAGGAACGGTTGAAAAAGCATCTACCTTAAAAGCGATGAACCTGATTGCCAATGGGATTAATGTTAGAGGTAAAGAGACCAACCGAATTAGTAAACTGGATAAAATTAAGGTATGTTTTACCATTGACGAAAACATTATTGCCAGTAAAGGGAATAAATGGGTATACATACGAATTGCCAAACCCGATAAATATGTTTTAAAAGAATCGGAATACGATTTGTTTGAATACCAGGGCAACCAAATTGCCTATACGGCTAAAAGAGAAGTGGCCTACAAAGGTGAAAAAACGGATATGTGTATTTACTGGAAGAAAAGCGAGGAGCTACAGGAAGGCCTTTACTATGTAGACATTTTTACCGAAGGTAAACGAATTGGAACGGTGGCGTTTAATTTGAAATAATTGACTCTTTGAATATTTAAAAAAAGTCAGCTGTTTGGCTGGCTTTTTTGTTTCAGTCCTTTAAGAGCTTCCTGTTCCTGGCAATCTCCGAACGATAAAAACGGTATAGTAAAGAATAAATGACCATTTCATTTAACCTTTGCTTTGATTTAAAAATGCGGTTTAGCAACATATGGATATAACTACCTAAAAGATTATTGAGCTCCAATTCAAGTTTATTGTTTTGATGTAGGCCAATTATTTTTTTTACAACGTTACTTGAAAGACTTGATTTCTTTTCCAATACTTTATAAAACGGATTATAAAAATCATTTTCATATAGCAAAAAGCTCCTTATCAGGTTTCTTTCGTCTCTAAATTTCTTATCTAGTTGAACCTTTAATTGGTTATTCATACCAAATTCCTGTCCAAAACCAAGCTGGAGTCTTTCCATTAAATCAAGCTTTTCTCGCTCTGAATAGTTAAAGTCTGATAATAATGAATCAACCGCCATGCAGCCAAAATGCCATCGGTATTGTTCTCCTTTATCTCCTTCAATTAAATTCAACAATTCCAAAGTCATATTGCTATCATAAAAGAACAATGTTTCTCCTTCTTCAATCGTCTGATGACCATAACGTTCCAACTCTCTTGAATAAGTATCTGTTTGCAAAGAACTTACCTGTCTATTTTCCAAATAGGGTTTGATTAAATTATTCAGTTTTAATATAATGAATGATAAAGCTGAGTTATCTGTAATATGAAACCTTACCCGAAGATGAAAATCAGGATCGGAATACCTGATAAAGAACCATTTATTAATTATTTTATCACTTAACAACTCCTCTACTAAAGGTTCTATTATGTCTAAAAGTATTGTATCGGCAGTTTTTACCCCTGTATATATTTTCACATAAAACCATTCATCGCCTAAAATAAAATCTCTTTGAACCTTATCCATCATCATTTAATTTTCTTGATAAAATGAAAAGATAACCTCATTGGTAAATGCTCCTTCTTCATTTCTTACTACCATATTTTCACCTTTTTCAAAAAATTCTTTTAAAACAAAACTTTGCCTTTTGCGAACCATTGAAACAAGTGTTTTTACAGATAAAAGATTGCTTAGTTTTATTACCAGCTCATTATCACCGTCTTCTAATGCAACCCACTCTGGCATGTTTTGCTTCATCCGCCATTTATGAACCTCTGCAAGTAATATTGAATCGTCTTTTGTTTTGACAATGTGTTCAAAGTCTTTTTTCTGAATATTCCATGTCGCTAGCGAAAAAATTAAATTCTTATAACAAACCCTTGGTAAAAAGGGATATAAATTTGACAAGGGCCCCCAATTGAAGCCAACTGCTCGTTTATTATCCTGTGTTTGCATATCACACAAAAACTGGTAAACAGGCAAGGCATTAAATGAATAGTTATGTGCTGTTGTAAGTCGTGGAACAATTTCTTTGTTTAATCTCTTTGAGCGTAGTATAATCCTGTTTTGTTTAACTGAAACATACAAGTCTTCAGGAAGTATTTGATGTTCTTTTTCAACAGAAGATTTTGCTAAATATGAGATTTCATACTTACGTAATGTTGGGCGATGCAGAATATTTCCTGTTCTTGATTCGGGTAAATGGACTATTTCAGCAACAATTTTATCCTGGTAATAATCTTTTTCTCTTTTTATGATTTCCTCAACATGAGCATGTATTTTTTCATCAGTATGACAAAATCGTCCCAGTAAATTTGCAGCACTTGAACCGCCAGCAGAGGTTATTACTGCTTTAAACTCATCTTCAAGCTTAATCAATTGAACCATGCTTGAAATAGTTGGTGGCAGAGTATCCAGATCATCATTATGGTTTAGCTCCTTTAATTCTTCATCTGTTAAATTAATCGTATATTTTTTCTCACTGATGGCATTTATGTATTTTCTTAATAAAAATGAATAGATGTTATTCCATTCTAACCGACTTGTTTGACCAACTCTTTGAGGCAATTGAATGTTATCAACCAATGGAGAATAATCTCCTGATCCTGCTGAATAATCCTGCAAATAGCCTATTCCTGACTCTGTATCTAATGCCTGAAGCAAAGGTATTTCGGCATCTTCATATTTTTTATAAAATGCATCTCTATATTTGGTTAAATTTGTTTCGGAAGGGTTTAATGTAAATTTATTTAGTACTTCTATTCCCTCTTTTATTTGTTCTACAATATTACGACTAATCAACAAATCACTGCAAGGCTTGACCATATCAGACTGAAACAAAAATTTCAGCTCATATTTGGTTGTAATTCCGTTTAAATCATTGGCAAATTGAAGATAGTTATTTACATCCACACCCAGCGGTTGAGTATCAATAAAAGAAAGTTGTTTATGCTTTTCTAATAAAAAGTGGTATGTATTATTTTCAAACTGTTTATTTTTTAGGAAATCAAGGATATTCTCTAAAAAGCCTTCTCCTGTGACTGATGGTTCAAATTCGGCAACCAGCAGCTGACTGTCTATTAATTCGTGAATAAATTCAGTAGCATCTTCGATGTTTATTTCATCGTCAACCAAAAGGTCTGCCAGGTCGTTGAGCACAGCACCATTTTTAGCCGTTTTTAAAACTGTTTGCAGGTATTCCGAATTGTCAACCGCAGCAATATGATGTACACGTTTTGTGTTTTGATAATAATACTCTGTATAACGAAGTTTATCTCCAAATTGGTAAATGCTATTGTTTGGAAAAAACAAGGTTTGTTTTCTGATTTCTTTGTTTCTCAATAAGTCCTGGGCTAATGAACATAGATAATTCATATCAAGACTGGTAACTCTTCGATAATTTTTAATTGATGGAATAGTTAAATCAGTTTCACCGCCTATTTCACCAACAGAATTTCCTGCAAATAAACCAAATGGAGTACAGCGGCTAGACATACGAACAAGGTACTTATAAATGGCTTGAGGTAGGTTTGTAAGTTCCTTTTTATCTGCTAGTTCGCCATTTTGCCATTTTTCAATCTTTGAATATAAATTTGGTGAAGCTAAGAAAATAGCTTCTTTTATTACAGGATTGTTGCAAATTATTTTTAAGTGGGTTTCATCAATATCTTTCTTTAATAGTTCTTGCAAAAATTCTGATGGATATAAAGGAGTTCGTAATATAAATTTGTCAAAATTTTGAAGCATTTTCTCTTTCATAGTTAACTTAATAGTAAACATTCGTCCCAGGCAGGTTCAATGTCTGATATTGCTGAAATAAGGGCTAAGCCAATACCGGCAATGCCTTCAAGAAAGCCCTTTTGATTAACCCATCCCCCATATTTTTCTGTCCACCATGCTTTAAAACCTGCTAAACCATCTTCAAACCTGGCCATTTTTAAGGTTTCATCAAACCAATATTCCAATGCATCCTTAAATTCTTCTCTGCCAGTATTAATATACATCCTGTTAAAAATGTGAGCAATACCAGCTGTTCCATGGCATAGGCCTGCGTCAATAACATAGTTTTTTTGTAAGTCTCTTCTTTTTGAAGCATGGAGTAGAATTTTAAGCGACTCGTTCTCTAATTCCTTATCTTCCAGAACTTTTGATGCATTCCACAATGCTACCGAAATACCTAAATCACCATAACACCATGCCAAACGACTTGAAACACCTTTATCTCCGTCTAAAGAAATATTGTTTGGGAAATAAGAATTACTACTTGCAATAGAAAACTGATTTGCGAGTATGTAATTAATTGCCCCATTTAAAAGCATTTCTGTTTTTTCTTTGTTTATTCCTCTTTGGTAAATTTTACTTAAAATAGCAACAATACTGGCAATGCCATGAGAAAGACTCAAGTTATAGACCTTGGCCTTTTCGTTATCTTTTCCATGAACTTCAGAAATCCATTTGACTCCTTGGTTATCAACAACACTATGGTCAGCCAAAATATCAACATATTCTTCCAAATAAGCATTTGAGCTCGGACTAGATTCCCTGCTTAAAAAGTACAAAGCAATCCCTCCTGCATTATGCAAATAATCATAGTTCCCTAGACTTATTTCTTTGAGCATATATTCATACAGGTATTCATCCAGTTCTCCTATTGTTTCATTAATATCTATTTCTAAAATATCATTCTTTGATAAATGTTCAAGCGTCCATCCAAGGCCAGCTACTCCCCCAGCAAATGTTGGATAAAGTTCCTTGTTTTGAACGGATTCAAAAACATCCTCAATAAGTGAATATGCCCTTTCATAAAATGCTT
>JBNKJW010000106.1:0-7943 GCA_050291445.1 Bacteroidales bacterium | reverse complement strand
AATGAGATAACTAAAAAATGGACGCAGCCAATAAGAAATTGGGGCATTATTATTAATCAATTTTTGATTATTTTTGAAGACAGGTTGAAATTGAATTAATCCACTTTTTCTGTTTACACATTTAATGGGATATTGTCTTTTTAACTAAGCGGACAGAGTAAGCATAATCGTTAGTTGCGTGCCTATTTGACATTACAACATCATTATAATTAATTTGCTTAGCATAAGACCATCCATCGGCATATTCTGTTGATGTCCAGAAGTAAGCATTTGATTTGAAATTATAAAACCTGTACTCTCTTTGTCTGTAACCACCTCCCCGAGCATTGAACCCAGATGAATTATTAGCTCCTGTATTAGGTGAATTCCAAAAATCAATACTTGTATCTTTAAGACTTCCAGCGTCATTTTCAACAGATGAATAAATGGTATCCCATTCATCTTGTGTAGGCAAATGCCATCCTTCAGGGCAAAAATTTACATGTTTAGTAGCATAGGCATTGTATAAAAGGCCAAATTTGTATACTGGAGGAGGTACATTGAACGGATTAGAAAAGGTTAATTGACCTGGTTTAGAACACTCTATTTTATCCTTGTCAACCATAATTGAACCTAGTTTGATTATTGAGTTATTTTCGCAGTCTATTACTGGAATGTCGAAAGGAACTCCATTTTCAGGATTCTCTTTTTCTGTTAAAAAGAACTTATCTAAAGCAGTGGAATACTGAACAGTAAATAATGATTTGTTAGCCATGACACAAAAGAAAT
The DNA here is from genome assembly GCA_050291445.1 of Bacteroidales bacterium. Classification (GTDB taxonomy): domain Bacteria; phylum Bacteroidota; class Bacteroidia; order Bacteroidales; family NBLH01; genus NBLH01. Next base: position 7,175 of record JBNKJW010000106.1, on the reverse strand, counting down.
TAGAAGTTAAAAATCAGAAATTAGGTAAATGATGTTAAATGACAGTACCGGAAGCTATGTTATTTATTCCTGTTTCCATATCAATAGTTAATTCAACTGCAGATGTATTTGGTTTTGAAATAATTAGTTTATCCAAATCAACAGTACTGTTTACAATAGCTGTGTTAAGATTTAATCTTAAAAATTCAGAGAATACAGTTTGTTTTTTATCGCGCTCCCTAAGCGTGTATATAAGCATTGGTTTCAGTACTTTGTAAATTTCGATTGCATACTTTAAGTTGGCTCTTTGAGCTTCTTGTGCTGGTGTAGATGGATTAGCAACATTAATTGCTTTTTCTCTCATTACCATTTGGCCAGCAAGGTTATATCCTGTAACATTGCCCACCGAGCCGTTAAAATTACCTAATATGCCGTTTTTGATTGTTGCCATAATTAAAAGTATTATTATAAAACTAAGTAATAGCGTTGAAAAGCTGATGATAACTATTCGAAGAAAAAGTAATGTCTTGTCGGACAAAGCACAGATAAATAATACATTCATCGGTTTTAAAGCTTTCGTTAAAATTTAGTTCGCAACTTCCAGAGCTGCGTTTGTGCATTGTTAAATCAATATCAAAGGATTGTTTTGATTTTGAAAATAGAACAGCCTGAATATAATCATCTGGTAAAAGATTGCCTGATAAATTTGAATTCCATGTCACTAAGAATTTATTTCCTTTAGATTGATTCCTAATAATAGAAAAAGGAGTATAATCAAGGCCAGTACCCGAAAACTTTAGTGATTCAGGAGTAAAAAAACCATAGTTAACAGATACAGACAAATTGAGGGCTAAGAATTGATGATAAACCTGCCTGTTTATTGGTCTGTTATTCAAAGTACGGTATAGGATTGGTTTAAGTTGCCTGAAGAATTCAACAAGTATAGTTATATTCTTTCTATTGTTTTGTTGCTTTGATGTTCTTGGATTGTTAGGGTTAATCGCTTTTCTCCTGGCTACATTTATTGAATTACGAACATAAAAAACCAATTCACCAATAGTACCTTTTGTTTTACCTTCAAGTCCTTGATAGTTGATTGACATGTCTGAATTAAGTTAGTTAGATGGTACAAAAACACTCAGAGCTAGTAAACCCTGAGTGTATAAGCAATCAAATCAACATCAAATTACTGAACCACATCAATTAATTCAGAACCACCTTTGAAGCGTACAACCTTTGTTGTGGTTGTTGCTTTCTTCAAGTCAACTGTACGAGCTTCAACATAAAGTGAAATGTCGTCACCATCCCAGCTAGCAGGAATGTTTATTTCAGCAGCCTCATCGGCACGGGTAGCAGGTGCAATAGAGTTAACTACATCACCAGTAGCCTCATTAATCATAGCGACAACCATTTCATCCGTTGCAAAAGCAGTGGCGTCGTTGCTGTTATCGTTCCAAGTAATTTCAACAGAGTTAGCCCCATTTCTTGAGATACACTCAAAATCTACACCCTGAAGAGAGCCGCTTGATATTTTCAAATCTGCATAGTTAATACCTGCCTGAGTGATGGCTTTACCAACATTTTGTTTCATAAACACGTTGAAAGCAGAATGAACGGGTTGACGCTCCTTATTAGTTGCTTTTACTGCCGGGCTCAATAGTTTATGAAGTGCAACTGTTTGTGCAAAAGCACTTCTTTGCAATTGCTGTGCATTACTATTTTTGTCATTATATGCGCTAGGCATTGATTTAACAATGTTTTGACCACCGTTAACGGCACCTACAATGTTACCGACTTTACCAGAAAATTTGCCTAAAATACCTCCTGTTACTTTTCCCATGACTTTTTAATTAATTAGTTAGTTTATAAATAGCTTATATTAAGAACTTGTTTAACCTCCTTTGACAGACAGAGTATTTATCATGTTCAGGCTTTTTGCTTTTGCCTGGTAATGAGCAACTGCAAACTGCCTACTCTATTCCATCGGAGGGATAGCGAATTTAAAGCGGAGAAACTACGTTTTTACAGCCTCGATTTTGTCCGCTAAAAATCGTACGGTCTCGGAAAATTTTTCTTGACTTTCAAGTAACTTTTCAATTATATTATCTTTAAAGTCGTGATAATCGTCCTGTAATTCTTTGAGTTCTTTTCTTAATTGGTTTCGTTCTACTCTGTGTTGTTTAAAGCTTGACAAAGAATAGTAGAATAAAATTGCAATCACTAAGGCTAATCCGCCAGAATTAAGGATGAGTTTAAAAATTTCAGCTTCCATTATAGTTGAATAAGTTGTACTATGATTCGACAAACATATAAAACAATTCCATATAAACAAAATTTATAAAAAAATTATTCTTATAATCAAGAACTATGAAATAGGCGAAATAGTTGAATTACTTTAAAAACTTAAAAATTAAGCGTAGTCTAGAATTTGTTAAATAACACAATTCTTGAACTTTTTTAGCATCACCAGAATTTAACGCTTTTTGAAATTCAATCATAGATTTGTTTATCTTGAAAAATTCTGCTTTTGCATCGTCAAATGAAAATTCATCAGATAGACCTTGTAAAGTTTTACTCTTTGCTCTTTTTTGACTTTCTAATTTTAATAACGAATCAATTTTTTCAATCATGGCTTAAAATTTTAGTAAATGAATGGAAAAGAAGAAACCTACTTTCCGCATAATTATTAACCAAAAGAAAAAGAGAAAAAAACCTAAAAACAGAACAGAAAACTGCTAAAAGGCAAAAAAAGAAAAAAAGAAAGCTGATTGACAGGGAAGCAAATAAGCGAATGCAAGGCTTTTGCGATATTTATTTTTAACCTTAAAAAGCAATCGAAAAAAGAATAAAAAAAAATATTGCAAAACCCGAAGGGCTTGGCCTTGCAGTAGCGTTTTGCGACCTATCTTTGCTGAATTTTTTTATTTATCAGCACTGTCATATATCGGGATGAGGGGTAGGGCTGTCAAGGTGGCTATAGACTAGTGACAAGCACGCGCCCCCTAAGCGCCTTGAGGGCTAGCCTGCCAAAAGAGAGCCTGAGGAACGAAGGCGGTTTGGCAGTGCTGGGGCTTAGCGGCTGGACTGTCCCGGAGGTACGAAGGGCAGGCTGGACGCTTAGCCTCTGGAGTTTTTTTAGGCGGTTGTTTTTTGCCTCTCAAAGTTATTCAAGAAGAAAAAAACAACCGACTGAAAAACGCCTAGCCCGAAGAGCAGGGGGCGCATAACCAAAAAATGTGGCGTCTGGCTAGCTGCTACCCGTAGCTTGCGGAGGGTTGCAGCTAGCCAGAGAGAGCCGCATATGAGGGAAGGGAAGGGAAGGCAAAAAAGATGACAGCATGGGAGCGAAGCGGACACCCGAAGGGTTGACAGGCTCTATTTTTTACCATAAAAAACAATCAAAAAAAATAAAAAAATAGTGCCTGGCAATGCTGGCGGCTTATTTGCTGACCAACCGCGCCGAATGCCTTATAAACCCGTTATTGGACAGTTTTGGCATGGTTTAGTAAAGCTCTTGATTTCTAAGGTCGTAGAGGTTGAAAGATGAAAGTGGTTGAAAGATGGCCAAAGGTGACCAAACTGAGAGTGTCGTATCACTAAAAAAAAGATGCAATTCAATGCGAATGTATTAGACAATTTAAAAGTATTATTTGCGAATCAATTTAAAAAGAGGAAAAAACAATTAACAATAAAGAGAACGCGAATGTTAACTGCTTGAATTTCTAATTGATAAGGTGAAAATGTAAAATTCAAACTATCAAATAGGAGGGGCTTATTTTTAAACAATGTAGATAAACTTAGTATGTATCACTCACTTTTTTTATAGCGATTGAGTCAGAGTATGGTTTATCGTAGTATCTTCTTTTAACAAATTCTGAGATTATCCCTTTATTATTTACTCTCTTTAAAATATCGTAAACATCTTCTCCACAGTTATTCCTGAATGATAAATCGACGGGTTTGTTTAGAAGCAATTTAACTATTTCAGGTCTCTGTTTTTCAACAGCAAGCATTATAGCAGAACATCCATCAATATTAAGACAGTTAAAATCTGCGTTTGCATTCAAAAGTAACTCAACTTGTTTTTTATGACCCCAAACAGCAGCATGCATTAGGGGTGTTTCATTCCAATTATTTCGAGCGTTAATATCTGCTCCCTTTTCAATTAAAAACATCATAACTTTGCAGTTACCTCCACATGCAGCTATATATAGAGGTGTTTCTAAATGCTCATTTTTCGCCTCAATATCGACAATATTATTATCTACTAAAGTTTTAACAATTTCATAAAAACCTTTATCACATGCATAATGGAATCCTTTATTCAAAGTTATTTTGTCAATATCTATATGGGTATCATTTGCTTTACTCATTAAGGCATTAAGTATAATTGCATTGTTCCTTTCACATGCAATTTTATAAGCATTTGAAAGAATATCCGGAGTAAGTTTAAACTCCGATTTTTCTAAAAAAGAAACAAACGATTCAATGTCAGAAGTCCATGCTGCTAGGTAAAACTTGTTAGTTTCGTTTTTCGCATATTTTTCATTTTTCGTGAAATCAGAATATAAGAAAATATATGTAATAACACCTATTAACAAAATAAGATTAAAGACATTAGTCAATTGATTTTTCCTAACCCTTTTTACTAGGATTGTAATTGTATTACTCAAAAAATCAACATTGTTACTATTTTCTTCAATTTTACTGTCATTTTCTAATTTACGTTTGGCCTGATTTGAGGAAATTAGATTGAATAAACTAGTGATAATGGTAATACTTATAATAGCAAGTAGTCCATAGATGTTTTCAATGTTTTCGAGTTTCATAGGTTTGGCAAATTATTTAAATTTGGATATTAGTATCTATGTTATTGTTGTAAAAATAATTATTTCTCAGACGTTAATTGATTAGCTGAATTTAAATTTTGATGAATTAATAAAAAGAAGTGATGGCTCTAAATAAATAAATGAGGAACATTAAGGAGAAAATGTTAGAATAAATGCTTAATAGGGTTTGGTTCATTAACTGTTTTATTTTGTAAGCATTGTGTTATATGCTTATCAAGAATAGTTTTTAAGTGCTTAGTTTTTTTTATATCAAAGCCGAAAACTGTTATTTGACTATTACCTAAATCGATGAAATTCTGATAGTCTGAATTATTAATAACTTGCTGAATGTCTGGGATTGAATCAAAGTGCTGAACATCTGAAAAGTTTTTTAGTTTGCTTAGTTTTTGTGATTGTCCCCAGATTCTTCCGCTTACTCCTTTTGCTTTGAGTTGGTTTAATTCTTCAAGTGCTTTTTCATTATCTGCTTTTAAATTTTCAATTATCTGGCTAATTTCATCTGCGAAAGCTTCTTTTAATTCTAAATCTGAAATTGATTTTGTGTTGGCTTCGATTTGTTCGTATAACTCATTCATTCGGGTTGTTCGTTCGGTTTTTGTTACTCCTTTGGTCATGTACTTTGCCATGTATGCAGCTACATTTTTGACTTTGTAAAGTGCGTGAATATCTGTAGAGTTTGGGTTTGTCCAGTTGTTGGCGCGATTTAAGAGATAGGCTTTGTATTGTTTTTCTTTGCTGCGGGTGTCGTTTGGAAACATTAGGAAACCGTTTTTGAAATGATTTTGCATTTTTTGTGAGTAGCGGTCTACGTAATTGAATCCTCTTTTGTTTTGGATTCCGTTCCAGGTAGTTCTAAGGTCTGAATGCTTGATGTAGATGTTGGTAAGTATGTGAAAATGAATGTTGCCGTTTTCTTGTTTTTCTGCTTTCCAAATGTAATAATGCATCTGCCAGTTTTTCCGAGCAACAGTAAGAAACTGGTTGAGTAGTTTTGATTTGATTTCTTCATCGGTGTGGGTTTGTTTTGCTGATAGCGTAAGGGTTATGAATGTGAGTTTATACTTAATTGGTTTGTTGTGTTTTACTCCATAATCAATTTCAATGGTGTCATTCAATTGCTTACTGTTTACTTTGGTGCCGATTAGTTCTTGATTGTCTGAGATATACATTAGAAAATCTATTGCTGTTTGTAGTCTTTTTCTTGCATGGCTTGATAGTTCGTTGTACTTACTTTCTCTATCTTCAAGATTTTTGAATGATTCCTTTTGTTTATCTGAGAAAAAATTTTGCTCTGGCCTCTCGAATGCAACTAACTGATTAGGTTTCAATGAGTAATATGGTATTTTGATGTAGTCGGACACCAGAGCAAAAATTTGAGTTATGGGATATAAGATAAACCAATAGGAGGCGGAGCATTTTAAGAAGTGAATTGCAAAACCAAGAACATTAATTTCTTTTTGGTGAAATCAATCTTGAAATTTTTGTACATGGTTTTGAACATTTGTGTAAATGCTTCTTTTTCGTAGTTGGTGTCAAGCAGGCACATTGCAGGTGATATATTTTCTAATAGAAATTCATTGATACTAAGTAGCTTAGCAAAACCGAAGTTTTTAGATGCCTTACCTGATTTATCAACTAATAGAATGTTGTAAATTTTACCTACTTTGTATTTGTTAGGACTTGATAATCTTATAGTTGAGAAGCTTTTGCAGTTTAGTTTATTGTTCCAATTGGTGTTGAAACGGATGGTTTGATTTTCCATGATAGAAGAAATTAGTAATTAGAAACTAGAAGTTAGTTGAATAAGAGTGGAATTAGTTTTTAAAGCTAATTCCGTAATCTTTAGCTATAGAATAAAGGCTTTTGATAGTAATGTTACGTGAGCCAGAGCGATAGCACTGGCGATATTGTTTTTCACATTCGAATGCATCATAATTGTGGTAAAACCTTGATATACGATGAAAATAGTCAAGTCCAGTAATTCCAAATTCAGCAATGAGAGCGAAAGCGATTTTTAGCCAATCTGCATAATCTTGTGTAATATCGATTTTAAAGGCTTCAATTTTCTTTATAATACTTTCGGTTAGATTTTGACTATTTTCAATTCCTGGGTAAAATTTCGGCTTGTTTTGTTCAACTCTGGGTGTAAGTTTTTCTTTGAAAATTTTAGAATTAGTGCGAATAATTAAGTTAGCATCTGAACTAATAAACATTAATCTGTTGATATTCTTGCATTTTTGGTCAATTTTAACATTATATTTTTCTAGGAAGTATTTTTCAAGGGCTAAAAATGTGTGTGAAAAAGTGGAATGAGTATAGTTTGCTTTAAACAAAATTTTTAATCCG
>JBNKJW010000105.1:0-49521 GCA_050291445.1 Bacteroidales bacterium | reverse complement strand
AAAAAGCAAACTTTAGATGGCCAAAAATAAATAGGTATGAGGACTGCTATATAATACAAGGAGGCCAGGCCTTCTTTTGATTACATACCCTTCAATAAGTATGGGTGTCTTGATTTTAGACTAAAATTGACGCGAATGCCCATCGGGGTCATACATTCGCTATTTATTTTTTGCTATAAACATGTAATTCCTACGGAATTATCTATGCGATTACTCAAAATTAGGGAAACAGATTTTACTAATTAACCTGAATTTTTTTCGTGCTAATTAGTGAAATTCGCAGACAAAACTATTTTGCAGTATCATTCTTCACCACAAAATTCCTTGCATTTGGCACCTTCTGCTTCAACAAGGCAATGTCAATCACTTCCATAATATTATCCACATAATGGAATCTTAAGCCCGAGATATAGATATCTTTTATCTCTTTGATATCTTTTTCGTTTTCTTTGGATAGAATGATATCTTTAATATTGGCACGTTTAGCAGCCAGAATTTTTTCTTTTATTCCTCCAACAGGTAATACTTTGCCCCGTAAAGTAATTTCGCCGGTCATGGCTAGCTGGTTTTTAATTTTCCGCTGTGTAAATGCCGAAGCCATTGAAGTTACCATGGTAATACCAGCCGAAGGCCCATCTTTTGGTATAGCACCTTCGGGCACATGCAAATGAATGTTCCAATTGTCAAAAACTGCTTCATCCACCTCTAAATCAGCACTATGCGCCTTAATATATTCAAGGGCAATCACAGCCGATTCTTTCATTACATTGCCCAGGTTGCCAGTAAGCGTTAATTTACCATTACCTTTGCTAAGACTGGTTTCCACCATTAAAATTTGCCCTCCAACTGAAGTCCAGGCCAATCCGGTTACCACACCAGCATATTCATTCCCCTGGTATTTATCGTTGCTGAATTTTGGTTGTCCCAAAATATCATAAATAAGATCTTTTGTAAGTTTTGGCTGATACTCCTCCTCAAAAGCAATTTTTTTAGCCACTTTTCGAACCAGTTTTGCCATTACTTTATCCAGTTGCCTTACACCAGATTCGCGGGTATATCCTTCAATAATCCGTTCGATAATAGTTTTGCTTAAAACCAGTTGCTTTTTATCTACACCATGCTCATCAAGTTGTTTTGGGATAAGGTGTTTTTTAGCAATTTCTATTTTTTCCTCAATAATGTAGCCGCTGATATCTATTATCTCCATCCTGTCCCTTAAGGCAGGGTTAATCGTACCTAGTGTGTTAGCAGTAGCAATAAACATTACCTTTGATAAATCATATTCCAACTCAAGGAAATTATCATAAAAGGAATTATTTTGCTCAGGATCAAGCACTTCTAGAAGAGCAGAAGAAGGGTCGCCCCTAAAATCATTACCTACTTTATCAATTTCATCAAGAATAAAAACAGGGTTCGAAGATTTTACTTTCTTAATACTCTGGATAATTCTCCCGGGCATTGCCCCAATATATGTTTTTCTGTGTCCGCGTATTTCGGATTCATCATGCAAACCACCCAATGAAATGCGGGCATACTTCCTGTCAATTGCACTGGCAATGGATTTGCCTAAAGATGTCTTTCCTACACCCGGAGGGCCTACTAAACATAAAATCGGTGCTTTCAAGTCACCCTTCAGCTTTAGAACTGCCAAATGTTCTAAAATGCGCTCTTTTACCGTATCAAGTCCAAAGTGTTCTTTATCAAGTACTTTTTCAGCGCGTTTTAAATCAAAGTTATCAACCGTATACTCGTTCCAGGGCAAATCAAGCAGTGTTTGGATATAGTTAACTTCATTACCATATTCTGGCGATGCTGGATTTATGCGTTCCAACTTCTGGATGGCCTTTTTAAAACTTTCGGCAACATCTTCGTTCCACTTTTTTTGTTTTGCTCTTTTCTTAAAATCCTTCACCTCCAAATCAACCGGATCCTTCCCCAGCTCATTCTGGATAGCTTTCATTTGCTGGTGCAAAAAGTACTCCTTTTGCTGCTGATCCATCTCCAGCTTCACTTTTGCCTGTATGTCTCCCTTTAGCTCAAGTTTTTGCACTTCAGTTGTTAAATACTCCAGCAATAGAATCCCTCGCTCCTTCAGGTCATTAATTTCAAGCAACTTCTGCTTATCAATAGCAGGTATATCACTATTTGAGCAAATAAAATTGATTAAAAACCTGGGGCTTTCTATATTCTTAAGGGCAAAAATGGCTTCTTTAGGGATGTGTGCAGAAAGATCGATGATTTGCATCGAAATTTCTTTCAAGGAACTTATCAATGCCTCAAATTCTTTATCCTGAACCGGAGGAACTACATCAATCAATTCATTAACTCTGGCTTTTAAATAAGGTTTATCAGTAATAAACTCCTCAATCTCAAACCTTTTTAAACCCTGAATAATAATAGTGGTCGAATTATCAGGCATTTCCAGCACCTTAATAATTTGTGCCAGCGTACCTACTTTAAACAGATCATCTCCTGTAGGATCATCTATCTTCGAGTCCTTTTGCGTAACAATTCCAATTAGTTTATCTTTTTTATATACCGATTTAACCAGCCGAACTGATTTTTTTCTTCCAACAGCAATTGGAATAATAACCCCGGAAAAAAGAACCGTATTTTTTAACGGTAATATTGGCAGTTCATCCGGAACCTCCGAACTGTTTATGTGTTCTTCTTCTCCATCCGGAATAATTGGTATAAAATCAGAGTTTTCATCCGATAGCGCTGAAAAAATTCCCTCTTGTTTTCCCTTTTTGTTATCAAAATTCATATAATGCTCCTACTAAAATATCTTTGTCTATTCAATCTATGCCAACCTTACCTAATAAAAAAGACATCTTGTCAGTTGAAGGTTGTAAAAAATGTATACGCCTCAATTGTCAATACTTGTGCCAAAACATAATAAGCTGACTAGCAGATGTTTGAAAAATCAAAAAGTACACAATTGGTTTATCTAGCCTGAATAATTCATGCACCAAGTTTAGCGCAGATGTAAGGAGCGGAAACTACAGCTGTATTTCATACTGCAAAGCTTGCGCAACGAAACAGATGCACCGAAATTGATGCGCCTTTGGTAAAAATGAATGAAAATTAATTTTATAAGTCAAATCAAATATCTTTACGACATTCAGCACTATATGATGTATTCATTCATTTTTATGAATTAATTAGGCTAGCTAAGATACTCACAAATACCAAACAATGAAAAGCAAAACCCAAAATTTAAGAAATTTTAAACATTACCTCCTAAATTCGCTGGTAATTTCAAAAATATGTGTCAGGATCTTTTTTTCGACCTCATCAAAAACAACCTTCCTGCGTTTCATAACCACCTCATTTACTTCAAAAGCCTTATTGGTTCTATATTCAGTAAATCCATGAGCCCCGCCCCATGAAAAAGAAGGAACAAAATTACGCGGGTAGCCAGCCCCAAAAATATTTGCGTTTACACCAACCACAGTCCCAGTATTAAACATGGTATTAATCCCACATTTTGAATGGTCGCCCATAATTAAACCACAAAATTGCTGCCCGGTTTTTAAAAACCTTTTGGCTTTATAATTCCATAATTTTACCTCAGCATAATTATTTTTCAGGTTAGAAACATTTGTATCAGCCCCAAGGTTGCACCACTCTCCTAACACAGAGTTTCCAAGGTAACCATCGTGGGCTTTATTTGAATTTCCAAAAATAACAGAGTTACTAACTTCTCCACCAACCTTTGAGTTGGGTCCAATCGTGGTGGGTCCGTAAACTTTTGCACCCAATTTAAGAACAGAGTTTTCGCATAACGCCAATGAGCCCCTGGTAATAGCACCTCCCATTAATTCAGTGTTTTTACCCAGATAAACAAATGAATCACGCGCATTAATTGTGGCAAAATCAGCAACAACGCCTTTTTCAACAAAAATGTTTCCCCCAATTATTTTATTCGTGTTGGCTAATTGCTCAGAAGTCCGTCCTTTAGTTATTAGCTTAAAATCATGTTCAATTTCTTGTCCGTTACTGATAAAAATGTCCCAGGGGTAATCTATTATTAAGGTATCTGCCTCTAATTCAATCTTATCAAAAGATGCTGTACTTTTTACAAGATCACTAACTATTTCGGATGTTTTAAAGGCTAGCAGGGTGTTTCCGGAATACAATGATTGCCCTTCTTTTAACACATCAATCCTGTCAACCAGTTGTTGGTTAGGAACAACTGCCCCATTAACATAACAATTAACTGAACCAGTTTTTAACTTGTATTTCTCTTGCAAATATTCTTCTGTAAAAAAAGAACACTCCGTATCTAGGTATTTATTCCACTTTTCGGTAATGGTCAATATCCCAATTCTTATTTCAGAAACAGGCCTGGTATAGGTCAACGGAAGCAAATCTTCTCTTGATAACTGATCAAATAAAATATAATTCATAATGGGTTTAACAATAGTCAAATACTCATTTGCAAAGTTAACTTACATTCTTGGGTAAGCAATTTTAAAATACGTTTTTATAGTTTGTATAAAACAAAAAGCTCCTGGCCTATAAGAACCAGAAGCTTTTATGCTAAAAAAAACTACTTACACTCATTATATTCTTTAGCTATTTTAGCTATAGCTTCATCAATTTTAGATCTGTCTCCCATTTTTGCAAAAATTTTCTTCATGCCCCCTTTTGCCCCATCATTTTTAGGATCAAAACCATAGCCACCTTCAAGATATTTTTCTTTTACAGTTGGACAATCTCCTATTATATCAACCATCTCAATCCGTTCTGCATTTTTGGCCTTTTCATTACCCTTTACAATAACAATTTCGTTATCTTTAGCCCACTCTTCATTTGTTCTATTAATTTCTTCACCAGACTGCACTGATGGTGGTGTTCTATAAAACCTGTAAACACTAATTTTGCCTTGGACTGATGCTCTTAAAAAATACTTTTTAGGAAGCATATCTGGACCAACAGCTGAAAGATCGGCATATTTAACAGAAACGAAATCTGCACCTTCGTAGCCATACCCCAAGATATCCTTCGGTTTATAATCTTCAAAATACTTACGCTTGTTTTTCTTCATCTTTTTAAAACCTTCTTCAGTAATAAAAAAAACCTTTTTTTGATGGCTCCAGGGGGCATCAACCCATCCATTAATCCAAATAATACCTTCTTGCTTTCCTTTTTTTGTTAAAACATAACCTTTGTACTGACCTTTTTCTAATTCGTTTTGTCCCCAAATAGCAACACTGAACAACAAAGCAATTAATACTAAACCAACTTTATTCATTTATTTTACATTTTAAGTTAAACATAAATAACAGTGCAATATATATATAAAAAAGAGACCTTAAATATTTAAGGTCTCTTTTTTATATTTTATTAACTAGTTTATTTCTTCATATGCTTCTTATACCTGTTCATGAACTTATCAACACGTCCTGCTGTATCAACAAGTTTCATTTTACCAGTATAAAATGGGTGCGAAGTATTTGAAATCTCTAATTTAACCAAAGGATACTTAACACCATCAATTTCAATTTCTTCTTTGGTTTTAACCGTAGATTTGGTAATAAAAGTATGCTCGTTTGACATATCTTTAAAAGCAACCAATCTATAATCCGCAGGGTGAATTCCTTTTTTCATTACTCTATATTTTATTGTATACTTTGTTCAAATTTTGGGATGCAAAGATAGATATATTTTATTAAGATCAAAAGGAAATACCTTAACATTTTATTGCAATTAAAAAACTACCTTTTTAATTTACTGAATATAAATAAATTAAATTCTAAAAAGATGCCACTTGGCATTTCAAAATATCAACAAATTTATCAAAATTTTCATAGGCAATTTCTTTTAAAAGTTAATTGTACTGATCTAAGGCTACAATCTTGTTATTTAGACTAATTCTTAATTAACTAAGCACTCAGCAAAAGCCTGATTTAATTTTATATTTGCATGCTGAAAATCATAGTCATTACACATGAATAACTGGTTATTAGTAAACAATGACCAGTAACTAATGACCAATAAAGAACTGAATTTTAATCAATTACCAAATATATTCACATGGAAGGATATAAGATTGTGGTACTTGCCAAACAGGTGCCAGATACAAGGAATGTTGGTAAAGATGCGATGAAAGAAGACGGAACTGTTAACCGTGCCGCACTTCCAGCCATTTTCAACCCCGAAGACCTAAATGCATTAGAATTAGCATTACAAATTAAAGATGAAAATCCGGGAACAGAGATAACAATTTTAACCATGGGCCCTCCAAGAGCTGCCGAAGTTATTCGCGAAGCAATGTACAGGGGAGCCGACAATGGTATTTTAATTACCGATAAAAAATTTGCAGGTTCCGACACACTTGCAACATCTTATGCAATATCTCAGGCAGTTAAAAAAATCAGTAATTATGATTTAGTAATTGCTGGCCGTCAGGCAATTGATGGTGACACTGCACAAGTTGGCCCACAAGCAGCTGAAAAATTAGGTATTCCGCAAATTACTTATGCCGAAGAGCTGGTTTCAATCAACAAAGAAAAAGTAACCATTAAAAGAAGGTTAGAAAACGGTGTAGAGACGGTATCTTCACCAATGCCTGCTTTGATTACTGTTCACAGCTCTGCTGCAGATTGCCGACCTCGTAATGCAAGGTATTTGATGAAATTTAAATACGCGAAAACAGCTATTGAACTGGATAACGCCAATGAAGAAGAAAAAGCATTGGTAGAAAACAGACCTTATTTAAATATACAAATCTGGACAGTTGATGATATTCAGGCAGATGTTGACTTATTGGGTCTTTCTGGATCTCCAACAAAAGTAAAAACTATTGAAAACGTAGTTTTACAAGCCAAAGAATCAAAAGTATTAAGCGATTCCGATTCGGATATTGATGGCTTTATTAAAGAATTAATTGCAAATCACACAATCGGATAGTAACCGATTGACAATATAGATGAACAATGAGAAATGTACTTGTTTATTGCGAATTACTAGAAGGTAATACAGTTGCCGATGTTAGCCTTGAGTTACTGACCAAAGGAAAAACATTGGCTGAGAAATTAGGTGTTAAGCTCGAAGCTGTATTAATCGGTTCTGAATTGAACGGAGTAGAAAATCAGGTATACAAATATGGTGCAGATGTTGTGCACAAGGCTGATGATAAAAGATTGTTCCCATTTACAACTTTACCGCACACTTCTATTGTATCAACGCTATTAAAGGAAAACAACCCTCAAATAGTATTGTTTGGTGCAAGTTCAGTGGGTCGTGATTTAGCCCCACGTGTGGCATCAGCTGTAAAATGCGGATTAACAGCTGATTGTACCAGCCTTGAAATTGGTGATCACTATGTGAAAAAGACGGATACAACTTACAAAGATTTATTGTATCAAATTCGACCTGCATTTGGTGGCAACATCATTGCAACCATTATCAACCCTGATATGCATCCTCAAATGGCAACAGTCCGCGAAGGGGTAATGAAAATGGAAGTTTTTGATGAAAATTACAAAGGCGAAGTAAAAGACCTCAAGGTGTCACAATACACTCAAGATGAAGACTTTGTAGTAGAAATCATTGAAAGGCACATTGAAAAAAGTAAGGTTAACATTAAAGGCGCCTCAATTATCGTATGTGGAGGTTACGGAGTTGGCTCTAAAGAAAACTTTAACCAATTATATCATTTGGCAGATGTTTTAGGAGGCGAAGTTGGTGGAACCAGGGCTGCTGTTGATGCAGGTTTCCTTGAGCACGAAAGACAAATTGGACAAACCGGTGTAACCGTGCGACCTAAACTATACATTGCATGTGGGGTTTCAGGTGCAGTTCAGCACAGGGTTGGAATGGATAAATCAGCAATGATAGTTTCTATTAATACAGATAAAAATGCCCCAATAAGCAACATTGCAGATTACAATATTGTAGGTGATTTAAACACCGTTATCCCCAAATTAATTAAATATTATAAAGAGAACTCAAAATAGTCGAGATATGGCAAATTTTTATACTGATAACGAAGACTTAAAGTTTCATCTGAACAATCCGCTAATGAAAAAAATAGTGGATTTAAAGGAGATGAACTATAGAGATAAGGAAGAGTATGACTATGCTCCTCAAAACTTTGAAGATGCCATGGACAACTATGACCAGGTAATGGAAATTGTTGGGGATATTTGCGCCAATGTAATTGCCCCAAATGCCGAGTCAGTTGACAAAGAAGGCCCACAAGTAGTTGACAATCATGTAGTTTATGCAAAAGGAACCCAGGAAAATCATGAGGTTTTAACCAAAGCTGGTTTGGTGGGTATGTCGCTACCAAGAAAATATGGTGGTTTAAACTTTCCATTAGCTGCGTTCACCATGTCGGCAGAGCTGGTTGCAAGAGCCGATGCAGGTTTTGAAAACATTTGGGGCCTGCAGGATTGTGCAGAAACCATTCATGAGTTTGCATCAGAAGAGTTAAAAGATGAGTTTTTACCACGTTTTCAACATGGAGCCACTGCTGCCATGTCATTAACTGAACCAGATGCAGGTTCTGACTTACAAGCAGTTCAATTACGTGGTAGTATCTCTGCTAATTACAACCCAGAAACAGATACCTGGTACTTAAATGGTGTAAAACGATTTATTACCAATGGCGATGCTGATATTTCGTTAGTCCTTGCACGTTCAGAAGAAGGTACAGGTGATGCCCGCGGACTATCATTATTTGTATATGACAAGACTTCAGATGCAGTAAAAGTTCGTCGTATCGAAAACAAGCTAGGTATCAAAGGTTCTCCAACCTGTGAATTAGTTTATACCAATGCTCCTGCAAAATTAGTAGGCTCTCGTAAGATGGGGCTTATCAAATATGTAATGTCACTGATGAACGGTGCCCGGTTAGGTATTGGAGCACAAGGAGTTGGAATTTGTGAAGCAGCTTATCAGGAAGCGTATGAATATGCATTAGAAAGAGAGCAATTTGGCAAAAGAATTATTGAATTTGCACCAGTTTACGAAATGCTTTCGATAATGAAAGCCAAGACTTTAGCATCACGTTCATTACTATATGAAACAGCCTGCTATACAGACCTTTATAAGCTTTATGGATATGTTTCAAAAGAACGCAAATTAGAGCCCGAAGAGCGTAAAGAAGCTAAGCAATACCAGCGATTAGCTGATATTTTCACACCATTGGTAAAGCTATTTGCTTCTGAATACTCTAATCAAAATGCATATGATGCCATCCAAATATTAGGTGGTTCTGGTTACATGAAAGATTATGCTGCCGAGCGTATTTATCGCGATGCACGTATTACTTCTATTTATGAAGGTACATCGCAATTACAGGTGGTAGCAGCCATCCGTGGAGTTGATAATGGTGGATATTTAGCACAAATCAAAGAATACGAAAAAGCTGATTGCCCTGAAGAATTAAAAGGTTTAAAAGAAAAACTGGGTGATTTAACCACTAAGTACGAAAAAGCCTATGAATTGGCAAAAGCTCAGGATAACCGTGAATTTATCGATTTCCATGCACGCCGTTTAGTAGAAATGGCCGGAAATGTTATCATGGGGCATTTAATGTTAATCAACGCCAACAGCAACGATGAATACAAAACTTACTCAAAAGTTTTTATCAAAAAGGCTTACGCAGATAACATTGAAAAATATGAGTATATTGCTTCAACCTCAATGGATGATGTAGAGGTATTTAGGCAAAATTAATCTCAATTGTTCTCGCGGATTTCGAGGATTTCGCAGATTAAAACAAAAATCTGCGAAATTTGCGTAATTTGCGAGAAATCAATTTCTCTGTAAAAAATAAAATACACTCATGACAGAAAATGATGTGTCATATTATATAAGAGGAGCTGCCTTCAAAGTACAAAATGAATTAGGATCTGGTCTCTTAGAAAGTGTTTATGAACATATCCTCGCCTACGAATTAGAAAAAGAAGGTTTCATAGTAAAAAGACAAGTTCCCAGCCCTGTTATTTATGAAAACCACAAGTTTGATATTGGTTTTCGTTTAGATCTCTTGGTTAAGGACAAAGTCATTGTTGAAAAAAAAATTAACAAATCCAACCTTTTTAGTAAACACTTCAATTGATTTCTCTTATTTTTGTCAATCAGTTTAATGGAAGATGAAAACAAGCAAAGAAGGGATAAAAAACTATATTAGTCGGTATATCAACTTCAATACAGATGTTCAGGTATCACAGCGAGGTGTTCGTTTATTTAATGGCAAAAAGGTTGCTTTTGACGGCCATGATGAAAAAAAGGACACCTGGAGATTTAAGGTACAAGGTGGTGAACTTTATGATGTAAAAATAAAAGGAATATCACAAGAAAAACTCTCTGCTTCGTGCAGTTGTCCATATGATTGGGGTGGAATATGCAAGCATGCAGTTGCATCCTTGCTATATATAAAGGAACACATTGGAAACGGCAAACTCAAGAATACCTCTTCATCAATTACAAATCAGAAAAAAATTCCATCAAAAAGAACTGGCGAAGAGAAAAAGTTTGAAATAACTGGCTATGAATCAATTAGCAAGACTTTCGTAGAAAACAATGTAAGTTTTCACACACTTAACTCATTACAATACAAATACAGTAATGATAATGTGAAAAAAGTATTAGTTTCTGAAAACCTGATAATTTTTGAGGTCGCTATCAGCTGGCGGACAGAAACAGTAAAGCTTGAATACGAAAACAAAAAAGTATACATTTCAACAACTGAAGAGGTAAGAAAAAACTTCTTGAGCAAGTCTGAAGCCCATAGCCTTTTTGCCATTGCCGACAAAGAACCTGCTCTACTTGATATTTTGTTCAACAAAAAGTCGAAAGAAGATGAAAAAGGACTGCTGAAGAAGTTTGGTCTTGACGAAACTTCCAACTTTTATGATTATTTTGATTATGGTTTTGACCTGGATGAAGGGCTGATTATTAACAAAAAAAGAAAAGCCAAGGGGCTTTTACCAGTTACAGGTGGTTTTGATTTGCCAATATTAAATTTTTTGGAAAAAACTTCCCAAAAAAAACAAATTCCTGCGAGTCTTGAAAAACCAAAGGAAAAAAGAAAGCTGGCTTTTGTACTGGAACCACGCAGATACTACAGTGATTACTATTTTGATGATGATTCCTCCTCATCCAATGAACATGTAAAACTAAACTATTGGATCACACCAATTATTGGCAAAACTAATAAAACCGGTACAAAACTAACCAGTTATTTTGAACCTTACCAGGATAACCATATTTTTGATTTTCAGATTGATAAAAGTGAAAAAGCCGGGGAAATCCTGAAGATAATCAACGATATTGAAAACTGTGATGAAAAAGACCAGAAGTTCCAGTTGCTTAAATCTGCATTTATGCTGCTGGCCGATGAACCACTGGTTTACGGATTAAAAAATATCGGTAGCGAGATTAGAAAAAGCAACCTTGAAGAAATAAGGCTTTCAAAAGAACTGCTGGATATATACTTTGAGGCCAATCAGGGCAAAGAATTTATTGAACTTGAGCTTAATCTTAGAATCAATGGCGAACCAATCAATAAAACCAAGCTAAATAAAAAACTAAGTGACGAAAAAATTGCTTTGGTTAATGGCACTTACCATTTTATAAAAGACCTTGGAGTTAGCAACTACATCTTAAATTATCCAGACAGCCTGAAAATGGCCAAAGCCTACAAAGACGACTTTTTTAATAAGATAATTGAACCTGTTTCGAGAAACTTTGAAATTGAATTTAAAAAAGGTAGCTACAATGTTGACTCTTACGAACTTGATTTCAATTCTAAACAGGTTTTTTTGAGCGAAAAAAACGAGCACCTGGTCATTACCCCACAGGTTGAGTACCAAAACGGGGTTTCAACCATTTTAAGCTCTCACGGACACATATTGGTAAAAGAAAACGGAAGCATTACTGAATATAAACGTAACCATGAGCTTGAAGAAGACTTTATTGAACTCTTGGCTGGCCTACACCCTGATTTTATAGCCCAAAAGGGCAAGCGGGTATTTTACCTACACATCAACGAGTTTATGAAAAATATGTGGTTTTATAAGTTTTTTGACCACTTACAGGCCAATAATGTTGAGATTTATGGGTTAAAAGACCTGAAAAACTTTAAGTATTCGCCCTATAAAGGCAAAGTGAGCACTTCGGTAAATTCAGGTGAGGACTGGTTTGATGTAAACATTCAGTTAAGTTTTGGTGACAATATTGTAAGCCTGAAAGATCTTAAAAAAGCCATTTTTAACAAACAAAAATACATATTGCTTAATGATGGTTCTGTAGGTATTTTGCCATCGAAGTGGTTGCATAAATTTGAGAAGTATTTTAGAAATGGGGAAATAAAAAATGACAAACTGCTTGTTTCAAAGCTGCGCTTTTCTATTATTGATGAACTGTTTGATAAAATAGATGATACAAAAATACTGAAAGAAATTACTGAAAAGCGAAAAAGGCTTGCAAGTTTTTCGGAAATTACCAAAACTAGAGTACCGCCAACTGTAAAAGCAGAACTGCGCCATTACCAAAAAGAAGGGCTCAACTGGCTCAACTTTTTGCACGAAATGCAATGGGGAGGGATTTTGGCAGATGACATGGGACTGGGTAAAACGTTGCAAATACTTACCTTTTTGCAACTAATAAATGCCAAAAAAAAATCAACAAGCTTGATTGTCATCCCCACCACCCTGCTTTTTAACTGGGAAAATGAAATTAAGAAATTCACCCCCAAATTAAAAGCACATTATCATTATGGAACTACAAGAAAAGACAACACAAAACACTTTGCTAAGTATCACATGGTTTTTACTACATACGGAGTTTTGCTACGCGACATTGAAATACTGAAAGATTTTGAGTTTAACTATGTGATACTTGATGAATCACAAGCCATAAAAAACCCAGCTTCAAGACGTTATAAAGCTGCTAATCTGTTAAATGCCAAAAACCGTATTGCCATGTCGGGCACTCCAATTGAAAATAGCACCTTTGACCTGTTTGCACAAATGAGTTTTGTAAACCGTGGTTTTTTTGGAGGTTCCAAAGCTTTTAAAGAAAACTACTCAACCCCAATTGACAAGGATGGAGATGATCTGGTAGCAGGCGAATTGCAAAAGTTAATCAATCCGTTTGTACTTCGAAGGACAAAAGAAAAAGTGGCCAATGAACTGCCCTCAAAAACTGAGGATATCATCTTTTGTGAAATGGAATCAGGCCAACGAAAGGTTTATGATGCCTATCGTAATAATTATCGCGACCAGTTAATGGGCAAAATTGAAGAAGAGGGATTGGGCAAATCAAAAATGTTGGTTTTGGAAGCACTTACACGCCTCAGACAGATCTGCGATTCGCCAGTACTTCTAAAAAGTGATGATGTTGTAGAAAACCAGTCGATAAAAATCAAGGAAATTATCAGGCATATAACTTCCAAAACTGCCAACCATAAGATTTTAATATTCTCACAATTTGTTGAAATGCTTTCATTAGTAAAAGAACAGCTTTCGAAACTAAACATTGCCTTTGAATACCTGGATGGACAAAGTAACACCAAACAGCGAGAGCAATCGGTCAACAATTTTCAGGAAAATGATGATTTGCGTGTATTTTTAATCAGTTTAAAAGCGGGCGGTACAGGCCTCAACTTAACAGCTGCTGATTATGTTTACCTGCTTGATCCTTGGTGGAACCCGGCGGTAGAAAACCAGGCTATTGACCGTTGTTACCGAATTGGACAGGATAAAAAAGTGTTTGCTTATAGGATGATTTGTAAAAACACCATTGAAGAAAAAATCTTAAACCTGCAAAATAAAAAGAAAAAAATTGCAGGGGATATTATCCAGACGGATGAAAGTGTTATGGCTAAAATTGATACCAATGATATAAAAGAGCTGTTTTCGTAATATTCAATAATACCAACGCACCCTATGTTTTCAGTACTTTACAAACTGTAAAGCCCTCAATTTTATCAACAAAAAAATGTAACTTTTTTAATAATTTTCGTATTGCAAAGAAAATGAGGTAGATACAAAAGAGAATAGAAATTCATTAAATTTGTAAAACTTGAATTCGCACGGTAAAACAACCATATTAAATTTATTTGGCAGCAATTTTGCAATATCATAAACAAGTTCAGAAACCTGTTGTAATTAACTCTTTTACAGTTGTTTATATCAAATCGACAAGGAATAAAATACGTGTTACAACAAGCTAATTTTAGAAGACATTTTGTTAAAACAAACTAATTAAACCCTAAATACGGAAATTAAAATTATACACGTGAGAAAAGTTTTACTTTATATTGTGATTTTTTGTTTTGGAATAGCTCTTGGCTATTATCTGTTTCTTAATAAAGATAATTTTACCATAAAAAACGAAATTGTTGACAATGCTCAACTAAGCTCGCATAGTGTGCTTGTTGAACGGAAGCAGGATTTTATACAATCGGCTCCTAAAATGTTAGGCGAATCAATAATTATAAACGGAGTGGTAAAAGAGGCTTATAAAAACAGAAACAACGAAATGGTACTTTATATCGAAGATACGGATATACCAATTGAGATAAATTGTACTTTAAGCAATTCAGACAGACAAATACAAGAACCAATACGTTTAGGCGAAGCCATTAATTTGCAGGGAATATTTACCCAATTAAATGAACAAATGTATTTGGAAGGTTGCAGGCTGATTTATCGTGCACCACTTGAAAGATAAGCCACTAACCAATTGTTATCCTAATTTAGAGTCGGCTTTTGCCGGCTCTTTCTTTTTTTTAGATAATGAAGAGTAGCATTGTAGAATATAAAAGTAAGGACACCTATAAATACTCCCAATAAAGCACCACCAATTACATCAAAAGGAAAATGGACTCCCAGATAAATTCGACTATATGAAACAACAGCTGCCCAAACAAAAAAAGAAATACTCACCCAACTTTTTCTGAAAAACAAGCTGGAAAACATGGCCAGGGCAAAGGTATTAGCAGCATGCGAAGATACAAAGCCAAATTTCCCGCCGCATTTATCATTAATCGTATGTACAAGGTGCTGTATTTCAAGATTATGGCAGGGTCGAAGTCTTTCGAACACATTTTTGAATAATTTTACAGAACTTTGATCGGCAAATACAATTAAAAGCGCGAAAAACAGTAAAGCAATAAACCCTTCCCATTTCATTTTCTTAAAAACAAAGAATAATATTACGGCGTAAAGTGGTATCCATGTTTTTGTAGCACTAATATACCACATAATGGTATCCCAAAACGGGTTATGCAATCCGTTAAGGAATAAAAACCATTTTGTATCAAGTTGGATTAGGTAATCGAGCATGTTTTTAATGTCAAAAAATGAAAATTTAAAACAAAAGTAAAACAAAATTGAAATACTTGAGCCTGCTTACAAAATTAGCACCGTTATCATGTAATTTTCTTACTTTTGTACTAGAATTACAAAAAAAATATACAACCAAAAATAAAAGATGAAAATTCGCCTGATAATTATTGTATTCATAGCTTTTTCATTTGAAGCCTGCGAGAATGATGAATATTTTTCAAGTCCTATTAAAATTGAAACAGAAATTGTTGATATAAAAAATGACTCAATTTATTTAAGAAGCATTCTAAATCTATCCAGCAACAAAATTACTGAACATGGGCATTGTTGGTCATGCAAATATTCTGAACCAATAATTGATTTTTCATCATTCTCTTGCCTGGGATCTCTAACAGGAGCGACTGAATTTGAAGAAAAGCTCAATATTGACAGTAAAGAAAATCTTCACATAAGAGCTTTTGTTATTGTTGATTCACATATTGTTTATGGCAAAACTCAAATTGTTCAATAGCTATATGAAATTTCTATTCACTTTTGTATTTGTTGTTTTAACAATCATAATAAAGGGGCAACAAATTGAGGGAGTAAAGGCAAACTATAAGAACGATACGTTGGTAATTTTATATGATGTTACTGGAAAAACAAAAATTGATAGTATTGAGCTTAATCTCTCATCATACAAAAAAAAGTACGAATTCAAATTTTATGGTGATATAGATAAAGAAATCGAACCTGGCAAAGGGAAAAAAATATGGTCATACATCCCAAGGGATTCTTTTCCTGAACAAGGCGAGTCGTTAAAAATAAGATTAAAAGGATGGGCTAAAAGCACAACTTTACACAAAAAATGGAAAAGAAATAAACATTCTAATTTTTTCATAAAATCACCTAAAAATCCAAGATTTTCTTTTTCATCTTCAGTTGGCGTAATTTTCCGCTCATCTGAATTTTCAAAAATTGGACAAACATTATCAGCAGCATATTATTATCACCCAACAAACGCGTTTCAGATAGGATTAGGTGGAGCATATTTTAATTTTTTAGATTCTGTAAAAACATTTACTACTGGTCATGGCTTTATAGCTACCAAATATTCTCTAAAAGATTATCAAATTCCGAATTACCTTTTGTTAAACCTTGGCTATTCTCTATTTAATAAAGGCCCTGTTGCTACAGTGGGTGTAGGGTATAAAAATCAGATTTTGGGACCATTCAATTTCGATTTAAACGCCCGATTGCATCGCTTTTCTGGAGATTATAATTTTTATTCGTGTAGTTTAAATGCCGGAATATTGGTCAATTTGTCTTCAAGAAAACGATTTAAAAAAGATAGAATTCATCGCTTTAAGGATATTATGATTTATTTTGAATCTGGGATTAATTATCTTACTCAATTAAGTCCAAATTTAAGTATTGATGTTTCATATAAAATAGCACCAAATTACACGCAAGGAATCGGACTCTCAGTCGAAAGTATTAAATATAAGCTTAAACATGAATACAATACAACCTATTATAGTACTTACTATAACCAAACCAGAGAGTACATAGCCGGAACTAATTTACGTTTAAAACTATTTATTGTCCCTGTTTATTTAAATGGCAGGCTTTATCTTAGTACAAAAAGATTCAGGCCTTATCTAGTATGGAAATATGGGTTTACAATCTATAGCAAAGCAGATACGGGTGACTTACAAAATGGATTTGTAGGAGATCTTGGCATTGGATTTCAGTCCCCATTAAACAAAACAAAAGCACTTCTTTTTAGTGCAGGAATAAAATTTTTCGATAACCAATACAATTATGGAAGTTTTGAAAATGATCTTTTCGGTACTTTTTTTCTTAAAACAGGGATTGTTTTTTAACAAGAGTGTGATAAAAAAAACAATTTTTGTATTCTTAATTATACTTACTTCATATAGAGGACACTCTCAAAAAGTAATCTATAGCAAATCTGTTATTCTAAATATCCCACCAAAAAAAAGTGCGGAAGACAGTTCACTGCACAAAAAAAATAAAATTGAAGAAATAAAAGATGCTACAATCGAATTTGTAAATATCGCTGATTCATTATCACACAACAAAAATGGGGTTGAAACCCAAGTAAGCTTTACAATTGATACAGTTGATGAAAACAATTTGCGTTTTCAAGTTATAAATTTCTATTTTCAACCGGTTGGTGAAGAAGTTGCAAAAATTACGGATTACCCTTCGGGAACATATAATTTAGAATCATCTAACCTTTCAATCTACCTTGTAAATATTGTAAAAGAAACGCTCCGTAAGAAAATTCTTTTTTACGCTGAAAAGTCTGATAGTCTGCTGATAAAAATTAGAGGTATGGCCGATGCAGCAAAACTCCGAGGAATTAGGTATAAAAGCGAGTTTGGAGAAAAAATTGAGCAGGAATATTATATGGGAAATGAAATTAAAACATTTTCGATATTGAAAAATAAAATTGTAAAGAAAAACAGTGAATTAGCAGTTTTAAGAACAATTGGAATTAGAAAGTTTTTAGAGAATACTATTGAAGAATTACAAAATTTCAATGTTAACTTTGAACACTACGTTGAAATTTCTGAAGAAATTGGAGGGAAATATCGAAGAGTATCCCTTAGTATTGTTTTAAAACAAAAATTATAAATCACAATTATGAACCAAATTTACCTAAAACTTAACAGAGAATAAATAATCAGCTATTAATTTCCTTCCAAATATGATCTTTTAAAATATCAATGTTTTTATTGGCTACCGATGAAAAAAATACATAAGGAATAGCTGGCAAGTCTTTTTCTATTTCTTCCATGATTTCATCGTCCAATAAATCGGCTTTTGAAATGGCAAGAATTCTTTTTTTATCCAGTAATTCAGGGTTATAAAGCTCTAACTCATTTAATAAAACCAGGTACTGCTCTTTTACCTCTAACGAATCGCCCGGAACTACAAATAACAAGACCGAGTTTCGTTCAATATGTCTTAAAAACCTCATACCCAGGCCCTTTCCCTCAGATGCACCTTCAATAATTCCTGGAATATCGGCCATTACAAACGATTTATTATCGCGGTAAGCAACAATTCCAAGATTTGGAACTAATGTGGTAAATGGGTAATCAGCTATTTTAGGCTTTGCAGCAGAAACCACTGACAATAATGTAGATTTTCCGGCGTTTGGGAACCCAACCAAACCGACATCGGCAAGTAGTTTCAGCTCCAATATTTTCCAACCCTCAGAACCTTCTTCGCCAGGCTGTGCATATCTAGGAGTTTGATTCGTTGCCGATTTAAAATGAGTGTTTCCTAAACCTCCTTGTCCTCCTTTTACCAAAATTTTTTCTTCGCCATGTTGGGTTATTTCAAAAAGAACTTCCCCTGTTTCGGCATCTTTGGCAACCGTACCAATCGGGACTTCAAGAATTTTATCCTCACCATCGGCACCAGTTTTATTTGAATCTTTTCCAAACTCACCGTTATCTGCAAAAATGTGCTTACGGTATTTTAAATGCAGTAGCGTCCAAAGTTGCTCATTACCAACAAGTATTACATGCCCACCACGGCCACCATCACCACCATCAGGTCCGCCCTTGGCAGTTAATTTATCACGCCGTAAATGAGCAGAACCACCTCCCCCATTTCCCGAGCGACAAAACAATTTAACGTAATCTACAAAATTTGATAATGCCATTTCTTCCTCTCTTTTATCTAACTTTCCGCAAATTTGGCGAGTTCTCTTTTCCTATTAATAGTCATTTTTTGTGTATTTGAAATCGGTATATTATTTCTTACAAAAACGACTATTTTTCAATATACCAACACTCAAATAAACCAATATATAATATCAATCATTTTATAAAATAAAGGACATTAATGACAAAGAAAAAACTACTTTATCTTCTCAATAGCCTCTTCAATTCTTTCAAAAATAGCATCAATAGCGCCAACACCATCAATAAGTTGAAGTTTATCCTGCGCTTTATAAAAATCCATAACAGGCAGTGTTGACTTATTGTACACATCAATTCTATTATTGATAATATTAATGTCAGCATCATCAGGTCTGCCCGAAACTTCTGCACGTTTTTGCAAACGTTTGGTAAGTTCTTCTCTTTCTACATCCAGTGCAATCATTCCTGATATCTTTAAGCCTTCATTATCAAGCAGTTTGTCTAACTCTTTGGCTTGTGCTGTGGTACGTGGGAAACCATCAAAAATAAAACCTTGTGCATCCTTATTAGCTGTAACTTTCATGTTTATCATTTCAATTACAACCTCATCAGGAACCAACTCGCCTTTATTCATAAAAGCTTTTGCTTCCAAACCAAGTTTGCTTTTTGCGGCAATTTCACCACGCAAAATATCGCCAGTTGAAAAGTGTACTAATTGATATTTCTCGATTAATTTATCCGATTGGGTTCCTTTTCCCGCTCCCGGAGGGCCAAATAAAACAATGTTAAGCATATTTCTCAGCGTTAAAGTTATTTCTTGTATTATTCAACAATCTTATAAATATCTGCCAAATTCCTTCCAAACCCATCATAATCAAGCCCATAACCAATGATAAAATCATTCGGAATCTCTAATCCAATATAATCAAGTTCAACACTTGATTGCATAGCAGCAGGTTTAAAGAGCAAAGTAGCCAGTTTTATTTCAGCCGGTTCATAACCTCTTAACTGCTTAATAATATTTTCAATAGTTATCCCTGTATCAACAATATCTTCGAGTACAACCACTGTTTTCCCATATAAATCTTCATTGATTCCAATCAGCCTTTTTACGTTACCACTACTTGAAGTTCCCTGATAGGAAGCAAGCTTAAGAAAAGAAATTTGCGAAGGTACATCTATTCGCTTGTACAAATCTGCTGCAAACATAAATGAACCATTTAGTATACCTAGAAAAATCACATCTTTCCCTTTTAGGTCCTCATTCATCCTCAAGGCGAGTTTTTCAATTGCTTTTTGAATTTTTCCTGATTCAATAAAGATCTCAAATTCTTTGTCTAATACAGATATTTTATTGCTCACAACGGTAATATATTATTAGGTTTTTATAAAAATAGTAAATCCAGCAACAACTAATAGCTGGAAACATTTAGCTCGAATAATAAATTTTTATTAATTTGTGCTTGCAAATAGCCGGTTTATTGGCTGCAAAAATACAAAATAATATCTTAAATTTCCTTTTAACAAAAGATTATAAATTATATAAACTATGAAACCATTGGTAAGTATTATTATGGGCAGCACATCTGATTGGCCAGTAATGGAAAAAGCTGCAAAATATTTGAATGATTTAAAAATCCCCTTTGAAGTGAATGCTTTATCGGCTCACCGAACTCCTGAAGAAGTTGAAAAGTTTGCAAAAAATGCTGAGAGCAAGGGCATTAAGGTGATTATTGCTGCAGCTGGCATGGCTGCTCATTTGCCAGGAGTAATTGCCTCAATGACAAGCTTGCCAATTATTGGGGTACCAATCAAGGCCTCTTTAGATGGTATGGACGCACTTTTAGCAATTGTTCAAATGCCTCCGGGAATTCCGGTTGCTACAGTAGGCATAAATGCATCGTTAAATGCAGCAATATTGGCTTCCCAAATTATTGCCACCGGCAATGCTGAGGTTAAAAACGCAGTAAAAAAACAGAAAGAAACTTTGAAAGAAAAAATTGTGAAAGCCAACGAAGAATTTTCTGAAATAAAATTTGAATTTAAAGTTAACTAAAGAATCTTTAGAACTTCGCCACTGAAAAGAGTGGCGGATTTCCTTGTTTATTTTTGCCTTTATTAAAGCCCATATGCGTTTAATCTCAAGCTTAAAGTATGCACTGACTGTTTTTTTTATTAGCCATGCACTGTCATTCCTGGCACAATCACCCATCAATCAAATTGGAGGAAGAGCTCTAGGTACATCAGGCGCTTGTGTAACCCAACAGGATATTTGGGCACAATACCACAACCAGGCAGCATTGGCCTACCTAAAAGGAACGAACTTTGGTTTTGCTTTTCAAAATGCCTTTTTTGTTAAACAATTAAGCACTAAATCGGTTGCGTTTGCGCTTCCTCTAAAATCCGGAGTAGTCGGTCTTAACTATTATTATTTTGGCTACCCCAAATTTAATGAAAACAAACTGGGTTTATCCTTTGCCAAACGACTGGGAAAAAGATTTGCTTTTGGAGGGCAAATTGATTATTTCTATACCCACATTGATGGCGAATACGGCCAAAAAGGTACGGCAGCAGGCGAACTAGGTATTTTAGCCGAACCTATTGATAACCTGCTTATTGGAGCTCATGTTTTTAATCTTTGGCACACCAAACTTTCAACTTATGAGAATGAGTACATGCCCACTATTTTTAAGCTGGGGGCCTCCTACCTTCTTTACGAAAGAGCATTATTAAGCATAGAAGCAGAAAAAGATTTGGATCTTGACCTGATTTTCAAAACCGGATTGGAGCTGGAACTTCTCAACGATTTTTATTTTCGTGCAGGCATTGCCACTAATCCAACCATTTATTCTTTCGGGTTTGGATACACCTTCAAATCATTTCGAATGGATATAGGTTTTTCAAGGCATCCGGTACTTGATTATTCGCCTGCTATTTCTGTAGTTTATGCCTTCAATAACAGGATATATGATTGAAAAAACAATGAAATATCCCAAATTGTTAGTATTTATTTGTGTTTTAAGCAGTATTTTGGTTTTGCCAAAGAAGCTTCTTGCACAAAATGAGGTAATTGAAGATATTGTAGAAGAGTTGGCCAACAATTCGGAGCTTGAAGATGTCGATTATTCCACTTTCATTGAAGATTTAACCTTTTACCAGGAAAATCCGTTAAATTTAAATGAAGCAGATAACGAAAAACTTGAAAGATTACATTTTCTCACTGAGTTTCAGATTGAAAATCTGCTAAATTATATTGCTCAACGAGAAGGCATGGTCACAATCTACGAATTGCAGTTGATTGAAGGGTTTACACCCGATGTGATAAAAAATATGCTTCCATTTGTTGAAGTTGAAAGAATACAAGAAAAAGAAAAATTGGCCTTTGGGAAAATTATAAAATATGGACGTCATAAACTAATTGGTGAAACCGGCTTTTTATTGCAAGAACAAAAAGGATTTTTACCTGACACCACAACCAATGAAAATGAAGAGCCTGCAAGCAGGTATACAGGTGACAAAATGCGTTACAAACTCAAATACACGTTCCATTACAAAGACAGGGTTTTTGCCGGGCTAACAGCCGAAAAAGACGCAGGTGAAACCTTTGATTACAATAAAAGCGCTAAAGGTTTCGATT
Organism: Bacteroidales bacterium; assembly: GCA_050291445.1. GTDB lineage: Bacteria > Bacteroidota > Bacteroidia > Bacteroidales > NBLH01 > NBLH01. The sequence goes on along the minus strand of JBNKJW010000105.1, from coordinate 26,908 downwards.
TTTATTCCGCTCATCTTCAACTAAATAACCTTGGAGCTATTAAAAGGTTAAACATTGGAGATTTCCAGGTAAAATTTGGCCAGGGACTGGTATTATGGTCAGGGTTTGGTATGGGGAAATCTGCAAATGTTTTAAACATTAGAAAAAAAGGGCAAGGTTTGCGTTATTATACCTCAACCGATGAAAATAACTTTATGCGTGGAACTGGAACCACTCTTAAATTTGGAAAAATAGAATTTACCACCTTTTTTTCGTATAAAAAAGTAGACGGAAGCCTGGCACCAGCTGATACAATTGACGATATTGAGGAACAGCTCACCGCTCTTCAAAACTCTGGTTACCATCGCACTCCCACCGAATTAAATAATAGAAAAGTTGTTGAAGAAACTGTTTTTGGAGGAAGATTGAGCACCACCATAAAAAACCTAAAACTGGCAGCTAATTTTGTTGGTTACCAATATGGTAACGAACTAATTCCTTTGGAAAAACCCTATAAACTTTATGACTTTAAAGGGGATAGAAATTACAATGCAAGTTTGGATTACCAGTTCTTTTATAAAAAGATGAGCCTGTTTGGCGAAGTTGCGATTGATAAGAACGGAGCCATGGCCATTCAAAACGGATTGGTAACTTCCATTGTCCCCCAATTATCCTTTTCGTTATTGCACAGATATTACCAGAAAGATTATCAGGCGCATTATTCTGGCTCCTTCTCCGAAAATTCAAGAATTATTAATGAACAGGGGATGTACTATGGTCTGGAATTTCATCCGGTGGCACGGGTTAAAATTGCTGCTTATGCCGATTTGTATGAATTCCCCTGGTTAAAATATGGAGTAGATGCCCCTTCTGACGGAAAAGAATATTTTGTTCAGGCCAGCTATTCTGTCAACAGATGGGTTGACATGTATTTTAGATGGAAAACGGAAAGTAAGGCAAGCAATTTAGCGATAGAAAATGAGCCTTTGAGAGTAATTGCAGATGAAAAAATAGAACACTACCGTTACCATATTTCTTATAAGGCTACTGATTTTATTTCTTTAAAAAGTCGAATTGAAGTGTCTCATTATCAGCAAAATAACAATTCAGAATACGGATACGCCCTTGTGCAGGATGTTAATTTTGACCTTCGGCAAATCCCCCTCTCTTTTTATTTCAGGTATGCCGTTTTTGATGCCTCGTATAACGCAAGAATTTATGCCTTCGAAAATGATGTTTTATACAGTTTTTCAGTGCCAGCCTACTCAGGAAAAGGAAACAGGATTTACGCCATGATTAAATATGCAATTGCTGATTTTATGGATTTAAGGCTTCGTTACAGTCGCTTTTTTTATCCTTCGGTAAAAACTATCAGTTCGGGGTTGGCTGAAATAAACGGCAACCTAAAATCAGAAATAAAAGTTCAATTTGTTGCAAGATTTTAACTTTGGCCAAAGTTTAGATTCCACCTCCCCCCACCAAATAAGCACCATTTATCAAAAAGAGCATACCATAAATTCTACTGATACGTTAATTTCTTGCATTGTTTTTGTAGCAAATAGGTAGATTATAAAATTCATTTTGGTATTATATAATTCTGCATATATTTGCAGGAATCAAGTTTAGAGTTCAATTAAAATAAAGTAAGTTATGAAAAAAAGGATTGTATTAGTTGTATCAGGATTATTAATGATGAGTTATTCGGCTCTTTCGCAGGAAAATAAATGTGTATCTGGGGATTGCATGAACGGCGAAGGAGTTTATTCATTTGCCAATGGCGATAAATACGAAGGAGCTTTTAAAGAAGGAAAACCAGATGGAAAAGGCACCTACAATTTTTCAAATGGAATTGTATACGAAGGTGACTTTGAAGGTGGAATGCCCCAAGGTGTTGGCAAATTCACTTATTCAAATGGTGATGTATACGAAGGCGATATCAATGGAGGTAAACGTGATGGAAAAGGTACAATGACCTACGAAGACGGTAAAATCTACGAAGGTGACTGGGTTGATAATAAAAAAGAAGGAAAAGGTAAATACACCATAGTTGTAAAAGGCAAACCTTATGGAACCTATGAAGGTGGTTTTACTGCTAATAAAATGGAAACTGCTGAAGGCGATAGCGCGACTTTCACTTATGCTAGCGGAAAAGTTTACGTTGGTGGATACAAAGCAAACAGGGCTCATGGAATGGGACGTGAAACCTACAAAGGTAACACCTACATTGGACCATTTGTAAAGGGAAAAGAAGAAACGGCTGAGGGCCAGACTGCAACTTATACTATGAAGGCCGGCCACAAATATGTTGGTGAATACAAAAAAGGTAAAAGAAATGGTAAAGGAACTTTCACCTACTCAACCGGCGATGTTTACGAAGGCGAATTTGTTAATAACAAAAGAGAAGGTAAAGGCAAAATCACTTTAGCAAACGGCGACAGCTATGAAGGTGAGTGGGCTGATGATAAATTTAATGGCCAGGGAACCTATACTTTTGCTAACGGTACTAAAAAGACAGGAAACTGGGTAGATGGTAAAATCCAGGAATAATTTTTAGATATTATACCGAATGGTAATCATGTAACGGAAATTAAAATTTCCTAACATGCTAATCCTTCGGCATTATTCACTGCGTTCATGAGATCGCTCTCTATATTCGCTTAGTTATACCAATACCTTTTTTAATATCTTGATAGCGGTTTGGTGTTAGATTTGAGTACAGAGATATTAGAAACTTCAAATATTTTATTGTACTCAAATTCAAAGTTATAAAAAAGCTGGCAGTTGTCAGCTTTTTTATTTCCACTCAAACTCATCACCTACTTTTGGAATTATAAACGTTGAATTTAAACCAATGCTTTTTGCAACTTTGTTTGTCCATTTTTTCAGCTCCTCCTGGTCGAGCATTTCAAAACCGTAATACTGTGCATCTTCCTTGCCACTGAATGAACAATATTTAGGGCTTGCTGAAAAACGCTTATGCTTTTAATATCTAGCACCTTACATGATTTTTCAGAGTTTAAAGTGCAAGGTTTTTGGTAAAACATCCTATTTTTCTTTGCACTTACATTTTATGACCTAATAAAATCTCGTCAGAAACTTTGGCTAGTCAGAGGCTAGATATGTGATATTAGATATGCGATTTCAAAATCTCACTGCTCAAATCTATCTCACCAACGTCATTTCATCAATCAAATGTTTTGCTCCGGCAAATTTATCAATAATAAACAGTGCATAACGGATATCAATTGAAATATTCCGACATTGATCCGGATCGTACATAATATCGCTCATGGTACCTTCCCAATTGCGATCAAAATTAACGCCAATTAATTGACCTTCAGCGTTTAAAACAGGGCTTCCAGAATTTCCTCCTGTAGTGTGGTTGGATGCAGTAAAACAAACCCTCATTTCACCGTTTTCACCATATTCTCCGTAATCTTTCGTCTCGTATAATTCTTTTAGTTTTTTAGGCACAGTATAATCGTAAATAGCAGGGTTTTCCTTTTCCATAACCCCATCTAAAGTAGTGTAATGCACGTATTTAACACCATCGTAAGGAAAGTAATCGTCCACTTTTCCGTAAGTTACCCGTAGGGTGAAATTAGCATCGGGGTAAAGAACTTTGTCTTTTTCAAACAACATAATGGCCTTCATCCAGTTTCTATCCAAACCTACCAGTTTTTGCTCGGCTTTTTGCATAGCAGGAATTATTTGGCTATAAAACATGTTAAATAAGTTAGTACTTAGCCTTAATAAAGGATCTTTGGCTAGTTTTTTATTCGCTGACACTTTATAGCTTTCTAAAAACGCAGAAAGCTTTGCTTTATCAGTGAAGATTGTTTTTTTGTAAATGTCTTCGGTAAATTTTGCAATATTTCCCTTGTATTTTGAATCAATCAACTTTAGTTCATCCGTAAAATAGGCCTTATCCATATTTTGGTAATAAAACTCAATCATTTTAGCAAAGACCTCTTTATCCAGAGGTAGATAATAGTCTTTAAAATAACCATCAAGCCCGCGTTTTAGCCTCGAAACATAATCTTCAACTTTCTCGGCCTTTGTTTCTTCAGTAAAATCAAGCAATTTACTGTATCCATTTGCCATTCTGATACATTCGGTATAATAAATGGTTTCTACAAAATATTCAAATGCATACCGATTTGGAGAAAGTTCTTTGTAAACTGCCTTATAATCCTCTAATAATTTCCCATATTTTGCTTTTCGCTCACTATTATCGTTAATCCATTCCGTAATTTCTTTTTCAAACTTTTCCTTCTTTTCAATCGCATGTAAACGCTTCAGGCCCCTGCTTTCACCAATCCATTTTTTCCAACCATTTGATACACCTGACTGTTTATCAGCGTATTGAATCCTTACAGCCTGGTTTGCATTCATGTATTTGTTCATGATATCAAGCTTGGCAGTACGGATTTTAATTTTATTAGGGTTTACATCCTTCAAAATCATTTTTACCGCATACGATGGTAAGTATTCCTGTGTTGTGCCTGGATAACCGAAAACCATTGTAAAATCACCTTTTTTTACTCCTTTTAACGAAATTGGAAAATGGACTTTTGGGTGATAGGGTGCATTATCTGGTGAATATTCAGCCGGCTCGTTATTTTTATCAGCATAAATTCTAAAAATTGAAAAATCTCCTGTATGCCTTGGCCACATCCAGTTATCAGTATCGCCACCAAATTTACCAATTCCTGAAGGAGGTGTCCCTACCAGGCGAACATCTTTGTATACTTTATAAACATATAAAAAATACTGGTTGCCATAAAATAAAGGTTTTACAACTGTCTCATATTTACCACTTTCTGCCGATTTTAACTCAATCAGTTGTGCTTGTTTTTGAATGGCTGCCTGACGCTCCGATTCGCTCATATTATCATTTACATTTGATAATACCTGCTCGCTAACATCCTCCATGCGTTCTAAAAATTTTGCTGTAAGTCCGGCATTGGTCAGTTCTTCTTTTTTGCTCATGGCCCAAAACCCATTTGTAAGGTAATCATTCTCGAGCGAACTATGACTTTGGATAGCACTAAAACCACAGTGGTGATTAGTAATTAAAAGCCCCTGGTTAGAAATCAGTTCACCAGTACAACCACGGCCAAAAATAATTACCGCATCCTTCATGCTGGCTTTATTGATGCTATAAATATCTTCGGCTGTAAGCTTAAAGCCTTTGGCCTGCATGTCTTTAATATTGTATTTTTTAAGTAGTAAAGGAATCCACATTCCTTCATCTGCCCTAATAAACGAACTTACTGTAATCAAAAATACAATGGCAAGCCCTATCATTTTTTTAATCATAATAGTATAGTTTAAGTTAAATATGTTGCGTTAAAACGTTTTTAATTCACTGTATACCAACTGAATAGGTAAACCAACCACATTGTAGTAAGAACCTTCGAGGCGGGTTATTCCAATGTAGCCAATCCATTCCTGGATACCATAAGCACCGGCCTTATCGTAAGGTTGATAGTTTTCAATGTAATAATCAATTTCTTTGCTAGCTAATTTATCAAAATATACAATTGATTCGGAACTAAAACTAGCTTCTTTTGATGCAGACTTAATACAAACCCCGGTTATAACTTTATGTTTTTTACCAGATAAAGCAAATAACATACTTTTCGCCTCTTGCTTGTTTGCAGGTTTATTTAAAATTTCATCATCTGTGCAAACAATCGTGTCAGCAGTTATTAAAATCGTATTGTTGGTAATGATTTCTTTATAGTTTTCAGCTTTTTTTCTGGCCAGGTATTCTGCAACCTGCTCAAAAGGCATATCAGGGTCAAAACTTTCATCAATATCCTTTTTTACTTCAATTTCAAACTCAATTCCAATGCCTTTTAGCAGTTCCTGCCGCCTAGGCGACTGTGATGCCAGAATTATTTTTTTGTCTTGTAAGTTTTTAAGAATCATGTTTTAAAAAGTGTATAAAAATATGTATCCGGCAACCAGCGAATAAAGGACACCAAAGAGCATAATAAACTTTATTAGTAAGGAAGCAAAAGAATAGTCTTTTTTGTTTTTTGCAAGGATGATTTTCACAATCAAAACAACAAGAGGGATGGCCTGGGCAAGTATTAAATACCACAAGGTTAATTCAGACCCTTGTAAATACATCAGATAGATGTAGATTATTGCGGCTAAGGTAATAGCAATTAGACTAATAACAATTATTTTAGTATAAAAAACACCAAGTACTATTGGCAGTGTTTTTCGTCCGTAAGCTGTATCTCCTTCAAAATCTTCAACATCTTTAATAATTTCGCGGATTAAAGTGGTGAAAAAGGCAAAAAATGAAAATGCAACAACCCAATTGAAAATTGAATTAAAATTATGTTCATACTCAATTAAAATTGCCGAATAAGCTTTATTCAACACTGGAATTTCAAAAAGAACAACCATTAAAGGAACCAAAGCTGTAAGAATTGCCACAAGCAAATTGCCAATTAAAAACTGTCGTTTGTAAGTAGTTGAGTAATACCACAATACCCCTGCTACCAAAGCAAAAATAAACCCAAATTTGGGGTGACCAATTTTCCAGGAAACGTAAAAACCACCAAGCACTCCAATGGCATTTAATACAATATGCAGTGCCATTGCCGATCTTCTTGAAATTTTGGTTCCAACAATAACCGTTTTGGGTCGGTTTAAACTATCAGTTTTTGTGTCGAAATAATCGTTAATTACGTATCCAGCTGCAGTTAAACACACGGTGGCCAATACCAAAATAAAAAAATCAATTTCAGACATCTGGAGCACAAATTCAAACGCACCATTGGCTCCATTGTTATAAAATCCAAGTATTGCACCTATAATGGCAAAACGCATCAAATATTGTGTACCTGCAACTATTAGCAAGTTTGGTAAACGTATTAGTTTTAGAAAAGCAATCATTTGTTTGAAATTGGTCTATTTGTATATTAGTCATTAAAATTGTCAATGCATTTGCCTACTTACACGAACTTCTAATTTATTCCCTTGGCCATGAAAAAGTTCATAGTTCTCAGTTCTTAAATGAAAACCATTTCCCCTGTGCCCGCAGCACCTGCTCAACCACATCCCTAACACAACCTTCACCGCCTTTTTTATCTGAAATATACACCGAAATAGTCTTTATTTCTTCAGCAGCATCAGCCGGGCAGCATGGTATGCCAACAGCTTTCATTACTTCATAATCCGGAATATCATCGCCCATGTAAAGTATTTCTTCAGGTTTTAGGTCGTATTTGTACATGAAATCTTCAAAATCCTCTAGCTTGTCTCTCGATTTTATATATACATCAGTAATTCCAAGCGCATTAAACCTGGTTTTTACGGATTCGGAATATCCTCCGGTTATTATCCCAGCCAAAAATGACTGCTTTTTTACAGCATATTGCAAGGCATACCCATCTTTGGTATTCATCGAGCGAAGCATATCACCATTTGGGTGCAAAAAAACGTTTTGCGAAAAAACCCCATCAACATCAAAAACCAAAGCCTTTATACTTTTTAATCTTTCTTTAAAATTATCTAATACCATTTTTAATTCAGTATTTATAAGTACTTACGAATACTCATGAGTATTTACGAGTTGTAGTTCAATAATTAACTCTAAATACTTATAAATATTTTAGGTATTTCTAAGTATTTATTGCAAGCAATTAATCACCTGTTATACAGCTCAATACTATCACTAATCATTACATAAAGTTCCTGAATTTCAGGATATGAAGATAACAATTCTATGTGTTTTTTAAGACTTTCGGTGTCATTTCTTAAAGCTGGCCCAGTTTGAGCTGATTTTGGATCCATGGCAAGTGCTTTAAGTGCAGTTTCTTTAATTAAAGGATGTAATATCTCAAAATCAATGTTTTTGTCATTAACCAGTTTCTTAGATAATGCATACATATGATTTACGAAATTACAAGCAAAAACAGCAGATAAATGCAGTTGTTTTCTTTGAATTGAATCAATTTGCCACACGTTTTCAGAAATTTGCCCAGCCAATTTTGTTAAAACTTTATTAAAACTTTTGTTATTGGCTTCAATGCAAAGCGGGACTTCCTTAAAATCTATTTCCCTCGATTTTGAAAAAGTTTGCAAGGGATAAAAAACACCGTAATTTTTTGCTCCCTCAAATACTGAAAGAGGAACACTTCCGGCAGTATGAACAGCATTTTTGTCAGCAATATTAATTTCTTTGGCTAATTCGGGTAGTGCATTATCACTTACTGAAAAAACATATAAATCAGCCTCATTATCTAGAAATTTTAAATTAGTTATATGACTTGTTCCAAGTTCAGCAGCTAGTTTTTGTGCCGATTCTTCGGTCCTGCTATAAATTTGTTTCACATTGTTACCTGTTTTCACCAAAGCCTTTGATAAATGAGTGGCAACATTTCCCGCTCCTATAATTACTATTTCCATGCAATTAGAAATTAGAAATTAGAACTTCTCTTATGACCCCGACACATCGGGGGAGTAAATTAGTCTTGCCTAACTATGTTCCAATTTCAAAGTTCGTCATTATAATAAATGTTCTTAACTACTTTACTAAAAAATTTTAAATTTGCCCAATATTAAATTATTTAATTAAAATATGTATGAAGAAATATAGAAATTTTTATTGGATTTTATTAATCGCTTTTGTTTTTGGCAGCTTGAATTTAACAAATGCACAAGATGGCTATAAATTTACCGATGTAAAACGAATTGATGTTACTTCGGTAAAAGATCAGCATCGTTCTGGCACCTGCTGGAGTTTTTCAGGTCTGGCTTTTCTTGAAGCTGAAATGATTCGCATTGGTAAAAAGGATGTTCCTTACTTATCGCCCATGTTTATTGTTAGAAATTGCTATATGGACAAAGCAGTTAAATATGTTCGACTTCATGGACATTTAAACTTTGGTGGTGGCGGTGCCTTCCATGATGTTACTTATGTGCTGAAAAACTATGGGTTGGTACCAAATCTGTTTTGCACAGGTTTAAATTATGGTCAACCAAACCACGTACATGGCGAATTTGACGAAGTTTTGAAAGACTATTGTGATGGCGTGATTAAAAACAAGAATAAAAAACTTTCTACTGCCTGGAAAATTGGTTTTAATGGCATTCTGGATGCTTATTTAGGCGAATATCCTGAAAAATTCACTTACAATGGAAAAGAATACACCCCAAAAAGCTATGCTGCCGAAACTGGTTTAAATGCAGACGATTATGTAACCATAAGTTCATTCACACATCACCCTTATTACCAGCCATTTATCATCGAAATTCCGGACAATTGGCTATGGGGTAGTGCTTACAATGTAAAACTGGAAGAGTTAACCCAAATCATTGACCATTCGTTAGCACAAGGCTATACAGTTGCCTGGGCAACAGACGTTAGCGAGAAAGGCTTCTCCTACAGAGATGGTCTTGCCATTGTTCCTGGAAAAGATATTGCTGAAATGAGTGATTCGGAGCGATCAAAATGGGAAAAAATGACTACCAGAGAACAAGAGGCTTTACTTTACTCATTTGACAAACCGGTTGACGAGAAAAAAATCACTCCTGAATTGCGCCAGGAGGCGTTTGATAATTACCAGACTACCGACGACCATGGAATGTTAATTATTGGAACCGCTAAAGATCAAACCGGTAAGGAATACTACATTGTAAAAAACTCTTGGGCCGAAAGCAATAAATACAATGGCTATTTATATGCTTCAAAGGCATTTGTTTTGTACAAAACAACTAATATTATGGTAAACAAAAATGCTTTGCCAAAAGATATTAGCAAGAAATTAGGATTGTAACTTTAAACCATAGTTGGCACAGATTTTCACAGCTAAATTTGTGCAAATCTGTGCAACTGTGGTTAATTTTTCATCTTATTTGCTTTTCTTTTTAGTTGGTATTTCTTTGATATTTTTGATGTAATCTGCAGGATCTACGTACTTTTCGTTTTGAAGAACCTCATAATGTAAATGTGGGGATGTTGATAATCCTGTTGCACCAACAAAACCAATAACATCTCCTCTTTTTACTTTGTCACCTGGCTTAACATTAAAACCATTCAGATGTGCATACCTGGTTTCAAACTTTTCACCATGCTTAATTCTAACACAATTACCATACCCTCCTGCTTCATCAGCCCTTGTAACCACACCATTTGCAGTTGCAATCACCTCAGTTCCTTTATCAGCCTTAATATCTACCCCATTATGTTTTCTTACATATCCTAAGATTGGATGTTTCCTAAACCCATATTCCGCAGCTATATAATACTCCCCACTATGTTTTAGTGGAAATATCGAAGGAACCTTTCTTTTTAAGCTGTTAGAATTATTCGTGTAAATCTCAGAAATTGGTTCAACAACGCGCTGGTTATTAAACCCATAAAAAACAAAAACCCCTGCAACTAAAATAAGTCCAAGTAAAATACTTACTAAACTTTTCTTTTTCGAAATATTTTTTGAAATCATTGTAATTCGTTTTTTAGTTAGTGAATAATTAAAATTACTGGTCATTTTTAAATACTGACCTGATTTCAATTGCAAAAAGAGGTACTGCTGATAATCAGTAGCCTCAACCCCATTTTTTAATACTGCTGAATCGGCCAAATGTTCATGCACCTCAATCATCGACTTTTTGAACAAATAAATGAAAGGATTAATCCAAAGCAAAGGAAGAACAAATTCAACCAGAAGCCTGTCGAAAGAATGAAGTTGCCTCACATGGGCCAATTCATGCACATACTCAGGTGTGTTTTTAATGTCTTGTGCCGATTTTGTAAAAATGAAGTTGAAAAAGGAAAACGGACTATTGTACTCCTTGTTAAGCACAAATTTCAGCCGTCCTGCTCTCTCCATTTTGTTTTGTTTGATGCTTTTAAAAATTTTAGCTAAATCAAACAGCGCATAACAAAACACAAACACACCAATAAAAAGATAGCTAACCAAAGCAATGGAAAAACTATCAAAATGGGTAAGAGAATTTACTGAGTCAGTTGTTGGTAAAAATTGAATTTGGCTTAACTTATCAATATCCTGAAAATCAAACACTTCCCCAGCCTTTTCAACTCGTTTTGCCAAATCAAAATTAATACTGACAAACGGCAAGCTGAATGCAAATAGCAATGAGCCAAGTAAATAAAACCTTTTAACAGCAAGCACTGCGTTTTTATTTAGCACCAGTTTGTAAACCAAATAAAACAAAGCAATTGCTAAGTGAACTTTTAGAAGATAAATAAATAAATTTTCCATTTTTCGATTTTAATTAGTAGAACACGGATGACACAGATTAAGCGGATCTACACAGATTTAGACCTTCGGTCTTTCAACTAAGTTCTAATTTTCAGGTTCTAAGTTCCTCTTTTTGTCAATCTGTTCCTCAATCATTTTTTTCATTTCTTCCAATTCAGTCAAATCAAGGTCTTCATCCTGCATAAAAAAAGAAGCAAACTTTTTGTTTGAGTTGTTAAAAAAATTACCAACCCACGATTTAAAAAACTTCTTTGAATACTCCTTTTTGCTTATTGCCGGATAATACTCATGCAACTTTCCATATGTATTGAACTTAATAAAACCTTTTTTTACCAATACTCTAATTACAGTCGAAACCGTAGTGTATGCCGGCCTGGGCTCGGCAAATTGCTCCACAATATCCTTTAGGAAGCCTTTTTCTATCTTCCACAGGTATTGCATTATTTGTTCCTCTGCTTTGGTTAATTCTTTCATGCAACAAACATATAACTATTTTATTAATCATACAACTATTTCGATAGTTTTACAACTATTTTTATAGTAACACCCTTAATACCCGTTATTTAATTCACTGATTTACAACAAAATAAAAAACATTTCTTATTTATCTTAAAAGCAACTTCAAGTTACTATCTTAAATTAATGTTAGGTTAATGATAAAATAACTCGATTTAATACTATTTTTGGCAGCCAAATGTTCCTTACAAAGAATATGTAGTAAAACTTCACTAAAACCATTATGCTTACAAGACTTTTAAAAATCCTTTACCGACTTTTCATTGTTGTATTCCTATTCACCATATGTCGTCTGGCATTTTTAATTCTTAACTGGGAAACCTTTACCCCCATGAAAGGATCTCAACTATTCAATGCATTTTTCTTTGGTATCAGGTTCGATTATGCTATACTATTCTACCTTAACTTACTTTGGATAGTTTTTATGCTTATGCCTGGCATTATTTATAATAAAAAATGGTACCAGGTAATTTTAAAAGCACTGTTTCTTATAACAAATAGCCTGCTTTTGATGTTAAATATTGCCGATATTTCCTATTTCAAATTTATAAATGCCCGCAGTGGATTCGAAGTTATTGAGACTTTTTTTACAAGTTCAGATGTAATGTTTAACCTGCCATCATTTATGCTTACTTACTGGTATTTGCTGATTGTTTTGATACTTTTAATTTGGTTGATGGCAAAATTATACAATCGTACATTCTTAGTCATAGACAAACTTAAAGAAATAAAATGGTACTGGACAACTGCATTGTATTTATGTTTCTTTGCAATATCAATGCTTGCTGCACGAGGGTTAGGTGTTCAACCCTTGCGAATGATTAGTGCAACTGAATATGTATCACCTAAATACGTTCCTCTAATATTAAACACTCCTTTTGCGGTTGTAAATACTATTGGTGAAATTGAACCTGACAACTTTAACTATTTTAACACCTCTGAATCGCTTGAAAAAGCTTTTTCGCCAAAATATAAAATCTCAAAAAATGAGGATTTTAAACCACTAAATGTAATAATTGTAATTATGGAAAGCTTTAGTATGGAATATATTGGAGCTTACAACAATGGTGTAGGTTTTACCCCGCATTTAGATAGCCTTATTGCTAATTCTTATGCTTGTAGCAATACCGTAGCCAATTCGCGCAGATCGGTTGACGCCCTTCCTGCCATTTTATCATCGTTACCTTCTCTTGCAAACAAAAGCTACATCGACTCAAAATATTCAGTAAATAAATTAAACAGTCTGCCTGCCTTTCTTGAAAAGAAAGGATACAGTACTTCATTTTTTCATGGAGGGAGCAATGGAACAATGGGTTTTGACTCATTTTGTAAATCAATTGGTATTGATAGTTATTACGGCTTGAATGAATTCCCTGATAAAACCAAAGATGATGGAAATTGGGGAATTCCCGATCATTACTTTTTTCCTTACATGATTGAAACTTTAAATAAAACAAAACGGCCATTTTTTAGTTGTGTATTCACCTTATCCTCGCATCATCCATACAAAGTGCCAGATGAGTTTGCTGATAAATTTAAAGGAGGCTCGCTTCCGATTTTAAAAACAGTAGAATATACCGATTATGCCCTGTCTGAATTCATGAAAGAGGCATCAAAACAAGAATGGTTTAATAATACCCTATTTGTTTTCACAGCTGACCATACTGCTGAGGCAATTTCGACCAAATACAAAACCAGGCTTGGTGCATTTAGAATCCCGATTGCATTTTACCACCCTGGTAATAATTTATTAAAAGAAAATAGTCAACGCCTGACCCAACATATTGATATTATGCCTTCAGTGCTTGATTATTTAAACTACGACACCAGCTTTGTCTGCTTTGGCTCATCAGTTTTTGATACAATAACCCCAAAGTTTGGAATAAACAGTATAAACGAAAACTATTTTTATTTTAATGATTCGCTGTGTGGTACTTTTAATGGAGAGGTGTTTGTAGATTTATACAATCATAAAAAAGACACCTTGTTGCAAAACAATATTCTCGGCTCAGTTGATATACAAACAAAAACAGAACAGACCAAAGCTTATTTGCAACAGTTCTATAAACGACTGGTTAGCAACACCTTAAATAAATAAATAGGGCTCGCTGAAAAACGCCTAAGCCTGTTAAAATTAAACATTTACATAAAAGAGGTTGTAAAAAAGTGCAAAGGTTTTTAAAAAAATAGTAATTTTTCCTTGCATTAACTTTATCTTAAAGTAGCAAAAAACTAATAATTATAATGCTAGCCAGAGGCACATCATCTACTTCATTAGCTTCAGCTCGAAGTATTCATATACATCTTCGCTTTGCTAACTTGTAGCTAATGTACCTCTGACTTTTTCAGCAGGCCCTAAATATTTCGGCAAACTACTGGTTCCTAAAGTTTGAGTAGCAGCTTTAGACACCTTCTAAAAGCAACTGCATCAATTCTTTTCGCTTTCTGGTTGAAACTGGTATCTCTGCTCCATTGTGCATAGTTAACTTAAAGGCATTTACTTTGTTGATTAAAGTAATATGACTAATATTTACGAGGTAAGATTGATGAGTACGGAAGAAGTTATATTTAGCTAACTGAATCTCATATTCCTTTATTGAAACAGAAACCGTAACAACCTCTCCATCAGTCAAATAAAATCTCGTACTACTATTGTTACTTTTGCAAAAAACAATATCTTTTATTTTAACAACATGATAGGCTAATGCAGTAGGCAGTATAATTTTTTCCATTCCAGAGGGATTTATACCGCAAAATTAACCCACACTTTAACGAATGCACAAAACAATTTGAAGAAGCCAATTCTTTACTTGAATTCGCTACAATTTATCCAGAATTTGCATAATCGCCTGTTTCCTTCTTGTAGAAACTGGTATTTCAGTTTTATCTTCTAAAATAATAAAGCCACCATCCGTTTTGTCCAGTTTTTCAATGTAATTAATATTGACTAAAAAAGATTGATGCGGCCTGCAAAAATCATATTCTTCAAGCAACTCAGCATATTCCTTAATACTTCTTGACACCATAATATTTTTTTTATCACGAATATGAAACACTGTATAACTGTTATCGCTTTTGCAATATTTAATATCCGAAAGATTAACCAGAAAAACACTGTCGGATGTCCTTAACACCATTTTCTTATTATCAGGGTTTTGCTTTTCATAGTGGTCAAAGAAATTATCGAATTGCATTTCTGTTTTCTCCGTATTAAAATGCACTAGTGCCTTTTCAATGGCCTGACAAAACTCAACCTCGTTCACGGGTTTTAAAACATAATCTAATGCGCTGAATTTTATGGCTTTAATAGCAAATTCATTAAATGCTGTAATAAAAATCACCTTAAAGGTATAAGGTTTTACTTTTTGCAAAATATGAAAACCAGTACCACCTTTTATTTCTATATCCAGCAAAACAAGTTGAGGCTGCACCTTTTTTATTAGTTCAATACCGCTTTCAACCGAATCGGCTTCGCCAACCACCTCAACATCCAAAAAATTATCGAGCAAAAGCCGTCTGTTTACTTCTCTTAAGTCGGCTTCATCATCTATTATTACAGTTTTTATCATTTCTTTACTCATAAATTGGTAAATGTATTTCAACCAATGTGCCTTGTTTACTTTCTACTGACAAATCCTTAATCTGTGGCAAAGGCAACCCTTTTGATTTTTTTCTAATTATTTTTATTCGATGATTAAAGATAGAAAGAGCCATTGATTTATGCCCATTTTTTATTTCTTTTTTCGAATGGTCAATTCCTACCCCATTGTCAACTACCTGAACTTGCAGGTTATCACCTTTATCAGTAAATGAAACACTTAACTTTCCACCCTCTTTTTTCTCTTTTAAGCCATGTTTAATAGCATTTTCAACAAAAGGCTGAATGAGCATGGGTGGAATTTTTATAAATTCTGTTTCTAAATCTTCATCAAAATTTATATCATAGTCAAATGCATCTTTCAACCGCATTCTTTCTAGTTCAATGTAGTTTTTCAGAGTAGCAATCTCTTCATCCAAACTAATTTCTTCTTTTGTAGAATTTATTAAAATTGAACGGGTTAGCGAAGAAAAGTTACCCAAGTATGAAGCCGCTTTTTTAGCTTCGTTTTTATAAAGGAAGTTTTGTATACTGGCCAGAGCATTAAACATAAAATGCGGATTCATTTGCGAACGGAAAAGTTGTTGTTTTAGTTGTTCCTGTTCGGCCCTTATTTTACGCCGCCTAATTATCAGTAAAAAAATTACAAACCCAGCAGCCACTACAATAGCAATAATTGCAGCAATGGCAAATTTTATCCGTTGACTTTTCAGTTCATTTTCAGTTGAAAGTTGTTTAATTTCTACTTCTTTTTTCTCGGTTTGGTATTTTGTTTCCAAATCAGAAACAATTGTTTGTTTTTCAGAGTTAAACAAAGAGTCACTTAATTGATGAAATCTTTTATAATACTCCAAAGCACCATGAATATCCCCCTTACTTTCTAAATTAAGTGAATGCTGTTTAAGCAGGTTCAATTTGTCTTTTCCTAAATTACAATTATACGCCTTTTCAAGACCTAGTGTACTATAATATAATGCAGAGTCCAGCCTGTCTATTGTTTCATAAAGAGCAGCCAAATAAGTACATTCTTCTGCAATCCCCATGCAATCTTCAATTTCAATTGAAAGGTTTAAAACGTCTCTGTGCATAGCAATAGCTAAAGGGTAATTGCCATTATCTGAATGTAATTCAGCCAAATTACCTTTCCCGACAGCAATTCCTCTTTTCCAACCAGCCTTCTCTGAAAATTCAACCACTTTTTCATAACAATATATACTGCTATCAATATTTTGTTTTCTGTTATAATACCCCCCTAGCTGATTATAAATAATTGCTATATTTGAAGGAGCATTGTCTTGCCCTTCTTTAACTTTTTTTAAAGCCAACATAATGTATTTTCCTTCCATCTCATAGTCTTCCATTGTTTTGTAGATAATTGCGATATTGGCATAAGTATTAACTAATCTTGGGTGGGCAATTTTTTCACGTATTTTTAAAGAATTCATTTGATACTTCAAAGCTTTATCAAATTCAGCTAAATCCTTATAAACTATTCCCATGTTCTCATAACTATTTGAAATAGAAGCACTATCATTTAACTCTTTATTAATCACCAATGCTTTTTCAAAATACTCAACAGCTTTTTTATTCTTCCCCTGGAAACAATTTGAAATGCCCCACTTATTATAACATTCAGCTTCATAATCCAGGTCTTTCTCATCATTTGCAATTTTTAGCATTTCGTTGATAACTGAATCATATGCTGTCCAGTTTCCATCATATTCAAAATAATTAGCAAGTTCTTTAAGTCCACTTTTTAGAGAAGACATATTGCTTGTTTGTTTTGCCTGAACAATTAACAATTGGATACTATCAATTTTCTCCTGGTTAGTTTGCTGACCATGAAGAACAAAGGAAAAATAAAGAAAAATAAGAATAAAGGAAAATCTAGGTTCAATTTTAACTTTCATAGAATAAACATTGGGATAAGCTTACAAAAATAAAATATTCACCGAGCACTCCATAAATTTTTGATAGTTCTACAAGCCTAATCAATGGATAATTTTAAAAATCACATCATAATTTGCTGAAATATGGGTTAAAAAATATGCAAAGGTCACAATTCGCAAATTCCTATAAAATACAAACGAATTCAAACCAATAAGCATGCGGATTCAAGTTGAAGCAAATTTGTAGACATCCCTCATCTACTTTTGCTTCAGATAATCACCAAAATTTGAAAAAAATGAAAATCTTACAAACAAAACAGCTTCTGGTTTTAGTCATTGCATTATTAACTATAAATGCGGCAAATGCTCAAAAGTATAAAAAGTACTACCAGAAATCGGGCAAACTAGTCCAAAACATCACTGGCAATTCCAAAGGTATCTGCACTACTTACTGGGACGACTATGGTTACAAAGAGGTGAAAATTGAGAATACAGTAACCAAAATGTTTGGGATTACTTCAGAAGACAAAAAGACCACGTTAATGATTGGTTCTAAGTTATATACATGGTCCAAAAATGATGATAAAGTAACCAAAATGACCAACGATATTGCCCAAACCTGGGAACAGAAAAATTACTCGGCAGAACAAGTTGGAGCTATGAGCGAAGCCACTCTTAAGCAGCTAGGTTATAAAAAAACAGGCACTGAAGTTTTATTAGGTAAAACCTGTGATGTTTGGGAAGGCATTGGGAAATCGTGGGCTTGGAAAAACCTCAACCTGAAAGCAGTAGTGAAAATGATGGGAGTTTCAATTACTTACGAACCAGTATTGCTTGATATAGAAAGTGATGTTCCCTCAACAGTTTTTGAACTACCGGCTGGAAAAGAGGTTGTAAATGCCGAAGATCAAATCCCGGATGATGGCAGTGAAGACTCAAAAAATGCAAAAAAAATGATGAAGAGTTTATTTGGCAACGACTAATTCATACCTGACACATTATAAAAAACTTAAAAAATCATTGTAAAATCAAAAATAAAAAGATGAAACTAAAATTAATTTTAATGGCTATTTTGAGCCTAACAATAGTGATGGGTAATGCTCAAATCACAAACCCAAAAGAAGAAGTAAAAAAACAGGGCACCAACAATGTAAACAATGCCATTGAAGAAGGCGTTGGAGCAGGATTTAACAAAGTAAAAGAAGGAATTGGTGGCCTTTTCAAGAAAAAAAAGAAAAGCAAAAAGCAAAACTCGAACTCCAATACAAATAGCAATACACAACAATCTGATGATAAGGTAACCAATAGTCAGGAAAACAAGAACAAAGAAAATAAAGAGGTTAAAGAAGAAGCTCCAAAAATGAATGTTCAATGGGCAAAATTTGATTTCGTTCCAGGCGATGAAGTAATTTTTGAAGATGGTCCTTCAATAATGGAAGAAAATGGCGAATTTCCCAGTCGTTGGGATTTAGTAGGTGGGCAGGTTGAAATTGCCAATGTAAATGGCGAAAATGTCATCATGTTCATCGATGGTTCGCCAAAAATTGTTCCCTATTTAAAAAATTCGAAAGAAGATTATTTGCCAGATGTATTTACAGTGGAATTTGATATGTACAGACCAGGAAACGGAAACAGGTTTCAGTTCCACTTAAATGATGTAAAAAACCAGCGAACCAATAACGATCAAGAAATTGAAATAAACTATAAACGAATTTCACCTCCTGATGGAAATTATGTGGAACATCCAAATATTTCAACTGATATGCGTGAAAAAGGTCGATGGATCCATATTTCACTTGCCTATACAAAGGGGAAACTTAAGATTTATATGGATGATACAAGGTTAATAAACATCCCTCATTACGAAAAGAACCCTTCAGGAATTTCTATCGGAGCTTATTTTGCCGATATGGGCAAGAACAAAGCTTTTTACCTTAAAAATGTACGCATTGCTAAAGGTGGTGTAAAATACTACGATAGGGTAATGAGCGATGGCAAAATCATTTGCAACGGTATTCGTTTTGATGTGGGCAAAGCAACTTTAAAACCAGAGAGTATGGGCCCAATTAACAAGATATTCCAGTTAATGCAAAAACAACCTGATTTAAAATTCAGTGTTGAAGGCCATACCGACAGCGATGGAGATGATGCCACCAACCAAAAACTATCCGAAGCCAGGGCAAAAACGGTAATGGAACAACTAATTACCATGGGAATTGCAAAAGAAAGGCTTGCCTACAAAGGCTTTGGTGAAAAATCGCCTTTGGGCGAAAACAGCACACCCGAAGGAAAAGCAAATAACAGAAGGGTAGAATTTGTTAAATTTTAAAAAACAAAGACTTAAATACGTATAATACTTACCGTATTTAAGTCTCCTTTTTATTCGCAAATAAATCATCTTTAACACATAAATATCATTTTAAAAAGCAATTATGCAACGATTTTTATTTACAATACTATTATTATCTGTTTTTTCTTATTGGGGACACACCCAAACCAACAAAAACGATAATTTACAAATTGCCAATTACCTTCATCAGCAAGTAATATACAAGCAAGCTCGTGTTTCGTGCCAAATGTTAGATTCCATCTCTTCGGCTAAGCTTTACGTTTCAAAAATGAACTTCCAGATGGGAGATGGTAGTTCAATACCAACAACCTTCGATTTTATAAAAACAGCAGCTGGTTTTAAACCGCTGTTTTCGTCGCAAGAAATGATTACCTGCCCTGAATTTTTAGCTTCCATCAATAAAAACTTCAAACTGAAAGATGAAAAAAGTGCTTTCAAATTTCAGGAAATTCTCGATGTAGTTGACAGCAGAAACAACTTGAACTCTGACAGGGCATTTTTTCACAAAGAAAATTCCTGGTATTTTATCCGTGATAAGTTTTTTGATGATATTGAAGCCTTTATTATTGAAACAAACGATAATGGCAAAATCACATCCATCTCATTTAAAAAGAGTAAGAAGGATTTCGAAATCCCTGAAAACGTAGTTGAATCAAGTAGCCATAGTGCCAAATGGGGTTATAAAAGCCCAACTGTATCATTAAAGGATAGCGCATATCTTCGTTCCTACCTTAATGAACAAACCAACTTTCATTTTGAGTTCAACAAGATAGAATCTCGTTTGGTAAAAAAAATCAGTACAGCCGATTTTTATCATGCAGAAATTGTGTATACAGCAGATAATTGTTCCAGTGCAATGGGTTTTAAACTTATGAAAACCAGGGATACAATAATGCATGCCAACGGCAATCGTAAACTATTAGAAAAACCTGAATTTATGAAATCGCTCAGACCCAATCTTATCATTAAGTCAAGAGAAGATGCAATGACTTTTGAAGAAGCTCTTGATGTGCTTGTACCTATAGGAACGTTTGACACTGAAGATAAAGCTCTTCTTCAACTTGATGGTAAATGGTATTTTGTTCGCAGCGAATCATTTGGCGACAAGGCAGCTTTTGTGATCGAAACCGATGCAAAGGGACATATAAAATCATTCAACTACACCAGTAAAGCCATGAAAATCAATTAAATACAGCTTGAGTTTAAAAAAATAGTTTCAAAGGTTTTAAATTAGCTCATAACACATCTTAAAAATATAGTATGATAAAAAAAATAGTTTGTTTTAGCTTGCTTGTCTTTTTTATTGCAAGCTCTTGCTCTACTACAAAAAAAGTGGCAAGTATTCCGGCAGGTATTGAATTTGTAGAGGTTAAAAATTACAAAGATTTTGCGGTAATTAATCTTCCTGTATCAGGCAATGGCTTTACGAAAATGATGAATGTTACAAAAAGAAACGATGCGAATGAAGTGGTTCCTTCAGTTTATTATGAACATGCACCTTTATCAGTTTGGTCAAGTTTTTATGATACTGAAGGTTCTCTGGACATTCAGTTTGAAAAAATAAAAGAAAAACTTTTAAAATGGGAGATTAAAGAAAACTCGACAGTTGTATTAAAAAGGAAAACGATTAACAAAAAGAAGGTCGCTTTGATTGAAATAACAACCCCTAAAAAAGGTGGGGTTGTTGGTTTGGTTTACGGGTACCTTGTTGCACATAACAACAAAGCCTCACTTTTTTTGCAAATGAATGTAATTGTAAGCCCATCGAATATGACTAAATACAAAAACACTTTAGACGAAACGTTACAATACATTGTTAAAACCGTTGAGTTTAGATAATATTAAATATCAGATTCAAGTACAGATGCCGAGCGTATACATCAATCTATCAAACACTTACACGGCTCGTCTGGATAATTAATTTTGTAAAACTAAAGTAGTTATAAGATTTTCGTGGAACACGTAAAAACAAGATTGATAATCTTTGTTTTTGCGTGTTTTGTTTCAATAATTGAATTCACATCAAAAGTTGATTAGTTAATAATTCAACAAAAAACAACTCACCTAATTCTTTAAAACAATACACCCTTTCAGCAACACATAATCATCAAAACCAGCACATCTGCCATTTATTTTTATCGATTCGCCCTGTTTCAAAGGGTGTTTTAATCGTTTTGAAGAACTATTCAGTACACATTTTACCCCATTCAGATTTTTACTATCCATAAGAATAATAATGCGTTCCTGGTATTTGTTTTTATATTGTTGAGCAACCTTGCCTACAACGGTAATGTATTTGCCTTTGTATTTGTTGTTTCCCGAATTTATATCCGAAGCATATTCATTGGCAAGTTTTCCGGCATCAATTGCATTATCAAGACTCATGTTTTGCGAAGCGCATGAAGTCATTAACAAAACAATTAAAATTGCAGTTCCCCTTAAAAATAAATTATTTTTTTTGTGGCGTTTGTTCATTCTTCATCGTTTGTAAAGTAGAACGAACAAAATTAATAGAAATTATTAAACCGGGATTAGGTATTTGGAACAAAGTCAGGGCTATCGGGTTTAACTCATTAAACGTCCTGAAAGGACAACTAATTTCAGCCCGTGGCAGCGCCACGGGGAAAAAGCAAGGATGCTCTCCCATCCTGTAAGGATAGATTAATAAGAAATGATGCAACCACACTAATGTTAAGTCACATCTTAAATGACAGTTGCAATTATCCGCTTAGCGGGTTCCAAATCCGTATAATCCACTCATTTTCAGCGCCTAGTACTTTGTAATTAGACCCGCATAGCGGTTTTATACCGTCAAAATAGCATTGACATGACACTTGGAACAAAGTAAACTAATGGCAAGCTCTGGTAAATCCAGGCTTAGGGCAACTTAGTGATTGAACCAGAGAGGTTTATCAAGTTTCTTTACGTTTTTCTACAAATTAATTAGTTGCTCTTTATCAAATTATGCAATTGCTTAATGCGTGTTAAAACCTGATTTTAACAGCTTCTGGAATCATTCCCCTGATTTTATCCATTTCTTCGTCTGATAATACATTGTCACGTAAATTAAGATTATCAAGTGAATTTAACTTACTAAACTCTTCATTGATGCTGGCAATCCTGTTTCTTTGCAAATTGAGTTCCCTCAGGTTTTGCAGATTTCTAATCCCAGGATCAATTGATGAAATCTGGTTCTCTGAGAAATCAAGTTTTTGCAAACCATTCATCTGGAAAATAGTAGCCGGAATTTTTGCCAACTGATTTTTGGATAAATTAAGTTCCTTAATTTTTTGAAGTTTGCCAATTGAAGTTGAAATTTCAGTTATTTTATTACCAGACAAGTTCAACAACACCAGGTTAGGCAGTTTCCCTAGTTCCACAGGTATTGATTTTAAATTATTTGAGGCAAGATTAAATTCCCTTAAGTTTTTAAGTTTGCTTACTACTGAAGGCAAGTTACTTAATTGATTCATCGATACATCAAGTATCTGAAGATCCTGTAAATTGCCAATCTCAATTGGTAATTTTTGAAGACCTGTATTTCGTAAATTAACTTGTTGTAAATTACGTAAATAACCAATTCCTGAAGGCAGGTTTTTCAACGTTTGCTTTTGTTCATCATTCAACTGGTTTTGTAAAAAAAGCATCTGCAAAGTACGCATGCTCGAAATTGAAGAAGGAAGCGAAACCAAGCTATTATTCGATAAATCTAAATACCTGAGTGAAGTCAGCATGTTTATCTGTACTGGCAACTTTTGTATTTTGTTGAATTTTAAATCGCAAATTTTCAAGTTTAATAAATGCCCAAATGAATTTGGTAATGCTTTAAGCCTATTTTCTGATAAATCAAGGCTTTGAAGATTTTTCAACTCACCAAATGACGCAGGAAGAGATTCCAGCTTATTTTCCCATAAAGTAATATCCCGAATATTTCTAAGTTCACCAATAGCTTCAGGTATTTCAAGCAGGTTGTTTCCTCCTAATGCAAGATTTTGAAGAAAAACCAAATCGCCAATTTCTTTTGGAAGAGTAGTCAGTTTATTTCCTTCCAGATCAAGCATTATAAGGTTTACCAAACTACCTATTTCCTTTGGTAATTCACTAATCTGATTACTCCCAAGGTTAAGGTACTGAAGGTGCGAAAGTAGCTGAATATCAGCGGGTATCGACTTAATATCATTCCTCCATAAATCCAGTATCTGCAAATTGTGCAATTGCAAAATCTCCATTGGAAATTCATCCAACTGCATGTCGCCTAAATTCAGTTTGTATACCTTTTCAGGACTTTTTAACGCTTCATCCAAAGATAAAAACTCATCTGCTGAAACCAGTTCATCTTCATCAAGCAGGCGATCCTGAGCCTGAACAATAGTACCAAAAAGAAAAAGTATAAATAAAGTAGATAAAATCCGTATCATTTTTTTTAAAAATTTGGTAAATGTATTAATTCAAAGATATTTTTTAGCAAAAAACCAGCCATATACAGCTAATTTTGACGAAATTTAAATTAACGAGGATTAACTTATGCTTTTAAGTTAACCATAGTTTACAATTTTAAAGTGCAGAACCTTGTACAAATTAAAACCTCCTTTGCTTTTGTCTAAATTACTGAAATTATGCAAGTTCCAATACCAATTTCCATTTATTTATACAAAATATCAAGTTAGTTGTTTCATTATTTAATGTAGATTATTAACTTTGTTAAATTCAAGGGTTAAGCAATTAATTGCCCAAACAAAACCTATATCCAAAATATAAACTACAAATTATGAAGTGCATTGTAATAGATGATGATAATGTTTCGAGATTACTGATAGAGAAATACGTAAATAAAACCGAGTTTTTAGAGTTTAATGGTGCGTATAACAGTGCAGTTGAAGCATTAAATGAAATGCAGAATGAAAATGATATTGATTTGATTTTTCTTGATATAGAAATGCCTGAAATGAGTGGCGTAGAGTTTATTAAAACCTTGAAAAACCTGCCACAGGTAATTGTCATTTCTGCAAAAGACAAATATGCACTCGAAGCAATTGAATATGATGTAACTGATTATTTGCTTAAACCAATTTCATATACCCGCTTTTTTAAAGCTGTTGAAAAAGCACATAGCAAGCATAAAGAAATTGAAGAGCAAATGACCGGCAAGGATGGAATTTTTATCAAAAGCAGTTCATCATCGCTGGTAAGGCTTAAATACGAAGAAATTTTATGGGTTGAGGCATTGGAGAACTATGTGATTATCAATACTTTTGCCAACAAATATACCATTCATTTCACCATGAAGGCCATTATCAATAAACTTCCGCCAAAAATGTTTGCAAGAGTGCACCGCTCCTACATTGTTAACCTGGCTAAAATTGAAATGATTGAAGACAATGCCATCATTATGAAAATAAAAGGTGAAATAAAGAGCATCCCGATTGCTAAATCGTACAAAGAAGATCTAATGAACAGTATAAATATTATGACAAAATAAATTGATAAATATTTTGAAACTGTAGAGACGCACGGCCGTGCGTCTCTACAGTTTCAAAATTAGAATATTACGACACAAAAATATCCTCCCCCACTTCAGGAAAACCTTTTATAACTTTTGCTTCCTGGTATAATTTTTTTATTGCACTTCTCCCCTTCTCACCCAAATCAAGCGAATAATCATTCACATATAAATCAACATGCTTTTGCATAATTTCCTCGTTCATTTCCTGGGCATATTTTTTCATAAATGCCAACGAAGAACCAGGGTTTTTAAAAGCATATTCCAAACTTTCCCTGACCAACCTGTCTATTTTTTGCTGTATTTCTGCAGGTAATTTTCTATTTACAACAATACCTCCCAAAGGAATTGGCATTTTTGTCTTTTCCTCCCAAAATTCTCCCAAATCAATAATTTTTCGCAACCCTTTTTTTTCATACGTAAAGCGGTTTTCATGAATGATTAAGCCGGCATCTGCTTCGTTTGACAAAACCACCTCTTCAATATCCGAAAACAAATATTCTTTTTTGTATAGCGACTCAGGGTAAGCGATTGACAATAAGAGGTTTGCTGTTGTATATTTGCCAGGAATAGCAATATTTATATCCTCTATTTCATCAGGATAAATTTTTTGTTTACTAATTAACAAAGGGCCATTATTGTTGCCCAAAGCACTGCCCGAATTCAGTAGTTTGTATTTGTCTGCTGCATAGGCATATGCATGATAGCTTAATTTTGTGATATCAATCTCGCCTTTAAAAGCCTCATTGTTTAATTCTTCAACATCGGCAAGCAAGAGTTCAAATTCAAGCCCTTCGGTATCAATTTTTTTATGCACCAGGGCATCGAATATAAATGTGTCGTTGGGGCAGGTTGAAAATCCGAGTGTTAATTTCATATCTTTATTAATTTCTTTAGTTATTGCTTCGCTATCCGCAGGTTTATGTAAAGAATAGGTTAATTGTTTATTTTGACTAAGCCAATGCTTCCAGTTTCTTTATTAATACAGGTTTTATAGATTTTATCTATTATTTTATGTCTTCTAATCATGTTTATTGTACTGTCAATCATCCAGTTGTGGGTATTTTTGTCGATGGTCAATATACAAGAAAAACCAGAAGCATCAGGTTCGTAAATTTCACTATTTATTGCAAAATAATCATCTATTTCATTCAACTTTGAAAATTTATCCCCCAATTGAACAGCAAAGCTATCTTTTTCATGCAAAAAGTTGTGTTTATTTCTATAGCCTTTCTTTAACTTTCCAATAGTTATATCTCTGATAGCAGAATCTAAATTTGCACCATTTACTGTTTCTAGTGTATCAAGTTCCAAATCAAATCTAGAACAAGCAAAGAAATCTTTCACCATGTCTTCAGGAGTACAATTAACCCTTAACCATCTTTCACCTCCTTTATAAAAACGCAATGTATCACTATCAAAATTACAGGTATAATCTGCTCCACAATGTTCCCCAATTTCTAGTGTATCTCCACTAACCCAATAATACCCTCTATCAGATATTGAGATATTATTCTTATTGAGAAATAAAATAGAAGAATCTTCAAAATCATAGGTTGAATACATACCTTTTATTTCATTATCCAGACTATGCCAATGACCTTTAATTCTCTCCTCATTTGATTGACAAGATAACAGCAAAACAATTGGCAAAATAAAAAGCAATTTTCTCATTCTTCTTATTTAACTGATGTTTCCCATGTCTCATAAAGAATTGAAAATCAGTTAAAAAGAAGCATGTTTGTTTTGGTTAATCCACTAATATTCAGTATATTAGTGGTGCAACATTAAGACAAAAAAACATGCTTCGGAATAAAAGTACAA
>JBNKJW010000104.1:0-9851 GCA_050291445.1 Bacteroidales bacterium | reverse complement strand
CGTTGATTCAGAGATAGATAAAATAAGAATTCTAAGGGGTGAGTTACCGCTGGAAGTTCGTGATTTAGAAGATGAAATAGAAGGTTTACAGACAAGACTTAAAAATTTTGAAGATGAAATCAAAAGCCTTCAAGGAATGGTTACTGAAAAAAAGAATGCCATTAAAGAATCACAAGCTCTGATAAAAAAATACGAAGAGCAGCAAATGAAGGTTAGGAACAACCGTGAATTTGATTCACTTTCAAAAGAAATTGAGTTTCAAAACCTTGAAATTCAATTAAGTGAAAAAAGAATTAAAGAATACAATGAGCAATTAAATGACAAAAAATTAATCATTGAAGACTCAAGAGAAATTCTTAACGATAAAAAAAGTGATTTAGAACTTAAAAACAGCGAACTTGAAGAAATTGTTTCTGAGACTCAAAAAGATGAGGAAAAGTTGCTGAAAAAGTCAGTAGGATTTGAAACAGTTATTGAAGAAAGGCTAATTAAAGCTTACAAAAGAATAAGAGAAAATGCCCGAAATGGTCTTGCCGTGGTAAGTGTTGAAAGAGATGCTTGTGGTGGCTGTTTTAATAAATTACCACCTCAAAAGCAATTAGATGTTGCCTCGCGTAAAAAAATCATCGTCTGTGAACATTGTGGTCGAATTTTGGTCGACAAGCACATTTTAGGTGGTAGTGACGAAGAATAATCCTTTTTCAAAAAAATAATAACAAAGGCCGTTGATTCATTTCAATGGCCTTTTTAGTTCCCCCTTTTTTCTAAACTTTCAGTTATATACTTATACCAATCAAATTTGCCTCAATTGAATCTGAAAAATCTCATGCATGACACCTGTTTTTATTATTAGTTTTGTATTAACTTACAAAAAATCAAATAATAATAACTATGCCATACACCAAATTTCAAGAGCAAATATTAGCCGGAATTCCCGAAATTTTGCCAGAAGCAAAACCAGTTAACCCTGCATTAAACCACGCACCAAAACGCAAAAAAATACTTAGCAACGAGGAAGAAAAACTTGCTTTGCGAAATGCACTCAGGTATTTTGACAAAAAACACCACGAAATTTTAGCACCAGAATTCTTAAACGAATTAAAAACGTATGGTCGCATTTACATGTATCGTCTCCGTCCGGAATATAAAATGTATGCCAGGCCAATTGACAAATATCCGGCAAAATCAAAGCAGGCAGCGGCCATTATGTTAATGATTCAAAACAACCTTGATTTTACAGTTGCACAGCACCCCGAGGAGTTGATTACCTATGGCGGCAATGGAGCTGTATTTCAAAACTGGGCACAATACCTGCTCACCATGAAATACCTGGCAGAAATGACTGATGAGCAAACATTGGTAATGTATTCGGGGCACCCAATGGGCCTTTTTCCCTCACACCAAGATGCACCCAGAGTTGTCATCACCAATGGGATGATGATTCCAAACTACTCAAAACCAGATGATTGGGAGAAATTTAACGCTCTGGGAGTAACCCAATACGGCCAAATGACGGCAGGTTCGTACATGTACATTGGCCCACAAGGAATTGTTCATGGTACAACCATTACAGTGCTTAATGCAGGCAGAAAAATACTAAAAGAAGGCGAAAAATCACTTGCAGGAAAGCTGTTTGTCACCTCAGGACTAGGCGGAATGTCAGGGGCGCAACCAAAAGCAACAGTTATTGCCGGGGCTATTTGCATTGTTGCAGAGGTAAACCCCAAAGCCACATCTGTAAGGCATTTGCAAGGATGGGTTGATGAAGTTTATGAAAATTTAGATGAGTTATTGGGCAGAGTTGAACAAGCCAGGACAAATAAAGAAGCTGTTTCAATAGCCTATCAGGGCAACGTGGTAGATTTATGGGAAAAAATGGCCGAAAACAATGTGAAAGTAGAGTTGGGCTCCGATCAAACCTCATTGCATAATCCGTGGGCAGGAGGCTATTATCCGGCAGGCTTAAGTTTTGATGAAGCCAATAAAATGATGGCTGAAGAACCAGAGCAATTTAAAAAGTACGTTCAGGACTCATTAAAAAGACAGGTGGCAGCAATCAATAAATTAGCCAGCAATGGCATGTATTTTTGGGACTACGGAAATGCCTTTTTATTAGAAGCCAGCCGAGCCGGAGCAGAGGTGACAAACAAACATGGCAGATTCACATATCCCTCTTATATTCAAGACATTATGGGGCCTTTATTTTTCGATTATGGTTTTGGGCCTTTCCGTTGGGTATGTACTTCGGGCAAAGGAGAAGATTTAGAAAAAACGGATAAAATTGCTTCAAAAATATTGAATGAAATAGCACAAACTGCCCCCAAAGAAATTATTGGTCAGTTAAAAGATAACATTCATTGGATTGACGAGGCTGGCAAAAATAAACTGGTGGTTGGTTCGAAAGCCCGCATTCTTTATGCCGATGCCGAAGGACGTATAAAAATAGCCGAAGCATTTAACAAGGCCATTAAAGCTGGTGAAATTTCTGCCCCAATTATACTAGGGCGCGACCATCATGATGTTTCGGGCACCGATTCGCCTTACCGCGAAACCTCAAATATTTACGATGGCTCGCAATTTACTGCCGATATGGCTATCCAAAACGTAATTGGCGATGCTTTTAGGGGCGCTACCTGGGTTTCCATTCACAATGGAGGAGGCGTTGGCTGGGGCGAAGTAATAAATGGAGGCTTTGGAATGCTACTTGATGGATCGAATGAGGCTGACAGACGCTTAAAACAGATGCTTTTTTGGGATGTTAACAACGGAATATCCCGCCGAAGCTGGGCCAGAAACGATGAAGCCATTTTTGCTATTAAAAGAGCGATGGAGGAAAACCCAATGTTAAAGGTAACATTACCAAATATAGTAGATGATGACATAATAAATTCAATTTCGTAATCGTTTATTTAAAATTACGGAGCCCTCTAAGTGAGGGCAAACTAGCGGCGTTCTTCATCTATCTGATGTTTTACATACTGTTTAATTATATTGAAATTGAGCTGTATTGGAGTTAACCTGTTTAGCCCATAGACTTTTGAGATTTAAAGTTTATGAAATTAAACAGGATTAGTATTAATTTTCCTTTTATTCAGTTTTTTTCTCAAAACATTATAAAAATACACCAAATATATATAAATTGCTATCTTAATTAATTAGAATTAAAATTATGAACCATCCATGACTTTAAAAAGACACACGGGATGACCTTTTTTAATAAACATTATGGCTTCATGGAAGTTGAGTTGTGTGGATGTCTCCATCTGGCCAAAAAAATAATTAAAAAATAAACAGATGAAAAATAAAATATTTGCAATTGTCCTGCTTGTTTTATTACCAAGCACAATGTTTGCTCAAACTTTAAAAGTTGGTGACAAAGCACCTGAAATTATCCAAACATCAATAAATGGTGAAGAATTTAAATTATCATCCTTGAGAGGAAAAATGGTGTTAATTGATTTTTGGGCAAGTTGGTGTGGGCCTTGCCGAAGAGAAAATCCCAATATTATTGAAGCTTATAATTCATATAAGGACACTAAATTTAAAAATGGAGATGGCTTTACTGTATTAGGAGTTTCCTTAGATAAAAAAAAGGACAAATGGGATAAGGCTGTTAAAAAAGATGGCTTGATATGGCCAAACCATGTTAGTGATTTAAAAGGTTGGAAAAATAGTGCAGCAGTATTGTACAATGTTAAAAGTGTGCCAGCTAGTTATTTAATTAATGGTGAGGGTATTATTGTCGCAATTAACCCACGAGGAAGTGCTTTAATTAAGGCACTAAAACAAGAAAAAAAATCATGGTTCAATTTCTGAAGGTAAATTAAATACAGACTTAGTGGGTTTTTAAATCCCACCGAGCCTTTTAGAAAAAAACAATGACAAGCCCCGATGCTTCGGGACGATTCCATCTAACATCTTAAAACAGTAAAAAAAATAGATGAACCATCCATGACTTTAAAAGACACACTGAACATGATTATAAATGAAGAATCTATGGTTATTGGAAAGGTTGAGTTGTGTAGATGCCTCCATCCGACCATTAAAATAATTAAAATATAAACGGATGAAAAAAGCACTTAAAATATTTCTCTATTTTATTCTAACAATTATTGTGTTAGTAATTTTACTTACAGTAGTAGCCAAACTTGCTGAGAACAAAATAGCACATATGGTTACTGACAAAATAGAAAAAGAGATTAAAGCCCCTGTTAATGTAGACGAAGTTTCATTTAGCTTGCTACGACAATTTCCTCATGCCTCTATTAAAATTTCAGGTCTCTATTTAGGTGCAAACGATTCAGTTGCAAAATTACATCCCGAAATACCAGCAGACACAATATTCTATTCTGGAGATATGTATTTAAAGGTTAAGACAAAAGCATTGTTCGACAATAAAATCGAAGTGCTAGGTGTTAAGCTAGAGGATGTTGATGTTAAGTACGATATTTATAATGATGGAACTACAAATATTGATTTTTTAATACCTACTGGATCAGACACAACGGAAGTAGCAGAAGACACAGTAGCTTCTGAACCAATAAATGCTTTATTAAGACAACTTGAATTGCGAAATGTAAATGTTCATTACACTGATGACTCAACTGATACCAGAGCATTTATTCATATTCCTGAGATTTTTACAAGTGGTCAGATGAAGGGTGATCAAATAGCAGGCTTGGCTATAGGAAGCGTGGAACTAAGCAATTTGAATTACCCGGAAACTAATCTCAGCAAAATGAATAAAACCAAGTTGACTTTTAACATTGGTTATAAACATGACACAGTTTCAATTAAGAATTTTAAAATAAATACTGATGGAGCAAATATAAATCTCAAAGGTAAAGCCTTTGTAGGCGATGAGATTTATACTGATATGAATATTGATAGTGCTGTTTTTGATTTAGGCAAACTAAGTAAATATGCTCCAAGCGAAATACTTAATGAATATGGGATAAAAAAAGTTAAAGGAATTATTAATATGAATACGGTAGTAAAAGGAGTGTATTCTGATAGTGTAATGCCAAAAGTGGATATTAAAATCAATATGAAAGGTGGAAATATTGTTACCACTGAATATCCGGAACTTAAAAACATATCCTTTGACGGGACAGTAACCAATGGAGATTTAAAAGCAGACAAAAGCACAAAACTTGTTTTTAAAACTTTCCGTTTTGAAACCAATAAAAGTAGATTTGACTTTGCCTTTTCAGTTAAAAATATTGAGCACCCGAATTATAGGCTTAAAGCCAACCTGAATGTTAATCTTGGTGAGTTTAACAAGTTTTTGCCAGATTCGAGTATTAAAAAAATGAACGGAAATATTGGTGTTAAATTGGCAACAATAGGAGTATTGCCTAATTCAATAGGTGATAATTTTACCGACTATGTATTAGAGCGTACCAGCTTAAATATGAAATTAAACGATCTGGATATTAATGTTGACGACACGCTTATTGTAAATGATTTTAATGCAAAATTTGACTATACTCCTAAACCTAAAAGGGTAAAAATAAATGATTTGGCAGTAAAAGTTCCAAGCTATGGTGTTAATATGAAAAATACATCAATGGATGTTGTTATAAGTGGCAAAACTACAAATTTGAAAAAAATACTACTGGATATTAAATCATATCATTTGCAAAATGATAGCAATATTATTAAAGGAAATGCAACGGTTTATAATCTTGAAAAACCTGAATATAAAATAAATACAAGCCTACACCTTGATTTGGCTCAGCTCATGCCTTTTGTTCCGGATTCTATGATGAACAGCATGAAAGGAATTTTGGATGCCGAGATTAAAAAATCAGGAACAATAAATTTAGACTCTATTGAACAACAATCAATGCAATTGGCATTTGAAAACAGTGAATACTATTTTAAGGCAACAGATATAACTGTTGACATGCTTGACGAAGAAACTAGCATTAAAGATTTTTCAATGACATGTTCAATGAGAGGCGATACAATTAATATTGATGATGTTTATGGAAATTATAGAGGGCTTGAGTTTTGGGCTGACTCAACACAAATATTAAACGTTTATGAAACAATAGTAAAGGAAAAAAAAGGCAAGCAGCTTATTGTTTATTCTGATATTAGGTTGGGAACAATCACAAATGAATTTTTAGCACCCTATTTAGAAGAAGAGACAAGCACACCTAATAAAACATTGCAAGGTGGAACTATTCAAAGTAGTGAAATGTATTGGGCATATCAAATACCGCCTAAAGGTCCGGCTCCATTTGAACAAACAATTCCTATTCCATACAATTTAATTGAATATCAGGACACCATAAAAAAGAAAGAACCAGAACCAATTTTACCAAATTTTAAAGAATTAGGAGTTCCGCCATTTTTAATACGAGGCACTTTTGCTGCTAAAAAAATTGAGTACGAAAAAAATGTATTAGATAATGTATCTGCCAAATTCCGTTTTGCTGATAGCTTATATGTAATAGACCAATTAAAGTTTAAAATGTGTGATGGTGATTTAAATACCTCACTACTATTTGATGCCCGAAATTGGAACAGACCAAGAGTGGATATCAAAAATTTCACGAGTAATTTCGATATTAAAAAATTCTTAAAAAACAATGATAACTTTGAAGACACGGTTCTTACTTCTGAAAAAGTAAATGGAATTTACACTGGCGAACTCCATGCAAGAACATTTTTAATTGGAACAGATTCTTTTCTATTGGATAAAACAAGTGTAAAAGGCCATTTTAAACTTGAAGACGGGCACATTTACGATTATGAACCACTTACTGAAGTATCAGTCAATATTGGTGGCCTTAAAGAACTTGAAAAACTGAAATTTAACACCTTGAAAACAGACTTGTTTATGTTTAAAGGCAAAGTGTTTATTCCTCAAACAGATGTTGTAAGTTCTGCACTTGATATGTCATTTTTTGCCATGTACAATGTTTTGAATGAGGATTACCAGGCACATATTGAAATGCACTTAGGTGATATTTTGAAGGGGAAGTCTAAAAAGCTTATGGAAAAACAGAAAGAAATGAACAAGAAAGAAGGTGGTACGCTTGACAGAAAAGGAATACACATGATTGCAATGGATAGGGATGGCGAAACCAGGTATAGAATAGAGGGTAGCGATAGCAAGCGCAAAAAGGAACTTTGGAAACAATTGAATGAACAGCAAGCTTGGTTAGATCTCTTTTTTGATCCTGCTCTGGTAAACTTTAGTACTGATATTGATAGAGCTAAGTGGGAGAAGTAATGCAACAAAAAGTTAAAGCCAGAAGTTTAATCCTACTGTTATTAATTATAACTCTTGTTGGATTTTTAGCTTATCACTTTATAAAAGTAGCTTCTAAAAACAAAGCATCCATAGCTTTACAAGAAAAAGATTTAGACATTGTTTATGGCTCAGATAAGGCTAAGCTAACAGTTTTTATGTTTTCGAGTTACGAATGTAAATTTTGCACCAATTTTTTAACCGAGTCACTCCCCTTGTTAAAAAAGGAATACATTGAAACCAATAAAGTGAAACTAGTGATAAAATTAGTAGATGTAACAAACAACAAACACATCATAAACTCCTTAAAACTAACTGTTTGCATAAACGAATGTGGCAATTTTGAACCCATTGATAAACTCTTGCAGAGAGAACCATCTGTGGTATACTCAGATGAATTTTTGCAGTTAACGGATGACTTTATTGAGGAGGATCAGCACATTGAAGAATATATGCTATCGGGAATAGCTGAAAGTTATATTATTTCAAACTACAAAGATTTTAAAGCTTTATCACTTACTGGTACACCTACCTTTATTATAAATAATAAAATTTATAAAGGATACGAAGACTATGAAAGTTTTAAAAAAAATATTGAAAAAGAATTAAATTCAGCTTGGTAAAGCTGACCATATTTTGTAATTTTATACTAATTAAAAAATTTATTGATATGAAACGGATAATTTATACAGTTGTATTTGCAGTACTAGTTTCGGGTTTATTATTCACCTGTGGAGATCCTGAGTCAAAAGAATCATGTGATGCAAACGATTTAGCGGATCAGTATTGCTCACAGTTAGATATTGATTTAATTGCAACATTTTGTTCTGATGGTGAAAATAATTCCTATTACACTTATGATGGTGATAAATATCCTTGCGATGGTGTAGAATCAAGTACTTGTACAGCTGCTAGAACTGCCATGATTGCTAAAATGAAGGAAAATGAACCAACTTGTATTACTAAAAAAAGTAGCAAGGAGAATTATACTGCGGCAAAAACTAAACTTAGTAAAACTGCAGAAAAATTATTGAGGAATGTGCGTCTTAATTCTATGAACAAAGGTCTTTAGTGTTAAGTCAAGCCTCAATCCAATCGGCGGATAAACCTGTCTGAGTCCGAAGGAGCTGACAGAGTTTAAGGTCACGCAGGGACACTGTCAGGTTTTCAACACAGACAGGTCTGTGCGTCATTTTGGTCATGACATGACTTTAGTATCACAATTTAAAACGATAAAAGCCCAAAACAAAATTTGTTTTGAGCTTTTATCGTTTTAGTTAACACGCTATCAAAGTCAAAAAGGTTAAAAAATCTATCTTATATTAGATATGAGTACACAAATATGAGAGTAAAAAATTGAATTTCAAGCATTTAAAAACATTATTTGTGTAATTAATTTTTAGAAATTATATAAATTAACCAAAGCTATCAACTTTTATTCTAATCTGATTTTCCATTAATTGAACCCTTTTGGATATCCTTGGCTTTTTCTGAATAAATTTTAACAGTATGAAAGGAAAAAATACCCAGGGTGCCATAAAAAGCAACGACATCAAAAAATGTTCTTCTACTTACTTTTTCATAGTCTTTAACATCAATTTTTTTTTCAATTCTTTTCATTGGAATTTGATCCCAAAACAAATAAAAATCCTTGCCTTTAGCAATAACAATGGCTTTACCCTCTTTTTTATCATAATTTCCAACTTGTTCTCTTTTTACAGCACAAGCAGAGGTAAGTATAACTATGGAAAGTATTATGAGTAGGCTTACTTGTCTCATTATCTATTTTATTTAATGAAGTTAATTTTTAGTATTGCTTCACCTTAAAAAAAAGCTCCGGCTAAGTGCATACTACTGAGTATTATTAATTGCCTAGTCCTTCTACCTTTTTATTTAATGGAAGCGGGGCACACATAACTTTTGGCTAAACCATGTTGTTTTTATACTTCAAAGGTATAAATAATTTCAGCCCCCTACAAGTTCATTATCTTATCAGTAATTTATTTATAATTAGAAATATAAAATATGTTTTCAAGTTAATTACGACCAAACTGCGAAAGGCTGGAAATCTAAAAATTTATCATTTTTACATAAATTAAATTGCTTAGGCGGTTGTTTACCACTATCAAAATTTAAAACAGTATGTTATACCAATTGCATTTATATTTTAGTCCAAAAGCAAAATATAAATTTCAATGGTAAATCGCTTGTCAATTAACAATCTACAAATATTGCGCAGCACCTCCTTCATAGTATTACGGAGAAGGAGCTCTGTTGCTTTTAATATTGAACCTGTTTTTTTAATAGGTGCAGAGCACCGAAAATATTTGTAGCTCAAATGTTTGTGTGATTTGAAAAGGTACAGAGTACCGCAATATTTAGACTTAGTGGTAGACAAAAGTGCTTAAACATTTTTTAAATTAAAAAAATGAAGATTACAAAATTCTTATTAACCTGAGTTCGATTAAAAATATTCACACAGTTTGAATTAATTTTTAGCAGAAATTGCAACAAATTTTTGAAGGACTATCGGGATAGTTCTAGAAAAATTGGTGTGATTTATGCAAAAATTAATCAAATCTAATAG
>JBNKJW010000103.1:0-4823 GCA_050291445.1 Bacteroidales bacterium | reverse complement strand
CAGGCATGCCAGTCCCTAAATTCTTGTAATTACAACCTAATATATTTTTTGTAAGCGCTTGACCTCCACCTACCTGCTTTTTTTTATATCTTCTTCCGATTTTCCCAGAGAAGCTAAGTATGTAGCTCCCCCAAGCCGGAAGCTGTGAGACAATATTCTCTTATTGTCTCCATTAATGAGAAGCAACGCTTTTTCCAAAACTTTGGAAAACTGATAGCGCGTGACTGGTGACCTATCAAAATGGACAAATAAAGGGCCACTTATACTTGGCCTAATTCCAAGAAAACAACTTAACGAAGCATAAGGACAAATCAGCTCTTGCCTTTGGGCCCCTATTCTGAGGGTAACCGATAAACCCCTCTGATCTGTTTTTGACCATCTTACCACAAGAATTACTATTTTCTTGGAATGATCTAAACGAACATCCGTTATGGATATCACTCTATCTAGATCTTTGTTTCGAGATTGAGTAAATTCAGAAACCCTAAGGAGACCCCAAAATGCTAATGTAAACATTGCCCTAAAAAGATTAGCCTCATAAAGATTTGTGCAAGTTGATGGCAAAATATGTAACAAACGCGACAACAACCCAATAGTGACAGGCAATCGTGAGTCTTTACATGGCCTGTAACGCCTGTGTCCTTCCAATAATTTTTTTATTAAAAAATGCTTCGTGACATCGACATATGAATTACATTTTAAAATAAAGCTCAAACTTTCAACATAAGATACGATAGTCTTATGGGCATATTGTAATTTTGACATGTATAGAATAAAATTAAGAACGTGGTCTAATGAAAATGGTAAGGTGAAGGTCAAGTTATGCCTATATAAAAACTCTTTGAATAATTTCAACCCCGATTTATAAACGTTTTTTGTGTTAACAGCAATTGATCTATCTAGTAGAACATTGAATTCGTCTTCTAAACTTGGCAAAACGCTTGGAATTGCTCTGGAATAGGTGTGGGGTGCGAGTCCGCATCCGGAGCCAATCGGCGGAATTCCTGCATTTTAAAACGAGAAATGGCATCAGATATTTGGTTTTCCTTCCCGGGGATATGTTTCGCCCTAAACATGATATTATATTTTAAACACGTTAAAACCATGTGCCTTACTAGAATCATAAGGTCAGGCTCAGGGGACGATTTCTTATTGATAATACTTGCAACGGTTTCGTTGTCTGTGTGGAACATTATCCTCATGTTTTTCATTTCTTCCCCCCAGGCAACACAGGAAACCACAATCGGAAAGAGCTCCTTAAATTCTATACTAAAGTTCTCATTCAAAATTTCGGGAGCCCATCTTCCCTGCATCCAATGGGTTTTAAAGCACGATCCCCACCCAATAGCACCACTTGCATCGGTGAATAACCCTAAATCAAAATTACTCTCCCAGTTTTGGGGGAGCCAAAAAACTACACCATTAAAGTCCATAAGAAAATGCTTCCACATACTTAGGTCAGCTTTCATATCCTTATTGATTCTTACATAATGGTTAGGATTCGTTACCCCACAAATGGCATTAATTATTCTTCTCAAAAATGCCCTCCCGGGGGCCACGGCCCGACAAACAAAATTTAATGAACCAATAAGTGACTGGATCTCCCTAAGTCTAGCCTTTTTTCTCTGCTCGAAATTTTCTATGAGTGAAATCAACTTGACAACTTTTTCTTTAGGCACAACAATTTTTCTCTCGAGAGTATTAAAGACCAAACCAAGGAACTCTAAAATAGTAGTTGGATAAACCAATTTTTCCGGGGCAAGGGGGATGCCCAAAAA
This sequence comes from Bacteroidales bacterium, assembly GCA_050291445.1. Lineage (GTDB taxonomy): Bacteria > Bacteroidota > Bacteroidia > Bacteroidales > NBLH01 > NBLH01. Next base: position 3,045 of record JBNKJW010000103.1, on the reverse strand, counting down.
GTCACAAATAGCTATAAACACGTTGAGAATGTATAAGCATTTCTGGTAATTGTTATGGGCAAATAAAAAATCATCCAGGTAATGGATTAATGATTCAATTTTAGAAAAATTTTTAACGATCCATTCCAGAGCCGTACTGAAGTCCTCAAAATTTTTACAGCTAGCTGTAAATCCTTCAGGCATGGACTTCATAACATAATACATATCGTTAATTTTTGTACATAAAAGGTGAAGGTCCTCTAAGGCTACTGGAAGTAACTTAAAGGCCTTATGAATATCTGCCTTGGCCAAATATATCGGGCCTTCGAATTTTTGCATCATTTCAATGGCTGCATCTATGCCAGCGTATTGAACTGAGGCAGTATCTGGGTTAACAAAATCATTTACAGAAGACCCTTTTGGAAAAGACAGATTAAAAATCATCCTATATTTTCCAGGCTCGTGTTTGGGCACTAAAAACAAAGGACTACATCTATAGTGCTTAAATGGTGGATTTTTAAATGGACCAGCAATTCTGCCTAAATTAATTTCATCTAAAAGCATTGGCAATAAAATATCTAAATTTTTTGATGTGTTCGGGCATGAATCTGGATAACTTTCTAATGGCCCAGTATAGTTTAAGCGAAAGCCGTGTTGGAAACTATTAATTAGATGATTGGCCTTATCAATATCGTACCCCTTCAAGGCCAGAGCTAATTTACAATGATTAACTGGGGTATAAGATAACGTCATAGGTAGATTAACGGCGACAGGTTGACTTGCCATGGTTTGGCATGTTGCAAGATTCGCAGGCATGCTTGAATTTACATTGTTGGGCAGGCAACTGGCAGTTGCCGTCATTGTACCTATGGCAAAATCCTTTTCTGCGATTACCAACTGTCTTCGCGGACTGAAATGCCTTTTTATTAGGACCATTCGACTGGTCACTTACAGCTGAAGGCATGGTAAACAAAAATAAATGAGGGTCTACGATATCCCAAGGTTTGGTTGGATTTTGAGCTAATCTCAGCCGAAACTGCTCGTCATAATTTTTTGCTTGCGGAAAACCATACCGCTCACTGGCATGCCTGATTGTGTTTAAATATGACAGCAACTCATGAATTCTATTAGGGTAAGCTCTAACATATATTGATATATAAACAATAAATGCATTTGTCCAATGCTCAATATTATATATTCTTCGGATGCTCTCTTTTTGTTTAGCAACAAGAGCACCTAATGCTTTATCATATTCCAACTTAACATCGGCATTGCTATCAATTTCGATGGGATTTTTTAACAATAAATGTCCCAAATCAATAAAAGTGCCAGTCAAAATTTTTTGCCGAATATTAGGCGATACATGTGAATCAAGACAGTTGTCTAAAGCGAAAAAATTAAAATTATTTGTATTACCTTGACTTCGCCCGAAACCCTGGGCATCTTGATCTATAACACTCTGAGTTGCTACCCCTTGACTCTGCGGTGACACACCATTCAAACCACCCTGGGCTGAGACAGCTATATTCGGAGTATCATGACTTTGCACTGGCACACCAGGAATACCATTCAAAAACCCATGGGTTGAAACTATGTTGGAACTGGGAAGACCACTCTGAGATTGAACACCAGTCGAGAAACCCTGGGCTGCTACTTCTATTACATCCATACTCGAACTAGAGACACCGCATTGAGGTGTAAAATTATAACTAGTGGTGGGCACCGGAGCATTTGGTGGCACTATTGGTGCAACGTCTAACTCCAATGACTGCACTAAAGAAACATTCTTCGCCTTTTTTGCGGGTTTAGCCCCTTTAGACTTAGATTTGGTCGGGGCAGTCGAAGCTGCTGAACGCTTACGTGTTGGCATAATGTTAAACAAAAAGAAAATACAGAAATAAAAATCCAATAAATTATTAGCCAGCAGTCCAAAAGTCCGGTAATCCAAAAATTTTTTGAATATCGTGCAATCAATTCAAAGCTTGAACGTCAAGTGACGAATTCGCGATCGAGACTGAGCTGTTGGAACAGTCTACGTCACATAGACTGATGAACCAATCAAAAGTTACCTTCATGACAATTAAAAGTAAGCCACGACAATTATATTCTATATTTTCGGGAAAGTAAATGCCCCCAATATTTCATTTCAAAACATTGGGGGTTCTTACTTACCCATCAAATATGTTAAGAAGAACCTACAGCCAGTTAATGGAGGAGGTCTCACTGATACAAAAATAATTTAACAAACAATAGAATTGGCAAAAATAATTGTCATGGCTTTAATGTTATAAAATAGTTTAGTAAAAACGATCAAATCATCACTTGATATCAGTGAGAAACTGCCATGACGGAAACATGCAAAACATTTTACAGACATACAAATGTCCAAAAATAAAAAAGCACCGAAGTAGTAAGTTGTAAAATAGTACACAATTATAGTCTACATCAAAGTCGAATTATGTTGTAAACATAATTCTAAATAAAATTCAGCACAGAGACCAATACTAGGATAAGAATTATGTTGTTAACATAATTTGAAACAGGAAACGATAGTTTATCGAATCCAAGAAAATACAAGTTTATATAACAATACCAACTTAAAAAATAAGCTACGCCGAAGCGAAAAAATTATGTTGTTAACATAATTAAAAACCGGAAACGATAGTTTATCGAATCCGAAAAGTTCAGGCACAGTAAATATTCCTCACAGGAGACCCGTAAGAAGGACCAGCTTGAACTTTTAACCAATTCAAAGAATAATATACAAAGAAATGGTGTAACCAAATCAGTTCAAATGGTGAAACAGTAGTACGTACTGAACACTTAAAATTAACCTACATACACCAGATCAGTTCAAATGGTGAAACAACAATACTGAAAATAACCATAAACAATTGACTATAAAAGCAGTCAAAAAAGGCGGTTTTCGGTTGGGGATGGTGGCGGGCAAAAATTTTTTGAATATCGTGCAATCAATTCAAAGCTTGAACGTCAAGTGACGAATTCGCGATCGAGACTGAGCTGTTGGAACAGTCTACGTCACATAGACTGATGAACCAATCAAAA
>JBNKJW010000102.1:0-23716 GCA_050291445.1 Bacteroidales bacterium | reverse complement strand
ATATTTTGCAATTACGTTCAGACCTGAATATTTTGTTATGTTGTTGCCTGTAAATGAGTGCTTTAACGTTTTAACTTGATTCTTAAGTTTTTTCTTGTTATTTTTCATCTGAAAAGTGATGTTTTTATACTTTGTTTTTTTCTTAACAAACTAAAAATAAGTATTTTATATCACTTTTCTCCCTTTTCTATTTATTTTTTTAGGTATAATGTAATAAATTACCATTCATGTCATATTTTGCGTAAAAAGCATCATCACCCGATTGGGCATTTATTTCTGTAGTATCATTTAAGATTAGGTTCTTATTAAAACTTCCAGCCAGGTAAAGGTTGTTGCTTGTTGCAGTTTTAATCAGAAGTTTTCTTATGGCTGAATTACTCTTAATCGTCTTGGACCATTGAGCATTGCCATTTGCATCCAACTGAGCAATAAATCCATCGGTTGCTCCTGAAGCAACAAATTCTTCTGTCAGGTTCAGCGTTTCACTAAAACTCCCGCTTAAATATATATGATTATTTACGCCACAGCTTATTGAGTGGGCATGGTCATCGCCTACACCACCATATTGTTTTGCCCATTGAACAGTATTCAAGCTGTCTAGTTTTATGATGAAGATATCACGTTGTCCTGAAGAGCTTAATGTATTCCCATCGATATCTATTTGCCCTGTAAAGCTTCCTGCAACGTAGTAATTGCCATCATTGTCTGAATCAATGCTGGTCACTATGTCCCACCCTTGGTTACCAAATACATGAAGTTTTTCTATTCCGATGGATTGAGAGAATAAGAAAGAGGTAGTAATGCAATATAGCAGTACAAATAAAAGAATCCTTTTCATTAATTAATTCAAATAGGGATTAAACAGGGAGCAAACATATAAACTTTTACAATCATTTCAAAGCAATACTAATAGCCTAGCTAAATGCGACTTATAAAAGTCACACATGGAGCGAGAACAGCAAAAACCGATAAAACATACAATTTTTCTTCAAGAAAAGTTTTCTTGAAGACACTATTCCTGACTTTTGGTTATATATTAAAATTTCCTAAATCCGGATTTAAGCCATGTTGCTGAACCAAAATGATATACTAACTTGCTTTTATAATCTGGAAATTTAAAGACAATAAATTTAGGAGTTCATTTTCATATTCTTTGATATCTTTAAAGAATGTATAAATATTATCTAAGAAGTCATTAAACTCTTTATAGTACATGTTTTTCATAATTTTCTTTTTGAAGAACTTCCATAAACGTTCAATAATGTTCAAATTTGGACAGTAGGGTGGAAGATAAACAAGCTTAATTCCTAACTCTACAGCCTTATTTTTTACTTCGTACGCCCTGTTGTAACTTGCATTGTCTAAAACAATGTAAATTTCTTCACATTCTGGGTTGCAAGCTTTAAGTTCCTCTAAGTAACAAACCATCAACTCTTTGTTGCAATTGGCCTCAGTTACAATTGTAACCATCTCAAGTTCCAGGGCGTTTAGCCCCCCAATTATATTAACCCTTCTGCGCCCGGTATTTGAAAGTACATTCTTTGTCCCTTCTGCCCCTTTTTCCATCCAACCACGAGCATTTTCATTGTTGTGTGTTTGGTGTACAGGATCAAAGAAAAAAAGTTTATGTTTTTTATTATTGATACATTCTAAAAGCAAGTCAGCCAATTTGTTAACAAAATTATTCTGAACCATGGTATTGGGTATTTTACCTGGTATCAACCTTGTTTTTTTATAAGATAAATTGAGTTTTTTTTCAAGAACCTATAGAGCCAGCTATGCTCAACATAGATGTTGTGGGTGTTTTCTAACCAGTCTTGGATTTGCGAGACTTTGCTCGGTACCTCTTTGTCAACATATTCTTTTATTTCATCTTTAAACCTCAATAATTTACTTTTACGCCTTAGGTTATAATTAATTGTCAAGAGACCCGAGAAACCCTCATCTAAAAATAACTTAACCCATGTTGTTATAGTGTTGTGGCTGACATCAAACATCTCGGCAATTTCTCCTTTTGGGTACTTCTTGTGTACAAGGTAAACACACTGGAGCCTTTTGTATTCTTGCACCTTTTGGGTGTTCTTTTGGTGATTTTTCAACTCCTTAATCTGGTTTTCTGATAAATTAATAGAATAGCTCATTAGGCGAAAGTAGTAATTCCAAATTAAATTAGCAAATTAGTATAAATATTGGGGGAAATGAGGCAAACAAAGGTTGTGACTGAAAAATATTGAACATCGTGTGGACGTATGTTCAACCCGCCTCTTGAAACCCTGTGGCGAACTTGGGTATTATGCGTTTTTCAGCGGCCCCAGAATAGTGGATTTTATGATTCTTAATAAAATAGAAAACCCACTTTATGGCGTTTTTATATATTTTAGCTTTATATCTGAAAATCAGAAACATGCTCATTTAAATCGGTTGACATTTTATCTAATACATCCGATTTCTGAGATAAATCATCAGATGTTGAGACATAGTTTTGCGTTAGGTTATTCATTTGCTGAATGGAGGCATTTATTTGTTCAGAACCTGTTTGCTGTTCCATGCTTGCCAGGGCAATATCCTGTACAATTTTAGTGGTATTATTGATATCGGGTATTATTCCTGAAAGCATTGACGATGCGTTTAAAGTAACTTGTACACTTTTTTGTGAAATCACCTGAATTTCATCAGAAGCTGCCCGGCTCCGTTCAGCCAGTTTTTTTACTTCTGCAGCAACCACCGAAAATCCTTTACCAAATTGTCCTGCTCTTGCTGCTTCTACGGCAGCATTCAAGGACAGCAAATTTGTTTGAAAGGCAATATCGTTGATGATTGATATTTTTTCGGTTATTTCTTTTATTGAAGCGATGCTTTTTAAGGATTCATTATTTACATGTACAATCTTACCGGAAAGTTCTTCAGCCATCTTTTTTGCCAGGTTGGCATTGGATGTATTTTGAGTAATCGTTGAGACCATTTCCTCCATCGAAGCAGAAATCTCCTCCAAAGAAGTAGCCTGGTTTTTTGCCACGGAAGATATATTTTGCGAAGAAATTTTCATTTGCTTGGAAGCATTATTCATATCATTTGCTGAAGAAGATATTTTTTTAATCATTACTTTCAGCTTCTCAACCATCCCTTTCAAAATATTAGAAAGTTCACCAAATTCATCGGTTCGTTTTAATATGCTTTCTTTAATATTAATATCTAAATTACCATTTGCCACTGAATTAATTATGTGATAGTTTTCGTTTAAACCACGCTTGATTGACCGGATGATAGAAAAAGTAAAAATTGATCCTAGTAGTACAAATATAATGGCCATTAGGAGGTAATAACTGGAGATTGTCTTTTGCATATCCTGCATCGAAGCGAGTATTGCTCCACGTTTATCCGAAGGATAATTCCAACATGCATAATAACTTGCCTCTGCCTGAACCATATAGGTAGAAGCTTTCCCATAAAGTTCATGCACTCTGTAAAATTTTTTCTCAAAATCTTCGAGTAAATGCAGCATAACTGCATCATCAGCACTACCATAAAATTTTTCTTTCTCCTTGTTTAATTTTTGCGATATAGTTGGTGTTACTGAGTAGTCCTTGTTAAAAGTTAATACATAATCCATACTGGTAATATCGTTTAATCCATCCACTACGCCCTCGTAACCTCGTTCCTTAGCCAGTTCAATTATTTTATTGCGAGTATCTAACATTGATTTCCGGAACAGTGGTATTTCACTTATTAAATCAAGTGCTTTATTTGCATTAGTAACATAATTGTTAAACACCTTAACTATCTCAGTATAATCAAATTCTATCTCTTGCTTTGTCCTGAAATAATTTTTTAATTCTTTTATCTTGGTGTAGGTGAGAATTACCTGAAAATCAAAATTTTCTCTGCCACCAATAAGTTTATCTGAATATTTATTATTTGCTTCAAATTTCAATAATTCAATTTTTGAACTATTCAATGAATATTCATAAAATCCAAGTGTTGGTATATGTTTAGATGCTGCTGCTTGAAACTTATCAATAAGATTTCGACCTAAGAAGGCCATTGACACTGCCAGTATTACAAAAATTCCAATATTGATACCAATTTTTGTCCCGATTTTTAAATTTAGATCTAACATAAGCCAAGTATTATGGATTAACTATGATTTTTTTAAGGTCACGGAACGTAAATTGTGTCCTTACAATAAAACGCGATTTCCCATTCGAATTTGCTTTAACATGGAGCATATTTATTACATCATCTTCTACGTCCAGAAACTTTAAGGCAATGGGAATGTAAAGTATATCTTTTTTATGAATATCATAGTCAACCGTAAAATAAAAACAAATAGAGGTTGCTGTATTCCATGGAAAAGAATAACCTGAAACATAGGCCGATTTAATGGTTAATGTATCTTTACCTCCTATTTGCTCAAAAGGAATTTTAACAGCGCCCTCCGGAAACTTTTCTTCCATTTTTTTAACACAACTGTTCTGAGTTTCTTCAAACTCCTTTATCAAAGCTTTTACTTCTTCTTCATTATTTGTTCCTCTTACAGTATTCAGTTCATGATCCAATTCAACAAAATGAAATTCTTCAGAACTCAACTTATCGAAATATTCATAGGAAGCTTGAAGAGGCTTGTTTTCATTAGAAGTTACTGTTGTATTACTTTGGCAACATACAAGTAATAATGAAATAAATAATGGCGCAAGAATAGATAATTGCTTCATATTCAAAGTGTTAAATGCCTGAAAGATATCGATTTATCTTAAATTATCAAAATTGTAATTTGTTTTTTGTATTTAGTACTTAGTATAAACTTTTCAGCTTAAAATATTGTTATATCTGCGTTTAACAAAAAATGACCAAGCCTAAAATATTTAACAATGTTACAGGATATATTTAAGATTTACAAAACTTATTTATACTAAGCCCGTTTGAAATATTGCAAATTGAAATTTTAAAATAGCTTTGTATATGCCAATCGCCTGGCAGTTTTGGTTTGCAAGCTTGTGAAGCACACCAATTACTAACAGCGGTTCGGTATAACTATAACCCCTGTTAAGCAAAGTGCCTAACTTCGATTTCTTAAAACATTGGGCTCTTGCCATTTTTCATTCATAACACAATTATAGTTATACCAATTGCATTTATATTTTAGTCCAAAAGCAAAATATAAATTGCAATGGTAAATGCCAATGCTACTTGAAAATAGTCGAATGAGGCTTTGCCGGAATTGGACTATTTTGAAATGAAGCGTCGGGAGGGATTTAACGGAGCTTGCCATTAGTTCACTTCGTTGAGCTCGTCGGTCCTCCTCGGTTCTAATGCCTAATCCAGGATTAACATAATTCAGCTTTCTAAAAAAAAGCTCCCAAATCGGGAGCTTTCAATTTGAAAAAAGCATTATGAATAAAAGTAACCAACTTTAATTATTCAAATTTTTTTGCATTTGCTTCTAAAAACCCTAAAACAAATACAGCCGGGGCATTCCAGTTGATACATGTTTCGTTTGAAGCATAGCTTCCTTGTTTGTCAATATAGCTTTTGGCTGGTAAAGTATCTTGATACACTACACCCCATTCCGATTTTGAAATATCATCTTCTCTGTTATTATTAGGTCCGCCAACAATAAACCCGGGTGTGGGTTCATCAATTCCATCGGCAGCTACTACCCGATTATGTGGGAACATTGCCTGCTTGCACCCAAAACCTGTTACAAAGGAGTAACCTGTAGCATTTTTACCAAAAACATAATCTGCGGTTTCTATTACAGCATCCAAATACTTTTCATTATTTGAAAAGTTATAGGCATAAGCGAAAATAACAGCCGAATTCAGGACATCACTATTAGAACCCCATTGAAAATTGTCAATGGCTATGTGGTAAGGAATTGCTTTTAACCTGGTATAAAGCGAGTCAGCCAGGGTAATAAGCTTGTTTTTTAGGTTTTCCTTTAATTCTGCATTATCTGTTGAGTCGGCCAAAAGTAATGAAAAGCTGCCAATATTCCCCAAAAACTGTCTCCAGCTTTCACTCACCTCCATTTTCACATACGCTTCATTATCAGATAAATAATCGGCATATTCTTGCTTTTTTGTGGCTAAGTAAAGTTCAGCTGCTGCCCACCAAAATTCTTCAGTAAAGTCGCTGTCGCCATACTGACCAGTGACTACATCTTTAGGATTTTTATAGACCACATTGGGGTTTTCTACCGCCCACTTCCAGGCTTTTTCAGCAGTAGTTAAACACTGTTTGGCAAACTCGCTATCATGATCCTTGTAGAGTCTTGAAGCCTGTGCAGTTATGGCAGCCATATTTAAAGAAGGAGCAGTGCCTTTACCTACTACAAAACGACTAACAGTATCTGTTTCGGGCATGATAAAGCCACCAAAACCTTTGTGTGTAAGCTTTAAATGCGATCCACCATCAGGCGCCTGCATAGTCAGCACCCAGTCAAGTTCGTACTTTGCTTCATCCAGCAAATCAGAAAACCCATTTCCACTTTCAGGAATGTTGGTGAAATTGTCTCCAACAAACTCCGGGTACATTTCATAGAAATTCAAAAGTGTACCTACCGTAACTCCTCCATTTACTACATATTTGTTTGGGTCGCCTGCATCGTACCATCCACCAGGCGATGACATTGTTCCTTCGCCTCTGAGGGCTGATGGATGAAAATAACAAAGGGTATCCGGGTGTCCGGCTTTTCGGTTCCATTTTCCCGCATATTTTTCATCTAAATCCATTGATGCCCTGATATGGTAGTAATTTTTAAGGGTTGCTTTAAATGCTTCTTTGTATAAGTTTTCTTTTATTTCAAACTGGCAGCTTTTTGCACCTCCAACTTGCAAAATATACCTTCCTTTTTTCACAAAAGTCGAGAAATCTGCAATTTTTACATTTTCACCTGATTTGTCCCAATACTTTGCATCGCTGAGTGCACCTTTAAATAAAGTTTCACCATCAATGGTTTTTACTTCAAATTCAGTTGCTTGCGATTCAACAACAATGGCTTTTTTTACAGCTCTTGGATAGTAGCCCAACTGGTTTATATGAATTGTTGCTGTTTCTTCAGGATCGTTACAGGAAAAACACACAGCAATGAGCACTAGTAAAAAAGATATGGTTTTCATTTGATTACCTTTTAAGTTTCGATTTTTTAATTTTTAAAGAAACACCGGACTTTGAGTAGAACCAAATGTATCCGGTGATCTTTAAAGATGCTGTTTACTTCAATTTAGTTTTTAAAAGAATAAAATTCCTTTAAGCGGATTTATCCCATAATTACTTCAACTTCATGGGTAAGTCCATCATTAAAAATAGGAAGTATTGTTCCGGCTGATTCTTTTCCATCTACTATTATTTTTTCAACCCCACTAGATACTTTCTTCGGGTTTTTAATAGTGATTTTATAGGTAGAACCCCTAAATGTCCGGGTTACTGTAAACTCATCCCAATCTTTTGGTATACAGGGTTTTACCTGTAGTCCATCATATTCAGGCTTTATTCCTAAAATGTACTGTGTAATGGCATAATAATTCCATGAGGCGGTTCCAGTTAGCCATGAGTTTTTAGCTTCTCCAGGCTTAAATGCATCTTTTCCGGCTATCATTTGTGAGTATACATAAGGCTCTGTTTTATGCAAATCACTGATATCCTCAAGATAAGCCGGAGCAATTTTTTTGTAATACGCAAATGCTTCGTCACCTCTTCCAATTACTGTTTCACCTATTATTACCCAAGGGTTGTTGTGGCAGAAAATACCTGCGTTTTCTTTATATCCTGCCGGGTAAGTTGATATTTCACCATATTCGATGTAATATTTGGTAAAAGCAGGGTTGTTTAAAACAATACCGTATTCACAATCCAGTCGTTCTTTTACCGAATCAAGCGCTTTCTCAACCATGCCTTCATCTTTTCCAACTCCGGCCATGCTGCACCAGCCATTCGATTCAATAAATATTTTACCTTCTTCGTTTTCGTTACTACCTATTTTATTTCCAAAGAAATCATAAGCTCTAAGGAACCATTCACCATCCCAGCCGTGTTTTTTAACGGCTTCAGTCATAGCATTAACATGGGCCTGTGCGCGTTTAGCCTCTTCCTCTTTGCCCAGTTGCTGACAAAGCTCTACGTAATCTTGTCCGTAAACAATGAATAAGCCAGCAATCATAAGCGATTCAGCTTTGGAGCCTTCAGCTTTGTTTTCAGTGGTCTGGAACGATTCATTAGGATCTTTCGAGAAGCAGTTCAGGTTCAGGCAATCATTCCAGTCTGCACGGCCAATTAATGGTAAACCATGAGGACCTAGATTGTTCACCACATGATCAAAAGAAACTGTCAGGTGATCGAACAATGTTTTGGCAACACTCATATCATTATCAAATGGTACCATTTCATCAAGAATACCAAAATCACCGGTTTCTTTTATGTAGCTTACAGTTCCTAAAATCAACCACATAGGGTCGTCATTAAAGCCGCCACCAATGTCGTTGTTTCCTCTTTTGGTCAAAGGTTGGTATTGGTGGTAACAACCTCCATCAGGAAATTGAGTGGATGCAATATCAATAATTCTTTCGCGGGCACGCTCCGGAATTTGGTGTACAAAACCAATTAAATCCTGGTTTGAATCCCTGAAGCCCATTCCACGTCCGATACCACTTTCAAAGAAAGAGGCCGATCTGGAGAAGTTAAAGGTGACCATGCACTGATATTGGTTCCAGATGTTAACCATGCGGTCTAATTTATCATCGCCTGATTGTAGCTGGTAAACACTTAAAAGCTCATCCCAATAAACCCTCAACTCTTCCAGGGCTTTATCTACTTTGGCAACCGTATCAAACTTTGCAATGGTTTCTTTTGCCTTTGTTTTATTAATGACTCCTTTCGATTCCCATTTGTCTTCCTCTTCATTTTCAATATAACCTAAAACAAAAACAAAATCTTTTGATTCGCCTGGCTGAAGTTCCACCTCAATGTAGTGCGAGGCAACAGGTGACCAGCCATGGGCAATACTCATACCGGGTTTACCTTCGGTAACTACCTGTGGCTCATGAAATCCATTGTACAGGCCAAAGAATGTTTCTCGGTCGGTATCATATCCATTAATTGGTGCATTTACCGAATAGTAAGCATAATGGTTTCTTCGCTCCTTGTATTCTGTTTTGTGGTAAATCACTGAATCTTCAATTTCAACTTCACCAGTTGAAAAATTACGTTGGAAATTTTCCATATCGGTGGCGGCATTCCAAAGCGCCCATTCCATAAAAGAAAATAACTTCAGTTTTTTAGCTGTGTTTCCATTGTTGCTTAGCGTTACTTTCTGTATTTCGGCATGTGTTTTAAGTGGCACAAAGAAAGTTACTTCGGCATTTACCCCGTTTTTTTCACCTTTAATTTTGGTGTAACTCATACCATGCCGGCATTCATATTTGTCTAATGGGGTTTTTACAGGTTTCCAGCCTGGCGACCAAATAGTGTCTTCATCCTTAATGTAGAAGTACCTGCCTCCATTATCCATTGGCACATTGTTGTACCTGTAACGGGTTATCCTTCTGAACTTTGCATCTTTGTAGAAAGAATATCCTCCGGCAGTATTAGAGATTAATGAGAAAAAATCTTCATTACCCAAATAATTAATCCATGGCCAGGGAGTTTTGGGATCTGTTATTACATATTCCCTGTTTTTATCATCAAAATGTCCGTATTTCATAATTAAAACATTTAATCTTATTTATAGTTATTATTGTTTTTGCATTTACTCTTTTAATCTGCGGGCTGTCAGTTCATCAGTAATTTCATCCAGTTTTGTTTGTGTAAGTGGATAAATGGTCATTAAAATAGCTGCTAATAAAGCAACCAATGCTGGTATCCAGCTCATTAGCATTTTTATTCCTGGAATAGCCCCCTCAATAGTACTCGAGTCCATTCCATCATAATGGAAAGCTGCCAAAACGGCTCCAATAAGTGCTGCAGCCAATCCACCACCAAATTTTGTGACAAATGAGCCTGCTGAATAAACAAGTCCGGTAGCTCTCCGGCCATTTTTATATTCGGAATAATCTGCAACATCACCCAGCATAGCAAAAAACAAAGTGGGAAATATAGCAGCACCAAATTCAGAAATAATTCCAATGGTAAAAATGGCACCAATATCTTTGGGTCCACAGAAAATGAACAGTGCATTTACACCTCCGGAGAATAATAAGGCATAGATAAACAACTTACGTTTTCCAAATTTTTTGCCTAAAGGCGCTGTTGCCATTGCTCCTGCAATAGAAGCCAGCATTAACCCTACAAGGAAAGAGGCCGCCAGTAATTGGTCGTTTAGGTACATGGTAAAATAATACATAACCATTCCCTGTTTAATGGAATTGTAAATTGTCCATAATAATCCAACTACTAATAATACTAGCCAGGGTTTGTTATTGATTAAGTCACGCAAATCTTTTTTAAGGTTAGATTTTTGTGCCTTGGGCGGTAAAACACGTTCTCGGGTACTTGCAAATGTAATAAACATAAAAATTGCCAGGAAAATGGAAAGTAGATAAATGGAATAGCTGTAGCCTTTTTTCTGGTTGATAAGCATAATTTTATCAGCAGTCAGATTTGCTTCACCTTCAACGATAAAAGAATAGTTTTCATCAGAATTCATTGAAAAGCTTACATAGGAAGCAGGTTCATTTTTTTCGTCTTTTGGAGCTTTGAGCCAATACAACTTTGCAATGCCATCTTTTGTTTTAATATTAGCATTGGGTACTTTTTGTGGTGATGAAACAGTTACCTCATATTTTGTTTCATTAAGCTGATTAATTTTAATGATAGGGTTTACGTTACCAAAATAAACAACCAGAAACAGTAGAGCCCCCTGCACAATCATACCGCCTGCAAAGGCACCAACCATTCTAAATGAACCTATACTTATGCGTTCTTTATTATCTCCTGTCATTACAGCCATTAATGCACCATAAGGGATATTGTTAGCAGTGTAAATCAAGGTGAATAAAATGTATGTGGTGTATGCGTAAATAATCTTACCTGTGTAACTTAAGTCTGGAGTTGTAAACAGTAAAGATAAAATACCAGCCAGCGGTATGGCAGTCCAAAGAATCCATGGACGAAATTTTCCATATCGGGTATTTGTTCTGTCGCCAATAATACCCATTAGTACATCGCTAACTCCATCGCTAAAACGAGCTACTAATAACAAAACGCCTGCCGCTGCTGCTGTAATCCCGAAAACATCTGTGTAAAAAAACAACAGAAAGGTAGAAGCCCCTCGCCAGGCAATATTTGCTGCACCATCACCCAGTGCATATCCAATTTTTTCCTTTAAAGCCAGTGGCCTTTTTTCAATGCTTTGCATTTCATTTAATTTTAATAAATAATACTTAATTCTGACCCTGAAACAATTATGTTTCAGAAGTCTTAAACCCAAAAATTTGATATACCTATTTTATTAATAAGCAACATATTTGCAGCTTACTGAAATAAGTAAATAGGTGGTAACATGGTCGCTGTAAGATTAAATAGGCGTTCTTCCAGAGATACAATCAGTCATAAATAATTTAAGTTTTTTCTTTCCTTTAATAAATAAGCATCTCTTGCCTACAAACTAAAGCTAAAATTTTCTTTTTTAGTTGCTTCATAAATATCCCTGCTAAACATAAACAATTGGGCAGGTTTATGCGAAACATCTTTTTGTTTTTCGTTTAATGGTACAATATAACTAGCTTGTTGTGCTTTTTTTCTAAAATTCCTTTTGTCAATTTCTACTCCCAAAACTACCTCGTATAATTTCTGTAATTGGGTGAGTGTAAATTTGGGTGGAAGTAGCTCAAAGGCAATCGGTTCTGTCTTAATTTTTTGCTGTAATGATTCTAAACCTTTTGTTAATATTTCGTTATGGTCAAAGGCAAGTTCTCCTATTTCATTAATATCAAACCACCCTGCATGTTTTTGGGTGTATGAAACATGTACAGCATTTGTGTTGACTAAAGAAAAATAGCCAACAGTTATAACTCTTTGGTCAGGATTCCTTCCTAAGTACTTAAGCCAAGTTTGAGCACGCTCCTTTTTTAATCTGTTTGCAGAGCCAAATGTATGAAATTGTTCAAGGTAAATGTTTGTTAACCCGGTTGTGAGCAGCAATACCCTTGCAGCAGCATCATCTAACGATTCATCCATTCTTATGTGGTGGCCGACTAACGAGTGGTCACAAAAAGTAACTTCACCTTTTTCATTTTCAAGGCATCTTTCAACCAGCAATACGTTCAACTTCTCAAAATCGAAACCGAAAATCACACAATCTACTGATATGTAAGGGTTTGTGTTGTCTGCTAATTGGGTTTCAATTATAGGGTGTTGTTTTAACACATTGCTGGTTTTCATGATGCAAACATAAGAAGTTTTATTATTACATCAAAATTTCATATTGAAAAAATAAGTGTTTCAGTTACACTTTTCCACTTGTTTTGATTTGTTATGTTATATGGCTTAAAAATGTTGGTTATTTAATTTTCTGTAAATAATTTGATTAGAGTTTCAAAAAGCAAATTTTGTAAAAAAATGTTATTAAATTGCTTTGATCGTAACGTTTCCTGAAATATATTTTCCTCCCAAGTAGGTGTTAAAAATACAATTAGTTTTATTTTAAGTTAATTATATCATTTGAATTCATTTAATAAAATGAGAAAAAGTACACTAACCTTTAAGTATTGAAGCAAAGTTTACTGTATGAAAAGTTATATTTAATTCTATGTTATTTACAATATTTAAAATGCTTAGAGTTAAACTTTTCCAGGTATTGATTGGGGAAGTAATAACTGCCAAAGCTGTCTTAATTTTTAATATATTTGGTAATTAATTATTTCTCCCCTTAGAAAAAAGATATGTTATGTTAAAAAAAACAGTATTCTTAGTTTTTAGTTTATTCTTCTTCTTTTGTCAAACCAATTGGGCGCAAAACCTACAGCTTGATTCATCAGGTTATTTTAAAAACCAGGGAGTTAATGTGATGGCTTTTGATGATATTTATCCAGAAGGTCATCAGGGTGGTGTAGGTGTTATAATGCACGGAAACAGAGTTGCCACCAATGGAGATATTCGACTAGAAGCAACACCTGGCCAATGGCAGCCTGTGCCAAAACAAATTGATAGAAAACTTAATATCAAAGAAAACCTGATAACTGTTAAACTTTGTTATCCTGATTCTTCAAGAAACAAAAAAGGCTTTAACCCGGTTTTTTATCCGAAACTTCAATTTTATTACACTATAAAAATTAAAGGTGAAGGGCCTTCTGTTAAAGTGACGGTTGATTTAGACAGACCAATACCCGAAGAGTTTATTGGTAAAGTAGGGTTTAACTTTGAACTGTTTCCTGGCAGTTTAATGGGAAAAACATGGATTATGGATAACACAGGTGGTATTTTCCCAACCCAACCTAATGGCGGATTAACTGTTCTTGACGATAGTTATAAAAAGGAAACTTACAACCCTATTAATGCTGATGAAATAATTGCTCAACCTTATGCTGTTGGTAAAAAGCTTACTGTTCAACCCGATGATATTTACAACAAAGTTACCATAGAATCAAAAACAGGTAACTTAATGCTTTTAGATGGAAGGATGAACCACAATAATGGCTGGTTTGTTGTTAGAAGCGAAGTTGCACCCGGGGCTACCAAAAATGCAATAGAGTGGATAATTACACCCAATGCTGTTGATGGTTGGTTATACGAACCTGTTGTACAAATTTCGCAACTTGGCTATCATCCTTTGCAGGGAAAAGAGGCAATAATTGAATTAGACGGAAATGATAAAAAAAGGAACTTGGTTCGACTTGAAAAAATAACAAGTGAAGGAACTAAACTGGTAAAAGAAGGTAAAGGAAAGGAATGGGGACGTTTTCTTAGGTATGATTACCTGAAATTTGATTTCTCTGATGTTAAAGAAGAAGGACTGTATCAAATTGTTTATGGCAATTCAAAATCAAGTATTTTTAGAATTGATGATGATATTTATACAAAAGGTGCCTGGCAACCAGTATTGGAGTATTTTTTGCCAGTTCAGATGTGCCATATGAAAATCTATGAGAAATACAGGGTTTGGCACGGACTGTGCCACATGGATGATGCATTGATGGCTCCTGTTGATCATAACCATTTTGATGGTTATAGACAGGGTAGTTCCACTTTGACAAAATATAAGCCTGGTGATATTGTTCCAGAATTAAATAAAGGAGGCTGGCACGATGCTGGCGATTATGATTTACGGGTTGAGTCGCAAAGTGGGGAAATTTATATTCTTAGTCTTGCTCATGAGGAATTTAATGTAGATTTTGATGAAACCACAATTGATCAAACCAAGCATGTTACTGAAATCCATCAGCCAGATGGTAAGCTGGATATCCTGCAACAAATCGAACATGGTGCATTAACAGTTTTAAGTGGCTATAAATCCTTAGGTAGATTATACAGGGGCATTATTTGTAACAATTTACGACAATATGTTATGCTTGGCGATGCTGCAAGTATGACTGATAATGTGATAGGCAACGAAGATGATCGCTGGGTATTTACAGAAAAGAATCCTTACAGAGAATTATCTGTGTCTGCTCATCTTGCTGCTGTGTCAAGGGTATTGAAAAGTTACAATGTCGATTTAAGTAATGAGGCACTTAACGTAGCTGTTGCACTTTTTGATTCTGTACCTGTTGGCGAGAGACTTCTGGGAGTAAAACTTCAGGCTGCAACTGAACTGCTTTTAACAACAAAAGAACAGAAATACAAGGATTTCATCCTTTCAAATAAATCATATATTGCTGAAAACATAATGCGAACAGGGTGGTTTATTGGTCGGGCTGATAAATTAATTGGTAATAAAAAGTTTTCGAAAGAAGTAGAAAAAGCCCTTCAGGCATCCAAGTCTGAGATTGAAAAATTATCAAACGAAACTCCTTATGGGGTTCCATACAAACCGCATATTTGGGGAGCCGGATGGGGAATTCAGGCATTAGGTTTTAGGTACTACTTTGTAGTTAAAGATTATCCTGAGATTTTTGAGCCTGATATGATGTTTAATGCATTAAATTTTGTTTTGGGAAGTCATCCTGGGAAAAATACAAATTCGTTCACCTCTGGCATTGGAACCAATTCTGCCACAGTAGCTTACGGAGTTAACAGGGGCGACTGGTCATTTATTCCCGGAGGTGTAATATCAGGTACCAACCTTGTGCGACCTGATTTTCCGGAGTTATTAGAGTTTCCTTTTATCTGGCAACAAACTGAATATGTGCTGGGCGGAGGCTCCTCGAACTATATGTTTTTAGTTTTGGCGGCTAAGAAATTAACCGACGATTTAAAAGGAAAAGAATAAAAGGTAGATAAATACGACTAAAAAGATTGATGATTAATTGTTATTTGAAAGAGCAATCGGGGCAGCCTCAGGGGATGGGGGCAGTCTTTTTTTTGACGTTTTAGTTGTTTGTGCTGTTTTGTTTTTTTTATATCTTTGAGTAAAATTAAAAATAAGCCTATGTTTTATTGCTTTGGATATTACGAGCCAACTAATTATTTGTTTGTGTTTCTAACAATAGTTTTTTTTGTAATTTTTATTTATTCCTTAAATTTTTGGCCTAACAGGGAGGAAACTGATAGGACTAAACTGAATGATAATCAGATAATTGATTATGATACTAATGTTTTGGGACTGGAAGTGCCAGTTTATACAGAGTTGGCTAAAGACTACAAGCCAATGGGAGGAATTGGACTAAAAATTGGATTGTTTGTTGTCGTTGGTTTTTTTGCTTTCTTTTTGGTTTTTAAAGGGGCTGAAAAGGTTGAACCAATTAGTGGTGCTGGAGGAGATTATGGTTATAGTAAATTTAGGTATTCATATTCTCCGGCATTTGTAGAAACAGGTAAAAAGAGAGTTTGTAACCATGAATTCTATGGCTATGAGAAGGGGTGGTTTCAAAGAGCTTTTGATTTAGAATCTCCACCAAAAATAAGTGACAATTTTGATACAGCAAATGTTTCTTTTAAATATTTGAAGGAACCTTATTTCTCAATGCAAAGCACAAAAAACTAAAACCTTAAAGGCGCAAACCTAAAAATTAACTTTGAGTTCTTTTGCAGACAAACTACTTCTTATCCAACTGCTTCAATAACTCCTCACAAGCCTTTTTCAATTGTTCATCCACTCCTTTTGCTTTGCAATCAGGTGAATTATCTATGTCAATGTCAGGCACAGCAGGTACTTTTTCCATGTTTTTGTCATTGGCTTTTATAAACCAGGCACGGTAGGGCATCCTGATAAATGAACCATCAACCAGCCCCTGGCCACTGGTAGAAATTACTGCACCAAAAGTGGGTTTACCAACCAGGGTTCCAATACCCAGGTTTTTATAGGCATGCGAAAAAATTTCTGCATTGGAGTAACTGTTTTCGTTGCAAAGTGCAATTGATGGCTTGTTCCAGGCAAAAAACGGCAACCTTTCAGCAAAAGGGTAATAATTTCGGTATTTCAGGTTGTCTTTTAAGGTTGTTACGGCTCCTCGTGGTATGGTATAAGCATGTTGCTTTACGTTTAAAATGGCCATAAGATAGTCAGTTGTCCAACCTCCTCCGTTAAAGCGCACATCAATCACAATTGCTTCTTTACCATGCCCCGCAGCTGTTAATTCACGCTCAAAACGTTCAAAACTTTGTATGTTCATTCCCCGGATATGCAAATAACCAAGTCGCCCTTTAGAATAATTTTCTACAAGCTTTCTTTTTGCCTTCACCCATTCGTCATACAATTGATTGTTTAAACTTGCTGTTGGCCTTATTGCAACTTCTCTTTGTACACCTTTTGTGTTTTTTACCTGCAAGAGTATTTTAATATCAACCATATTATTCAATAAGGACCAAAAACTAACTTTGTTATCAACTTTTTCTCCATTAACGGCTAAAATTACATCGCTGGCACTAAGTTTACTCTTTAATTTATCTGCTGGTGAATTAGGAACTACACTTGTAATTTCAACTCCTTCTGCAACAGGTTTAACTTCAATACCTAACAATCCGGTTTTTTCTAATTGTGTTTGTTCTCTGTCGCGTCCGTAAAGGCCCATATGGCTGGCGTTAAGCTGACCCAACATATTGTTGTACATGTACATAAAGTCTGTTTTGCAAGAGGCAGCCATGCAGTAGGGCTTGTATTTAGCTTTTAAGGCATTCCAGTCTTGCCCGTGAAATTCAGGATCATAGAAACCATCCCGCAATACACGCCATCCTTCTTCAAAAACCTGGTTTAGCTCATCTTTATACAAAATAGTCATTTTAGCATTAAAAGGAAGGTTTTCCAGTTCTTTGCCTGAAGTGCTGATTCTTGAAAGTTTGCCTTTTGTGCTCATATACAAAAACTTACCATCATCTTCCAGTTGTACCTTGTTGGGTGATTGTCCTCCTTTTGTTACTTCTTTCATTTCGGATTTATCCCAGTTTACTGAGAATAGGTCACTTCCTTTTTGTCCGGGCTGCATGGAACTGAAATAAAAAGTTTTTCCCTCCTTTGAGATGGCAATATTTCCTTCATCTCCTGATAAATTAGTCAGTTGAACAAGCCTTTCATGGATTAAATCAAAGTCAATCTGGATGGGTGTAACCAGGTTTTTATTTGCTTTATCTTTCCCTTTTGATTTGCCCTTTTTTTCATCCTTTTTTGGTGTTTCGTCTGGCTTTTCCTCATCTTCTTCTTCCCAATCCTCCTTTGTTTTTTGAAAATCTTCTTTTTTCAACCAGACATACCAAATATCATTATCCTGGTTGTTACGTGCCGAAATAAAACCGAGTTTAGAACCATCAGGACTCCATACAGGTGAGTAATCGCCACGAGGATGCATGCTTACATTTACAGCTTTTCCAGTACCATTTGCCGACTGAATGTATACTTCGGAATTAAATGTTAAATCTTCCATTGAAAAAGCCAGCCATTTGCTATCGGGGCTCCATTGAATACCCTCGGGTTTGTTCCAGCCTTCTTGTAGTATTTTTTCATTACTGATAGTTCCATTTTTATCAATATCTGCTGCAACAAAACTCATTTTACCCCAATTGCCCCCTCTTATAAAAACAATCTTTTTCCCATCTGGTGATACCCTTGAGGAGTGTTCGTCAAGCTGACTGTTGGAAATTTTAGCTACTGTGTGCTTTAAGGTTTTAAACAAGTTATATTGCTTATTATCAGTTGATTTTGCAAGATAAAGATCGTATTGACCATCTTTGTCAGACGAAAAAATCAAAGCAGAATCGTTCAGCCAGCATACATTTTTTTCTCTGGCTGCTGTATTGCTGATATTTTTTGTAAGGCTTTTTTTCTTGTCGTTTTCAGTAATAAACACTTCACCATGAACTACAAATGCTGTGTATTTTCCATTTGGCGAAACCTGATATTCATCCATCTCAGAACTGTAATTTTTGGTTTCGTAGGGATAAAACCGATAATCTGTCGCAATATTTAATGCAATTTTGGTTGCAGTCTCTCCTGATGTACTTATTTTGTATAGATTCACATCTTTTTCGTAAACAATGGTACCATTGTCATTACTTATATCAAAATACCTAATTTCATCCTCTTTTTCGGTGGTAATTTGCCTGGCTTGTCCGCTTGCTTTTCCATTTTCATCTAATTGAAGAGAAAAGATGTTATATTTTCCACTTCGGGCACTTAAAAAATACAATTGCGAAGCTGAATCCCAAACCGGGTGATAATCTTGCCCCTTAAAGTTAGTTAGTTGTGTAAATGTTTTGTTTTCAGTGTTATACAGCCATATGTCTCGATTGGCGGAACCTGTGTAATTTTCGCGTGAAATTCGACAAGAACCGCGTACAAAGGCAATTAATTTACCATTCGGCGACATCACTGCTTCAGTTCCAAAAGCATCTAACAACCTAACAGGAGTTCCTCCTTCCGATGAAACAAATTGTATTTCAGCATCTCGTTCTACCTGCTTAAAATTCCTGTTGGTTTCAAATAGTAAGGCACCACTTCTTGTCCAATCTGTTAAATCGTCGTTTGAAGAATGATAAGTAATACGTTTTGGAGTTCCGCCAGCGGCATTGATTACGAAAATATCATTGTTTCCGAAGCGGTTGCTCGAAAAAGCAATTTGTTTTCCATCGGGGCTCCATTTAGGGTTGCTTTCGTAGGCTTGGTGAATGGTAATTCTATGGATCTGCTCTCCTTCAATGGACGAAACCCAGATATCTCCCTGGTAAGAGAAGGCAATTTGTTTTCCATCAGGGCTAATAGCCGGAAAGCGAGCAAAAACCGATTGGGTTTGAGCCCCACTTGAAATACTATAAATAATTGAAAATAAGAAAAATATAACCTTATGCATTGAACTGATTTTAAGTAAGTATGTGGGTTTTTTTATCATGAACTATCAAATACAATGATAAAGTTATAAAAATTTCGAAGTTACGCGCTGTTTTGATAATATTTTGAGCGAGGTTCGTTATCTGCTTGTTAAAGACCTGTTACTTAGGCAGTAAATTGCATTGTATTTTTCTAAATACTTTGTATTTATTTGGGTAAAGAGCCTGGCACCTAGCCTGCAAAATTCATGAGTTTAGTTTGATGTAGATGCAAAGCGACAAAATCCGCTGATATATAATATTTCAAGGGTTTTGCAACGCAACAGATGCATTAAAATAAACTCACTTGTAAAAAATGGCAAAATATAAATTTTCAATGTATTTTTTATAAGAATCTGATTATTAGTCAAATATAATATTCTTTATGAATAATGTAGGCTAGTTGATTAATACTCCAGCAGCTTTTTTTTGCCAAATTTTACAATGTAATTAGTAGTCCAGTGTGGCAGCGCTTCTTCAATAGTCAGTACCAGTTCATTTTTTAGTTCTGGATAGTATTTTGCTATTTTTTCAATAATTACTATTGAAAAGTATTTTAAATTGGGTGGATATTTATTTTCGAGTATGAATTTTATGCCTGTATCAACTAATATTCCCTGTAAATCTTCATCTTTAATATCGTAATTTTTAATAATTCTTAATGCTGCATGGGCCTGCTGGCTGTAAAGCATGTTAGGTAACTTTCTAATAATTGAGGGCACATGTTTTTCAAGAAGTTCGGTGTGTGTTTCAGCTAATTTAAATAACACCCAACCTGCATGCCAACTGAGTTTTTTTTCATCAGTCAGGAATATTTTGACCAGCAAGTTAAGCATGTCAACATCTTCAATAGCCATTCGCTTCAATTCCTGGGTATATATTTTTCCTGCGTTTTTTAACAAATGGAAAACATCCTCGTTAATCCATTCCTTTACTATTGATTCTTTTTTTCGCATCTTATACTAAACCGCTATTAAGAAAATTAAAAAGATTCTAGTATAATGCCGAAGGATTAGCATGTTAGGGTATTTTAATTTCCGTTACATGATAACCATTCGGTATAAATATTTAATTTAAATAGGCTTAGGCGTTTTTCAGCGAGCCCTAAATAAAGATAAAGCAGTTTTGGCAAACCAGTCCAGGCTCAAAGTTGCTGTTTTTTATTTTTTGCGGGACAGTTGCATTTTTTTCAGCTTCTTCATAGTTTTTTTCAAATACCAAATCACCAAGATATTGATAACCACTTTGTTTTAAGTTGTTGCTATCTAGCCAGTTCAGGCGCTTCTCCAGTTGGTCTCTGCACTTTTTTATGAAAATACTATCCTTATGGCTCATTTTTAAACATATCAAGCAGTTGCGAAAATAATCAAAAGGATTTCAACTGCAAAAGAATGCCCTGATTGTTTCTTGAACGCTTTTTGAATACCCTGTGAATGCCTTGATTAACGATTTTGATGCAGATTTGGATGATTGCAAATTCAAACTAAAATAAATAATTGTATGCTTATGATTTGAATACCAGCAAAGAGAAATGGCAATACGACACCAAAAAAGACGCGATTTACGGATGGAAAAATTCAATTCATGGGCAACCAAAAATTTTTAAGAATTTGGTGATTTTTGCAGGACGAAGTAGTAGGTTGTATTCAATTGATATTGAGTCTGGCAGAAAAGACTGGGTCTATAAAAGCCCTACTGACCAGTGGTTGATTGGAGGGCCTGTTATCTCAGATGAGACTATTTTTATGGGTAGCTCAGACCAAAAATTATTCCACGCCTTTGATGCAAAAACCGGTCAATTGAAATGGCAAACCAAATTAGATTGCAGAATTTGGGGAAATGCCTGTATAAAAGGTGATAATTTATACATTGGAAGCAATTCACTGTATGAGATTAATAAAAAAACAGGAAGAATCCTGAAGAAATATACTTTTAAACAAGTCCATGAAGGTAAAAAGTATGGAAAATACATCGACAGAACTGCAAATATTCATTCTCCACCAGTTATTTTTGAAAACAAAGTAATATTTGGCTCTGATGATGGGTTTGTTTACGCCATTAAGGTATTCTAATGGGATTACAAATTTAGCTTGATGCCTTACTTTTATAAATCAAGAACTTATGTACCCAAAGTTATTTTTGGTAAAGTACTTCTAAAAACTACCAGGTACTAAAAATATGTTGTCATATACTTTTGGCACTGAAGTTAAACCTGGCTTATGCAATAGAAGCTATGAAAATAGCGCACTATGGCATTTAGCAAAGGTTAACCCTCCTGACTTCCGCACTGGGACACCCAAATCAAAAATTGAATAAACCAGCTAGGTATTTCTGCTCTTCATTCAGAATCAACACCTGCCTTGCAAGCTGATCTGTTAAGGGGTTCATGATTTGGACTGCATAAATTGATTTAGAAATTTCAATTGCTTTTTCTGGACTTATATCTGATTTTTTAATTTCAAGTTGGCGCTCCAGCTCTTTATAAATTTTATAGGAAGCAAAATTGATGATAATATGGGACTCGATCCTTTTTTGTAGCCAATGGTATATTGGCCTGATTCTTAAATCATGTTTTGCCACCCTAAAAGCTTTTTCGATTTTCCAAAGATGTTTGTAATTTTCAATTGTTTCTTCTTTTGAAAGGGATGTGTTTGTCAAATAGCCTTTTAGCCCATCCCATTTCCCGTCTTCCTCGAATTTTTCTTTGTCGATACTCAGCTCAATTTCCCCATCCATTTTTAAATATTTATTATATCCCCTTTTGTTGATATTTGATTTTGTTAGTTTTCCTGATTTTATCCCTTTTTCCAGCCTTTTTAAGCCTTTCTCTCTGTTGTGTTTGTCTTTTTTTGCCCTTTTTTCGGAATAACTGACAATGAGCTTTTGTTGCCCTGTTTTTTCAATCACTCCGCTCTCCCCATTTTTTAGCCCAAGTCCAAATATTTTCTTTTTTATTTGTTTGCTTTCGTTTTTAATCCTAGCCCCAAGTATAAAACCATACCCTTTCTCTTGTAAATTTGTAATATTTTCATTTGAAAGCAGGCCAGAATCTGCAACAATTACAGGCTTTCCCAAGTTAAACTTTTGCATAAAACCTTCTAATACTGGCAACATTGTGTGTCCCTCAAATTTATTGCCTTCAAAAATTTCAAAAGCCAAAGGATAGCCCCCCACACTGACCAAAAGACCCAAAACTATTTGAGGGAGCTGATGCTTCCCATCTTTTGAAAAACCTCGTTTCCTGGTTTCATCTTCATTGTCTATTTGAAAATAAAGGGTGGTCACATCATAAAATACCACACTGATTTGATTTCCCAATGTTGCCAAGGTATGCTTGTAGCTAATTTGCTGGATAAGCTCTTTTTGCTCTTCATAGAGCTTGTCCATATACCTGTAAATTTTGTCTTCGTTAATGTCTACCGAGAAATACCGACCTAAATATTCTGCCGTTTTCAATTTGCTTGCAGGGTGCGAAAGGCGAACAATAACCAAGTAACGGAACAGCTCACTATCTACCTGATCAAAGCCAACTTCTGAATATAACTTGCCTAACAGTAGCTCGACTCCTGCAATTTCAATATTCTTTATGCTTTCTTTTACCTTATAGAAAAAATTGCTGGTATCGAAATCAATTGACTGCTGGTTTTCATAGCTTGAAATAAACAATTTCCCTTTCCTATAAAGCTTGTCAATCTCAGTTGGGTTATCAGAGCTACCTATGGTTTTTATCATTTTGTATTTACCAGAGCTTTTGTCTATAATTTGGATGCTTACAACTTCACTTTTATTCTTCTTTTTCCTAACATACATCCTATAAAGATAGCCCTGGGACACCCAAAATCAAAATCATTTTTTATTATTCGCCTGATTAAATGACAGTTAAGTTAAAATGCATGAAAAAAGTGCGGAAGTCAGGAAAATATATGCGAGGTGTTATTTGTATAGGCCCTAAATAATGTTTTCCGCGAGTAATACGGATTATTCTACTTTTTAAGATATGCATGGCTCATTCTTGTCCAATTTTTAGCAAAAAAAACTGGTTAAATAACCTGAAAGTTCAAAGTGGAGTTCGCATTTTTTGTGGGCTTTTAGTTTGCCGTTGCTAATTAATTCTTTGTTGAAGGTTGCTTTTTTAAGAACAATTATTTCAACGGGGTTGCTTTCGGTTGCGTATTGTTGTTTTTCCAAGTCTTCGTTTTCCCTGGCTGAGGAGGTAGAACAGGAGTGAGTTGCCAAGGCAACTAATGCTATTAGGGTTGTTGAAATGATTTGTTTCATCTTTTTTAAGTTCTCATTATCAGTCTTCAGTTCTCTGTCCACAGTTCGCCTA